>JBBDVZ010000154.1:0-7542 GCA_040903115.1 Planctomycetaceae bacterium
CGCACCCAACCACTACTCCAAAAGCACCGAATCGCAATTCATTGTGAAATCAAGGTTAGGTGGCCGGCGAACTTGGAACTACTGTCATTCGGATTTCGTGCTTGGTCATTGACTCACAGCACCTTCGCGAGAATGTCGCTTTCGCGAAGAATCTTGACGTCTTCTCCCTCGACCTCGATGTCGGTCCCGCCGTACTTGCCGAACAGAACTTCGTCTCCCACCGACAAGGCGATGCGCGATCGCTCGCCGCTGTCGAGCAGCCGGCCCGGACCGACGGCTACCACTTTGCCCCGCTGCGGTTTTTCCTTGGCGGTATCGGGCAGCACGATTCCCCCCGCGGTAGTCTCCTCGGCGTCGAGCGGCCGCACGACGACACGATCATCGAGTGGTTTCAACTGCATGTTCTTCACTTCGATCTCCCTCGTTCCTGAATCCGCCCGGGGCGGAAAGACTTTTGATGTGAGAACCAACCAAAAAGTGCAGACGCGCTGGCAAAACTCCCCTCCCTTTCAGGGAGGGGTTGGGGGAGGGTCAAGACGATCGAATATGTATCACCACTCGAACGTCTCACCCCTCTCCCAACCTCTCCCCTGAGGGGAGAGGGGTTCTGAAATCCCTTCTCGAATTGTTACATCATTCCCGGCATGCCGCCCATGCCTCCCATGCCACCCATGCCTCCCATACCACCCATGTCGTGGTGGTGGTCATCTTGGCGTGAGTCTTTCTCTTTCTTCGGCTCTTCCACGACGATCGAGTCGGTGGTCATCAACAGCGACGCGACGCTCGCAGCATTCTGCAGAGCGGAACGCACGACTTTTGTCGGATCGACAATGCCGAAGTCGAACATGTTGCCGTAGCGATCGGCCATTGCGTCGTAACCGTGAGCCTTCTCTTTTTCTTTCTTCACGTTGTTGGCGACGACCGAGCCGTCTTTGCCGGCGTTTTCGGCGATGGTGCGAAGCGGCATTTCCAGCACGCTTTGCACGAGCTTGGCGCCCAGGGCCTCGTCACCTTCGAGATCGAGCTTCTCGAGCGCGCCGGCGCAACGCAGCAGGGCGACGCCGCCGCCGGGGACAATACCCTCTTCGATCGCGGCACGGGTGGCCGCCAATGCATCGTCGATCAGGTCCTTGCGTTCCTTCATCGCGGTTTCGGTCGCGGCACCGACGCTGATCTGCGCGACGCCACCGGCAAGCTTGGCGAGCCGCTCTTGCAGCTTTTCGCGGTCGTACTCGCTGTCGGTCACTTCGATCTCGCGGCGGATCTGGTCGGCACGTCCTTCGATGGCCGCCTTCTTGCCGGTGCCTTGGATGATCGTCGTGTTTTCGGCATCGATGCGAACCTTCTTCGCCACGCCCAGATCCTGCAGCTCGACGTTCTCGAGCTTCACCCCGAGATCTTTGAAGATGGCCCGGCCGCCGGTCAGCACGGCCAAGTCTTCGAGCATGGCCTTGCGGCGGTCGCCGTAGCCCGGGGCCTTCACGGCGCACACTTTGAGGATGCCCCGCAACTTGTTGACCACCAACGTCGCGAGGGCCTCGCCCTCGACGTCTTCGGCGATCACCAGCAACGTGACGCCGGCCTTTGAGACTTTCTCGAGCAGAGGCACCAACGATTTCGCGTTGGAGATTTTCTCTTCGTAAATCAGGATGCGGCAATTCTCCAGCACGCATTCTTGAGCGTCTTCGTCGGTGACGAAGTGAGGCGAGAGATAGCCGCGCTCGAACTGCATGCCTTCGACCAGTTCGACCTCGGTGGTGAGTTGGCGGCCTTCTTCGACGGTGATCACGCCGTCGCTGCCGACCTTCATCAGCGCGTCGGCGAGAATCTGGCCAATCTCTTTGTCGTTGTTGCCCGCAATGGAGGCAACCGTTTCGATGGACTTCTTGTCGTTGGCTTGGACCGGCCTGGCGAGCTTTTTGAGCTCTTCGACGACGGCCGCGACGGCCTTTTGAGCACCGCGGCTCAGCGACATCGGATCGGCGCCGGCGGCAATATATCGCAACCCGACGCGAAACATGGCGTGAGCCAAAAGAGTGGCGGTCGTCGTTCCATCGCCGGCGACCTCGCTGGTTTTCGAGGCAGCTTCTTTGACGAGCTGCACGCCCATATTCTCGAACGGGTCTTCCAGTTCGATGTCTTCGGCGACGGTGACGCCGTCTTTAGTGACCTTCGGCGCGCCCCAGCCCTTATCGAGCACCGCGTTTCGCCCGCGTGGCCCCAGCGTGCTGCTGACTGCCTGCTCGAGCTTGGAGACACCTTCCAGGAGACTCTTCCGAGCGTCCTCATCGAAAGACAACAATTTGGCCACAGCTTCTCCTCACCCAGCGGTAGATCGGAATGCAGGACGTAGAACGAACCAGTCGCGAGGCGGGCAATGCAAGGATTGTGCCATGGCAGTCGCAACGGATAAGTGTTGTTCGTAAAATAACTTACGAATTGCGACGTGCTTTCAGCGCCACGAAAGACTGCCATGTTGGCAGGGGATGTGCAGATCCGCAAAGAGGATTTTGCCAGAATGTGTCACCGGAAGCATCGACCCCTCGGAACGTAGCGCGTCGGGAAAATGCCGCCAATTCGGCGAAGCGAGGCAAACGGGACTGTCGCTGTGAGAGTACCGCATAATGCCAGAACATAGTTCGCATGAGCCGTTTTTAGCGGGCCGGTCGGCGGGAAGATGGTCCAAGCGCTTCCTCGTTCTGGGCATTTGGGCGAGCGCCCTCTCCTTGGCCATCCTTTGGTTCCGAACGTCTCCCGACGTCGAATCCGGTTTGATACGCGTGTTTGGTCGAGGACGACACGGAGACGCGTTCGACAGTGTCAATGGTATCTATCACTTCTTTATTATGATGGTGCTGAGCTGGGTCGCGCTGTTCGTCTTCCTGTACATCGAGCGAAAACGCAACGCTCTGATCGTGCTGTGCATCGGACCTGTGCTGGGTCTTCTTTTGGTAGCAGTCATGACCGACTGGACCGACCCCGCGTGGATGACGAATCTCGCAGTGCTGACGATCAGTCTTATGGTGGGATGTGGGTTCACTGTGATGTATGCGGTTGTCCGCCCGTGAGCGGGCCGCAATATTTGGAGGCCATCGGAGGCGATCAAGGCGCGGGGTGCCATGGCCACGCAGGGCCGACTTCGACGAGCTCAGTCGAGCCGTGGCCATGGCGCCCGATCCCACAATTCTCGCATCAAAAGTCGTCGCACATTCAGAAGCCCGGCTTTGAAGAAAAAGCCGGGCTTCGAGAGTCGCTCGTCAGGGCGCCGCGATAAGGTTGTAATGGCGGCCCATCCAGTACGGAAGCAGCCAGAAGACGCTCGTGGCTTCTTCGCGAGCCTCTGAGCCGCCATCGGCTCGGTAGACGTCGCGGTCCCAGCGGAAGACCGCGCGCTCGCTGGCAGGCAACAGGCGATCGGTCTGCACGACCCCCTCGACCGGCTTCTCCACCAGCTTCACGTCTTGGCGTTTGCTGTTGTGAACGTTCCACTCGATCATGTCGAGCGGCACGTCGCGCAATAGCGCCGCGCATTCCTCGGGTCGATAATCGCCGCCTTTGAATGCCGCGTACACGTAACCGTAAAGCGGACTGGCGTCGTGGCGAACCGGGCTGAACCAGCTTTCCATGCTTTGCAGGTACAGTTCGCGGCGGTCGGCGTCCTTCTCGTAAGTCATTAGCCCCGGATACACCAACGCCAGGAGCTGGAAACCAATGTACGTGAAGTAATCGGGTTCCGGCTGCATCGACACGAGAATGTTTTTCGCATACCCGTGTTCGTTGAGCAGCTTCTCGATCTCGCGATCGTATTTTTCGTCGCCGGTAACGTGCCGCGCCACGGTGAGATACGACAGAATCTCGACCGAATTGATGCCTCGTTCGAGCCACCAGTTCGGATCGCCGTTGAGTTTTTCCGGCGACCAGACGGCCCAGCGCGTCGCTTCGCCGTCGATGTCGCGAAACACGTAGCCTCCGTCGATGATGTAATCCATGATTCGCCGCACGAGGTTGGCGACGCGTTCTTTTTCCTTCTTGTCGGCGACCAGATCGTAATAGACGCCGTAGGCGTAGAAGTGCCCGGACATCTCGTCGGAGCTGGTGTCCCCCTTCCAGAGCCATTTGCCGTCGGCACTTTTGCGCCAGCGGTTTTCGACTTTCTTCCACCGTGCCTCGTCGGCGCGCTGGTCGGCGGCTTCCTGCTCGGTATAGGTTCGATTGGAATCCGCCATCGATCTCCATTCCGTGGGGATGACCGTCCGCGCCACGAACCCCGGCGTGCCCGTCACCGTCTGCAAGAACTCCATGGCGGCGTACGCTTCGGCCGCGTTCGCCTTCGCGTCAGCGGCCCCCGTGACCGCGTACCGGTACGACTCGGCAGCAACGTACAGTCCGGTAAAGAGGCCGTCGTTATCGGTATCGCCCGGCTGAAACGATGCGAGATCGCCCGGCTTGGGCAGCCGGCAGCGCTCGACCAGTCCCGGCGGCCGGACGTGCCGATCCCGAACTTGCTTCTGGAAATAGTCGGCTTTCGATGCCAGGGTCATCTCCCGCCGACGAATCGCGCTCACTCCATCCTTGGTCGCCACCCAGGCGGTTCCATCGTCGGAAAAGGCGGCGTCGCGAACCTCGTCGTGCGGCAGCCACCGCATACTGTGCCGCAGCGACCACGCTTTGCCGTCATAGCGGGCGGTTCCCAACGTCGTGCCGACCCACAACCGGCCTTCGCGATCGAACGACAGCGAGAGAATATCGCTCGAGGGAAGCGCCTCGCCCGCGAACGACTTTTCGCGGCGGCCGGCGCGGTAGACGTCGATGCCGCCCCGTGAGCCGACCCACAGCCGACCGTCGGGACCGACGGCCAGGGCACGCAGGTTTCTGCTCAGGATTTCGCTGGGCTTCGCGAAGCGGGTGACGACGTCGCCCGATTTGCGATACAGCCCCGACCACGCCGCCACGTAGAGGTCGCCATCGGCGATTGCGAGGTCGAGGATTGTGGTGGCCCAGGGGCCGGGCAGCGGCTGCCATTTGCCGCCGACTCGCTCATCAAGCCCCTTGTCGTTGGCGGTGACGATGCGGTCCTTCGTTACGAGCACCGCGGTGATCGGTCCGGCCGGACCGCCTTCTTCGCGCTCGATGCGGCCGTCGACAATGCGATACACGCCGTTCCAGGCGCCGACCCAAACGACTCCATCGGAGCCGACGGCGAGATCGTAGACCGGGCCGTCGATCTTTTGTCCATCTGCTTGCGCGAATTTTCCGTCGGCGATTTGCCGCACCCCGTCAGCGGTGCCCGCCCAAACGCGTCCCCGCTGGTCGACGGCAACCGTGCGTGCGTCGTTCTCCTTCGGATTCGGGCCCGGCTTCTCCTGACCCTGCTCGTCTTTGGTGGGCGCGGGTTCGGTGCGAATGAACGGATCGCGGTATTCCTGCTGGAAAGGAAGGTCGACAATCGGCCCGTTGGCTAAAGCTAGATTCAACGGCATCAGTGCGAAAGCCAGCAACGACGAGACGGAAATCGCCCGATCGGGAAACATCATCGTGGAGTACCTCGAATTATGGGCTGAAGATTACCGGAAGATTTAAGGGAGTTTCATCATGTCCACAGGGGTATCGCAGGTCAAGGATTGCCCTCTCCTCGCATCCGAGCCATCCGTGTCATCCGTGGTTGCATTAAACCGCGGAGCCGCAGAGGCCGCAGAGTAGAAGAAATGCGTCCACAGATTTCGCAGATTTCGCAGATTATTTTTTATGAGGAGACCAGGAAGCCAGGAAATTTGAAATGCATTTCTTCTGGCTTCCTGGTCTCCTCATAAAATTCTCCGTCTTCTTAATCGTGTCGAATCGTGCGATGCGGGGGCATTCTTTATCCGAGTCATCCAAGCCATCCGTGGTCTCTTTGAAACCGCCGGACCAGGGGGATTGCCGTGCATTTGTGGTTTCAGGGCCCGTCTAGCCGTAAGATGGATTTGCCACGAATCGCGATGGGAGACTTTATGCTCGTACACGTTTGCCGAATGTCGCTGCTGTTCGGACTGATTTGCCTCGCTGGCGCTTCACTCGCCCCGGACGAACCGAAAGTTGGTAGGGTGGGTGAAACCCACCATCGAAGGCGAACACGCGAGCAAAGGTGGGTTTCACCCACCCTACTGGCCGCCGATGAACCCAAAGCCAAACCGATAGCCGCCAAAACGCGCGCAGCCGATCCGCCGGCCATCGAAGAAGAGGCGTACCTGTTTACGCCTCAAGGATTCACCAAACCCGGCGAGGCAAAGACGGCGGACGGCGACGGTCTGGGCAGCGTGAAGATCGTGGTGCGAGACGCGGAAACGCGACAGCCCACGTTTTGCCGCATCAATGTCGTCGGACCCGACGGCAACTTCTATCAACCGGCGCAAAACTATCTCACGCTCTTCGCGCTCACCGGCGAGTGGCCGAAGACCGGCAAAGGAAACCGGCAGGGCAAAGCGCCGTTTCGGTATTACGGCCGGTTCTTTTACTCGTGGGGCCATGCCGACGTCAAAGTGCCCCCCGGACAAGTGCGCGTCGAAGTTTGGAAAGGGCTCGAGTATCGCCCGGTAAGCGGCAACGTGATGGTCGAACCCGGCAAGACCGCGAATGTCGAGCTCACGCTCGAGCGCACTCTGAAGATGCCGGAAGAAGGCTATTACTCCGGCGATCCGCACGTGCACATCACGCGCGCCGACGATCGCGACGAAAACTTGATTCTCGATCTCATGGAAGCCGAAGGCATCCGTTTCGGCAGCATTCTCGCGTACAACGAGCCGGCCGGCCCTTACACCGGCATCATGAAGACGATGGATATGCCGCAGTATCGCGGGCTGGGTATAAAGTCCATCCGCAGCCGCGGCGAGTTCTCGATCCTCTCGGGGCAGGAATATCGCAGCCGCACGTTCGGGCACCTCAATTTGTTCTTGCGCGACAACCTGGTGCTCGATGGCAAAAAACTCGACGCCGACGACGGTCCGCCGTATGGAGTGATCGCCCGCGAAACGCAAGACGCCGGCGGTTTCGCATTCTACGCGCACGGCGGCTACGCCCAATCGATCTACGCCGACTTGGTGCAAGGCGACGCGAACGGCGTCGAGCTGCTGCAGTTCGGCATTTATCGCGGCATGGGACTCGATGACTGGTATCGCGTGCTCAACATCGGGTATCGCTTTCCCGCCGTGGCTGCGTGCGATTATCCCGCGTGTCGGAAGCTGGGAGACGGCCTGACGTATGTTTATAGTCCGGGTGGCCAATCGGCACTCGGCAGTCCGCAATCCAGTTTGGACGACGGGCGAAATGGACGGGGCGGGTTGGTGACATTAGCCGAGGACCGCGGGGATGAACCCCGCGGCTCGAGTTCTCATTCCGCAATCTCCACTCAATCCGCAATCCGCGCTCCGCAATCCGAAACCGGACCAGCCGGCTCACGCTGGCCGCTCGCCTCCGTTCCGCGTTCCGCGTTCCGCGCTCCGCATTCGACCCAATCCGCAATCCGCGCTCCGCAATCCGAAACCGGACCAGCCGGCTCACGCTGGC
>JBBDVZ010000155.1:0-7393 GCA_040903115.1 Planctomycetaceae bacterium
CCCCCGCGAGGGGGGAGGGGATTCAAAAATGCAAGCGCAATACCTAATCGGACGATTTGCGGCAATGCGGAGCCTATTCCTTTTTTTCGTCCTCGTCATCATCGGCAACGACGGGTGCGACTCGGCGTTTTTGCTTCACGCGGTCGTGTTCTCCGGTGAACTCAATCAAGGCCTGCTGGCCGGCATCGCCCAGGCGGACCGTGGCCAGCCGAATGACGCGCGTGTAACCCCCCGGACGGTCGGCGAATCGTTCGGCCAACTCGTCGAACAAGACGTCGACGGCCTCGCGGTCTCGCAGGACGGAAAACGCGCGGCGGCGCATGGCAACGGCCGGCGCGATCGCCTGGTTCCACTCGCTCCATTTCGGCGAGTCGCGCCACGACCGCCACTCGGCCGAATCGCGTTCGGCGGGCGTCGAGTGCGCCTCGGCGGCGTCCTGATGCGAGGCGGCCTTGCGGGCGATGGTGATCAGCTTTTCGACAAACGGACGCAGCTCCTTGGCTTTCGCCCAGGTGGTGATAATGCGGCCGGGGACCTTCTGTCGGCCGTCCGCATCTTCGTCGACGCGGACGCTCTTGATCAGGCTGCAAGCCATGTTGCGAAACATCGCTTTGCGATGCGAGCCATTCCTGCCGAGTTTGCGGCCTTTCATTCGGTGTCGCATGAGTCAAACCAATTTCTTCCGGGCGGATTCGGGACCAGAAGCCCGGCTTTTTGTGACCGAGCCGAGAAGCGCGGCTTTTTGGAAAAGCCGGGCTTCTTCGATGTTCTACGAATGTGAGGTTTGCGGGACCTTCATCCCCAGGCGAAGTCCGATGGTGCTCAAACGCTCGCGAACTTCCTGCAGCGTAGTTTCGCCGAAGTTGCGCACCTGCAACAACTGCTCTTCGCTGCGAGAGACCAGGTCGCGCACCGTGTTGATCCCCTCGGATTCGAGGCAGTTGGTTGCCCGCACCGAGAGATTCAACTCCGCGAGGCTTTGACCGAGTTTCTCTTCCAACTCGAGATCGACCGGCGCGTAGCCGGTGGCTTCCATCATTCCCTTCAGTCCCAACTCGGGCGCGATCTCCGGTCCCGGCTCGCGGTAGGAAATGAACGGATTGAGGTGCTTGCGGAGGATTTTGGCGGCTTCGACGAGCGCCATCTCCGGCGACACCGTGCCGTCGGTCCAAATTTCCATGGTCAACTTGTCGTAGTTGGTGCGCTGGCCGACGCGAGTGTCTTCGATCTTGTAGCGGACGCGCACCACGGGGGAAAACGACGCGTCGAGCGGAATGACGCCGACTTCCGGATCCTGCTCGTAATGTTCGCTCGCGGGAACATAGCCGCGGCCGGAGGTGACGGTCAACTCCATGTGCAGCGGGACGTCGTCGGTCATCGTGGCGATCACCAGGTCCTTGTTGATGACATCGACCTGGTCGTCCGTGATGACGTCGGCACCGGTGACCACGCCTCGCTCGTGGCGTTCGATCCGCAAGATCTTCGTGCCGACGGTCGACATTTTGACCACCAGCGATTTGATGTTGAGACAAACGTCGGTCACGTCTTCGACCACGCCCGGTATGGTGGTGAACTCGTGCTGCACCCCCTGAATTTTGACGCGCGTACAGGCGGCGCCTTCGAGGCTGGACAGCAGAATGCGGCGGATGCTGTTGCCGATCGTCGCGCCGAAGCCGCGCTCGAACGGCTCGGCAACGAACTGCCCGTACATCGAAGTCATTGTTTCGCGCACGGGAATCACTCTGCTGGGAAGTTCCAAACCGCGCCAACGGATTCGCATGGACATTTCTCCGATTGTTGTGTGTCGACTACTGCAAGGCGGCCGCTCGAAGCGATTGGTATTGAATTCCAGAACCACCGTTCAAAGAAACGCAAGCCGCATGCACGATTCCCGAGCCCCTCGAATGGCCACGACGGCCCGGCGTGCACGACCCAGGCAAGGCCCCGCGACCGGCAGGCCGCAAGCACCGGCCGGGGGCAAAGAATCTCAGACGCGCCGCTTCTTGGGAGGACGACATCCGTTGTGCGGAAGCGGCGTGACGTCTTCGATGGCCTTGATTGTAATTCCCGATGTTTGCAGCCCGGTGATGGCGCTCTCGCGCCCCGATCCCGGACCCTTGACCCGAATCTCCATTTCTTTTACGCCGAACTTCGCGGCCCGTTCGGCACAGGTCTCCGCCGCCCGCTGCGCGGCGAACGGAGTGCTCTTGCGGCTTCCCTTAAAGCCCGAAGTTCCCGCCGTGGCCCAGCACAGCACGTCTCCGTTCGTGTCGGTGATGGTGACCGTCGTGTTGTTAAACGTTGCCTTGATATGGGCGATGGCCCGAGTCACGTTGCGGCGAACTTTTTTCCGCTTCGACTTTCCCACTCGTGTTCCCTTGTCGGTCGTTGTGTTTCGTATCGTAGAATGACAAAGCACAATGCATCGAGCCGACGGGTTTATCCCGTCGGTCTTCGGCCCTGCGGAACACGGGCGGCCCGACACCACGAGGCCGAAGACCGCGGGGTTAAACCCCGCGGCTCGAGATCGGTCCGCTCTTTCGTGCTTAGGTCATTCGTGCTTCCTTCGACATTCGGATTTCGTGCTTCGGATTTCGCCAAGGATTGGTCCGCGTATTCTCACGACCATACTTAGTGCCGCATTTCCTTCACGCCCTTCTTGCCGGCGACGGTTTTCTTCACTCCCTTGCGGGTGCGTGCGTTCGTTCTGGTGCGCTGCCCGCGGACCGGCAAGCCGCGACGATGACGCAACCCGCGGTAGCTGTGAATGTCGCGCAGCCGCGCAATATCTTGCTGAACCTTGCGCCGCAGCGCCCCTTCGATCACGTGCTCTTTGTCGAGGTGGTTGTTGATGCGCGCGATCTCGTCTTCCGAAAGCTCGCTGGCCTTCTTCTGCGGATCGATTCCCAAGCGGCGGCAAATGTCGACCGAAAGGGTGTCGCCGATGCCATACAGATAAGTCAGCGAGATGTACGTCGGCTTTCCGTTAGGAACGTCGACACCCTGAATACGCGGCATTGATCGACCACTCCAAAATCAAAAAGAAACTCGCGTCCTCAGACGACAAGGCCGGCCGACGCATCGCGCGTCGCTCGACTTAGCCCTGCCGTTGTTTGTGCCGGGGATTGGACGCGCAAATGACGTATAGTTTTCCCTTGCGACGGACGAGCTTGCAGGCTTCGCAGATCCGTCGGACGCTGGCTCGAACCTTCATTTTCCGTCCGATCTATACCGAGCGCCGCCCGGCGAGTGAAAAGGGGAAGCCCCGATGTTTTGCCCAAGACCGAAATCGCCCTCCGCCGCGCAGAACCGTACACTGGACGGACCCTCCGCGGGGGCGAGATTCGGCCGATTATAAGCGCCCGCCGACGGTTCTCACAAGCGATGTCGACCCCGAAATCTCGAATTTCCGTTGAGCTGCATCTTCGATTCCGCTGTTTTAGTCAGCCGCCGCCGACGCCTGCCGTTAACCGCTGGGGCCCCTCGGCGGTGAGCGCGACCGTATGCTCGAAATGGACGCTGGGCTTGCGATCCTTGGTGACGACCGTCCAATGGTCGGCCAAGATGCGCACCTTCTTCGTGCCCGCGTTGATCATCGGTTCGATCGCCAGCACCAGGCCGGGTTCGAGCTCGAAGTCCTGCTCCCGCTTTTGCGAACTCACGTAGTTGGGGACCTGAGGGTCCTCGTGCATCTCGCGGCCGATACCGTGCCCCACGAAGTCCTCGACCAGGCTGAAACCCGCCTTCTTGACAACCGCCTGCATTTGCGCGGCGACTTCCGACCAGGTGGAGCGGCGGCCCATTTCACGAATTGCGACGTTGAGCGTCTCCTCGCCGACGGAAAGCAGCCGGCCCTTGAGAGGATCCACAGTGCCGACCGGGTATGTCCAGGCCGCATCGCCGCACCATCCGCTGAGCCGGCAGCCGGTGTCGACGCTGACGATATCGCCGGCATGGAGCGCTCGCGGTCCGGGAATTCCGTGCACGACCTCTTCATTGATCGAGATGCAGGTGACCGCGGGAAATGGGACCGTGCCGGGGTAGCCCTTAAAGAGCGGCGTGGCGCCATGCTGCTGGAACAATTTTTCGACGGCGGCGTCCAACTCGCCGGTCGTAACGCCGGGGGCAATCATTTCACGGACGATTGCGTGGGCGCGGGCCACCAGGCGGCCCGCTTCGCGCATCAGCTCGATTTCGCGTCGGCTTTTCAGCGTGATCACGTACCATCGGTGTCCAGCAAGCCGGGATAGTTCCGCATGACCAGGTGGCTGTCGATTTTTTGCACCAAATCGAGAACGACGGAGACCACAATCAACAGCCCGGTGCCTCCGTAAAAGCTGGCGATGGAATACGGTATACCCATCCACGATGAAATAAGCGTCGGAATGACGGCGACGAGAGCGAGGAAGGCGGCCCCGACGTACGTGATGCGGACCATCACCTGTTCGAGATACGCGGCCGTTCGCACACCCGGCCGGTAACCGGGAATAAAGCTGCCGTAATCTTTCAGGTTATCGGCCATGTCTTTGGGATTGAACGTGATGGCCGTCCAGAAATAGCAGAAGAAATAAATGAGCGCGACGTAGCAGAGGTTGTAGACGAAACCATGTCCGCCGCCAAACGCGAGCGCCGCAGTCCTCAAGAACTCCGATTCCTTAAAGTGACTGCTGAGCTGCTGAAAGATGAACATGGGGAACATCAGCAAGCTCGAGGCAAAGATGATCGGCATGACGCCGGCCTGATTGACGCGCAAGGGCAACGACTGCCGCTGCCCACCCATCACCTTCCGACCGCGCACGTGTTTTGCGCTTTGAATGGGAATGCGCCGCTGCCCCTGCGTAATGGCGACCACCCAGATAATGACTCCCACAAACAGCACCGAGAGCAGCAGTAGTTTTTCGATTCCGCTGTCGGTCCCCAGGGCCACCCCCTTGCTGAACGCGGGAGAAAGCAACTGCTGGGCGGCCTTGGGCATCCGCGCGAGTATGCCCGCCATGATCAACAGGCTGATGCCGTTGCCGATGCCGTACGCGTCGATCTGTTCGCCGATCCACATCAGGAAGACCGTGCCGGCGGTCATCGTAAACGTGCCGACGAGGTGCCAATAAAAGCTGTTGAACTCCGGCAAGATGAACGATGCCGCCTCCGATCCTCCGAAGCCGCTCGATAGCGCCTTGATCCAGAACCAGCTTTGACCCAGACAAATGACGACGGTCGCGTAGCGGGTGTATTCGTTGATCTTCCGCCGCCCGGCTTCCCCTTCCTTCTGCAGCTTTTCCAACGGGGGATAAACGCTGCCGAGCAACTGGAAGATAATGGAAGCCGAAATGTAGGGCATGATGCCTAGCCCGAAGATCGTGCTGTTGCCGATCTGCGACGCCGAAAACAGCTCGACCATGTCGATGAGCTGTCCGAAGCCCCCTTCCTTGAGGCCCTTAACATTCGCCTCGAGGTTCGCCTGGTCGATGAAGGGCAGGGGCAACTGGAAGCCCAGGCGATACACTGCCAGCAGCCCGATCGTCAGCAGGATCTTCTGCCGCAACTCGGGAATTCGGAAGATCGTGATCAGCTTTGCAAACATTGGCAACGCGTCCTTTGCAAAGGGGCGTGGGCCTCAAGCCGCACGTACGAATTGGGGACGGTAAACGGTCGCGGGACAACCAGTCGCCGGCAAGAGTGCGGCTGAAACCGTGCGGCCCGCAGACAGTTTGTCATTCGCCCGCAGACGAAATCCCTTTCGTCACATTGTTTACGATTCGACAACGACCTCGAACGTCCCGCCTGCTTCGGTGATTTTTTGTTCGGCCGATTTCGAGAAGCTGTGCGCGGAGACCTTGAGCTTTTTCTTAAGCGTACCATTGCCCAGGATCTTCACGACGTCGAAGTTGCCGGAGACGAGCCGCTTGGCGCGCAGCGCGGCCAGGTCGACGGTGTTGCCGCTCTCGAAGGCCTGTTCGAGGGCCGAGACGTTCACAATCGCGACGTTCTTGGCGAAGCGGTTATTGCTGAAGCCGCGCTTGGCAATCCGCCGTGCCAGTGGAATTTGCCCGCCCTCGAAGCTGAGACGACGTTGCCCGCCGCTGTGGGAGTAATAGCCCTTATGCCCCTTGCCGGCGGTTTTGCCGTGGCCCGAGCCGATGCCGCGACCGATGCGCTTGCGCGGCTTGCGCTTTTGAATGCCGCGATGGACGTCGTCGAGAATCATCAGATTTCCACTCCCCGCAGTCGCGCGATCATCTCGGGCATGCGCAGGCGGCTTAACCCGTCGAAGGTGGCCTTCGCCAGGTTGATGGGGTTGGTCGAACCGTAGCTCTTGGTGAGAATATCGTGGATTCCGGCCGATTCGACGACCGACCGGACGCACTCGCCGGCGATAATTCCCGTTCCGGGGCTTGCAGGCAGCAACAACACCCGCGAAGCGCGATACCGACCGATCACTTGATGAGGGATCGACGTACCGCTGATGGGCACCGAGACCATGTTTCGATTGGCCGCTTTAACGGCTTTCTCGACGGCCAGCGGTACTTCGACGCCTTTACCGTAACCCCAGCCGACGCGGCCGCGCCTGTCGCCGACGACAACCATCGCGGTGAAGCTGAAGCGACGTCCGCCCTTGACCACGCACGCGCATCGCCGGATTTGCACGACTTTTTCCGGGCTGTCAGATCGAGAATCACTCGACACAGTATTGCTCCAAACTCATTGAACCGCGAATTATCTGTCGCGGCATTTTCCGGCGGGCTGAGCCGGCCGGCTCATTGTTGCCATCACTGTTGTTAAAAGTCGAGGCCGCTCTCGCGTGCCGCGGCTGCCAATGCGGCGACGCGCCCGTGGTACTTGTAGCAGCCCCGATCGAAACTCACCTGCTTGATGCCTTTCTCGAGCGCCCGCTTGGCCAGCAGCTTGCCCACGCGCGATGCCGCCTCGCGATTCCCCGCGAACTTGCCCGGGCCGAATAGCTCCTTGTCGAGCGTGCTGGCGGCGGCGACAGTCTGACCGGCGGCGTCGTCGATGATTTGGGCGTACATATGCTTGTTGCTGCGGAAGACCGACAATCGCAGCCGGCCGGACAACGCGCGGCGCACTCCATTCCTGACGCGGAAAGTTCGCCGCGAGCGCCGAGTTCTCAATCGAGCCTGAACGTTCATGGTTGCTATGACCCTCCGCTGGCGAATGCCTTGCCGGCCTTGCGGCGGACGAATTCGCCCTGGTAGCGAATTCCCTTGCCCTTGTACGGTTCGGGCGGTCGAACGCCGCGCACCTCGGCGGCAAACTGCCCCACGGCCTGCTTGTCGCTGCTCTTTAACACAATGTGAGTGTTGTCGGGAACTTCGCAGATGACGTTCGGCGGGATCGGCAGACGCACGGCATTGGCATAGCCCACCTGCAACTG
>JBBDVZ010000156.1:0-7379 GCA_040903115.1 Planctomycetaceae bacterium
CCCGCGCCAGCGTGCCCCCAGCCCAAGGAACTGGGGCGAGCCTGGCGGCTCGACCCCAGCCACCCTGAACACCCGCAATCTTTGAGTGGACCATGGCCGCATTTGCCGTTGGAGCCCCAATTGACTCCAACCGCTCAAGGTGCGATTCTATAGAATTGTGAACGCCCGGCCGGGTGAATCGAGGGTTCGGGCACGGCCCGGCCCCCCCAGGCTGGCATTCTTTGCAAAATCCTGGAACCTGAGGCGTTGCGACAGGGTATCGGTGCACAAGTGGGAGTGGGTTCGGCACGTAAATTCTGTTTTGAGGAGCATTGGTCCGAATGAATCGCAATCTGACTGCTGCCTGCGTTGGAGTCGTGCTGTTGGGCGCTGTGGGGAGTTCCGTTACGGCCGTGCGCGCCGCCGAAGAGATCAAGGTTGTGGCGCCGACCAAACTTCCCGATCCCAAGTCGCCTGTTGGCCGAAAGGTCGAGAACTTCACCCTCAAAGATTACCGTGGCAAGACCCACTCACTCGACGATTACAAAAGCAGCAAGCTGGTCGTGATCGCCTTTTTGGGGACCGAGTGCCCGCTGGCGAAGCTGTATTCGCCGCGGCTCCAGGAGCTTTCGGCGTCGTACAAGCCCGAGGACGTGGCGTTTCTGGGGATCGACGCGAATCGCCAAGACTCCATCACCGAGATTGCCGCCTTCGCCCGCACACACGGCGTCGCGTTTCCGATTTTGAAAGACCTTAGCAACCATGTGGCCGATCAGATGTTGGCCGTCCGCACGCCTGAGGTCTATTTGCTCGATGGCGAACGGGTCATTCGCTATTGGGGACGCATCGACGATCAGTATGGGGTTGGCTATACACGCAAAGAACCCAGCCGCAGTGATCTCAAGGCGGCCATCGACCAACTCTTGACCAACCACTTGGTGGAAGTCCTCGAGACTCAATCGGCGGGATGCCGAATCGGCCGGGTGCATGCGCCGAAAGAGGACTCAGCGATCACCTACTCCAATCAAATTGCGCGGTTGCTGCAAAAGCGCTGCGCCGAATGCCATCGAGCCAATGAGATCGCGCCCTTCGCATTGACCGACTATGAAGAGGTGGTCGGCTGGGCGGAGATGATCGCCGAAGTCGTGCGCGAGGAGCGAATGCCGCCGTGGCACGCGTCGCCTGAACACGGCGAGTTCACCGACGATCGCCGCCTAAGCGATGACGAAAAAGAGTTGATTTATCAATGGGTGGCTGCCGGCGCGCCGCAGGGGGATCCGAAGCAACTGCCCGAGCCGCTCAAGTACACCGAAGGCTGGCAGCTTTCGCGACAGCCGGACGTCGTCATCAACATGAACGATGAGCCGTTCACCGTTCCCGCCGAGGGGGTCGTCGAGTACAAGTTCTTCCGCGTCGACCCCGGGTTTACCGAGGACAAATGGGTGACGGAATCGGAGATCATTCCTGGAAACAAATCGGTGGTGCATCACGTTCTGGTCTTCGTCCGCGAACCGGGCGAGCGGCGCCGCGAGAACGAGTTGGCGTTTTTGGCCGCCTTTGTGCCCGGATTGCGGGCTAAACCATTTCCCACCGGGATGGCCAAGCGGGTGCCTGCCGGATCGCAACTGGTCTTCCAGATGCACTACACGCCCAACGGCACCGAACAGGCCGACATGAGCAAGATGGGCTTGATCTTCGCGGACCCCAAAGACGTCACCCACATCGTCAAGACCACCGAAGCCATTCACCGCACGTTTGAGATTCCTGCGGGGGCCGACAACTACATGGTCGAGGCCAGTTCGCCCCGTTACGACCGCGAGCTTTTACTGCTGAGGCTGATGCCGCACATGCACCTGCGAGGCAAATCGTTCCATTACGAAGCCCGCTTTCCCGACGGAAAGACACAGACGCTGCTCGACGTGCCGCGGTATGACTTTAGTTGGCAGACCACGTACCGGCTCAAGGAAGGCATAATGCTGCCGAAGGGAACGGCCATTCACTGCGTCGCTCATTTCGACAATTCCGAAAATAACCTCAACAACCCCGATCCGACAGTTCCGGTGAAGTGGGGCGACCAGACGTGGGAAGAAATGATGATCGGCTTCTACGAGGTCGCCGTTCCGGTCGACGCCAAGTCGCTCAAGCCCGGCGCACCCTTCGAGCTGCAGCCGACGCCCGAGTCGACCGCCCAGCGAATTATCGAGGGCTTCGACAAAAACAAGGACGGCAAGGTGAGCCGCTCGGAGGTGCCGCTCCGCGCTCAGGCTTTCTTCCTGCGAATGGACGCCAACAGTGACGGTGAGATCACTGTCGAGGAGGTGGTCAAGGCGATGGAGCAGCAGCAAAAGCCACAGAAACAGGAGCAGAAAAAACCGCAGGAGAAACTACAACAGGAGCAGAAAGAATAGGCTTGATTTCGCCGAAAGATTCAGAAGCCCGGCTTTTCGAAAAAGCCGGGCTTCTTTTTGCGCGCGACAGGAGACATCGCTACGAGAGCATCGTCAACGGGTTCTTGCGGTTCGTCAGCGGAAAACTGACGGGGCCCCGCGCGCGGTGCGACTCGAAGATGCCCACGATCATTTCGGTAGCGGCCCGCGCATCGTACATGCTACTGATGGGTTGGCGGTCCTTCTCGATGGCGTCGATCAAATCCAAAACGGCCGACAGGTTCCCGCTTTGATGGCCGTCATCCGAGCCGGGCTTCCCGATGCCGGCGGCTGAAACCGGCAACCACTTGGCGCCGCTGCGTCCGGGCGACCACGCCGGATCCTTGAGAAGCTGGCAGGTGTGTACGGGCCCTGAAAGCATCTCGATGATTCCCTTCGACCCGAAAACCTGCAACCCAAACCGTGGCGGTTGCCCGGCCCGATCGCGGTGCGACCCGAAGTACCCCGTAATGTTGTTTCCCTGAAACGTGTACATCGCGTTGATGCTGTCGCCGGCCAACGGTCCGATCCCTTCGTTGCCCTCCGACACGTCCGATTGGGTCACCGGCCGGCCGTCGACTTTCACGGTGGCGTAGCACGTTTCGACGTCGCCGGTGAATGTTCGCATCAGGTCGAGCATGTGCGATCCGAGCACCCACAGATCTTCTCCGCCACCGCGCTTCGAATCTTCTTTGCCGCGCGCCCGCACTTCCAGCACATCGCCGATTTCACCGTCTTTGATCAGCTTATGGACGGTCGGCAGCACGGGTGCGTACCGGGTGGTGTGGGCGATGGCCAGCTTGAGGTGCCGCATTTCGAGAGCCAGGACCATTTCGTCGGCCTCTTCGAGCGTGCGGCAGAACGGCTTTTCCATGTAGACGTGGCACGCATGCTCCGCGGCACCGACAACCATGTCGCGATGCTGGTCGAGCCAGCGCGACGCCACCGCCACGATGTTGAGATCTTCCTTGTCGAGCATCTCGCGATAATCGGCGTACGCATGCTGCGCTCCGGTCTTCTGCGCCGCCTGGGCTCGGCCGCCGGCATGTTCATCGGCAACGGCGACGACTTCGACCTGCGGGACGTCCTTCCAAACGACGTCGATGCCGTGCCCATAGTCGCCCTTCCCGGTTCGCCCGATGATTCCCACGCGATACTTGGCGGCCATGTCATGCTCCTGTTTGGAGGGGAGAATGGGATGCCTGAGTGACGGGAAAGTGCGACACGATCACGATTCCAGTCTAAATCGAATCGCGCCCGAACGAAAGCGAGCCGCGGAACATTCCGAAGAAGAGCTGCCTGGCACCGGGCCAAACGTTCGTCTCGCCGCTGAATCCAATTCCCTTTCGTTGTTTCGGTCGAGTATGATAGCGGCATGATCGAAGTCGGCAGCTTTAGAGCGCAGAGTCACGCGGGGATTTCGCGGCGAGCGTTCGTGCAGGCCGCGTTCGCGGTGCCGTTCCTTTCGACCGCCAACGCCGCGCGTGCCGTCGCGGCTGCCGAGGCTCCGGCGAGCGGCGCTGCGAAGTCGGTTATCTTGCTATGGTTATGGGGCGGACCGAGTCACGTCGACACATTCGATCCCAAGCCCGCCGCGCCGGTCGAGATTCGTGGTCCGTTCTCGACAATTGCCACGCGAACCACCGGCGTGCGGTTCACGGAGTTGTTCCCGGGGTTAGCTGCGCGCAGTCATTTGTTCTCGCTGGTCCGCTCCAACCGAAATCTCTCTAACGAGCATTGCCTGGCTGGGTCGATCGCGCTCACCGGCGCGCCGGGAGACAACGGCGACGACGGTTACGGCCCGAACATGGGTTCGGTCGTGCAGCGCCTGCACGCCGGCCGCAATGACTTGCCGCCGTTTGTGGCCGTGACGCAAGGGAGGCTCGGCTCGGCGCTGGGCGTGATGAAGGGATATGGGGGTGGAAAGTGGGGTCAGGCGTACGATCCCTTCGACGTCACGTGCCGCGACACGAGCGAAGTCGAGTTGCCCGCGTTGAGGCTGCTGGATGGTCTCGGCACAGATCGCCTGAACGATCGGCAAGAATTGCTCGGCCATCTCGACCGCGTCGAGCGGTTGGCCGAACACGCGTCTTACGCCGGTTGGAACTTGAACTTCCGGCGCGCTTACCGGTTGTTGACTTCGCCGGAAGGCAAACGGGCCTTCGATTTGTCGCGCGAGTCCGCGCAAACCCAGGGCGCCTACGGACGCACCATTTTCGGACAAAGCTGTCTGCTCGCGCGGCGGCTGGTCGAAGCCAACGTCCCGTACATTCAGGTCAACTGGAGCAAGTGGGTTGAGAGCATTTTTGGCGCTCAAACCGATTTCGGCTGGGACACGCACCGGTTGAATTTCGAGTTTCTGGCCGACCATCACGGCCCGATCCTCGACCGCGCGGTCTCGGCACTCCTCGACGATCTCGACCAGCGCGGGTTGCTGAAGTCAACGCTGGTCGTCGCGCTCGGCGAGTTCGGACGCACTCCGAAAATCTCGAAAGACGGCGGCCGAGACCACTGGCCACAGTGCTACTGCTCGCTGTGGGCGGGCGCCGGCATTCAGCCCGGACGCGTTGTGGGGGCGAGCGACGAGCGAGGCTACGAGCCGACGACCGCGGCCATTAACCCCGACTCGGTCGCCGCGACGATCCTCAGACAAACAGGCGTCACCACCGAACGACTTGCCGAGCTCCGACTGCTGCCGAATAGCCACGTCATCGAGGATTTGCTGTGACTGGTCGGCGATCGTTTCTGGCGGCGTTGGCTCTCGTGCTGATCGAGGGAATCGCGTATGCATCGCCACCGGTGCAATTGACGTTCGACGGGCGGGTCAAGCGCGGGGCGGTCTTCGTGCCGTCGGGCGACGAAATCGTGTTTGCCGTTCGGGAAACCTCGCCGAGCCTGGTCCTCAAACGGTTGAAGATAGCCGACGGCACGGTGACGCGGCTGCACCCGCAGGCTGGTCTGCCGGAGACGAATGCCACTTTCGCGGCCGACGGCAAAACCTACGCGTACCTCGAGCTGACGGGTAACGATGCGGTTGTCGTACACATCAGCGACGTCAAACATACCCGCAACGACGTGCTGAAGTTCTCGCAGCCGATACCCTGGGATCCGTGCATTACGCCGGATGGAAAAGCGGTGGTGGTGAGCCTCGACGGGCAAATTGTCCGGCGGGACCTGGGTTCGAACGCCGAACAGGCGTTGACGAAATCGGCCGGTTCGAACAATTGGCCTCACGTCAGCCCCGATGGTCGCGCCGTCGTCTTTTGTTCGAGCCGACACGGAGATTATGAACTTTATACAATCGGCGTCGACGGCGGCGCGGAACGGCGATTGACGGAAAGCCCCGGAATGGACGGGCACCCGAGCTGGTCGCCGGACGGTCGAAAAATCGCCTTCACCAGCACGCGCGACGGCCAGTATGAGATTTACGTCATCGACGCCGACGGCTCGAACCCGAGGCGGGTCACGCATCACCCCGAGCGCGATGATTTTGCGGCATGGCACTCGGATGGGCAGAAACTGTTGATCGTTTCCGAACGCGACGGGCGACAGGACTTGTACCTCGTCGAAGTTCCGCAGTAGGCCGGTGCCAATCAGTTACATGCCGCTGGCTGCATTCGGGCTGCTCACGATGGGCGAGGCTTGTTCTCGCTGCCGCCATGCTGCCAGAACAGCCGGTCGGTGGTGACATAGCCGCGGCGCAGGGCGCAGTTGAGGCAGCACATCTCATGTCCGCGCTGCAAATACAACTCGCCCCCCATGAGGAGATGAAAATAGTCCTCGCCGGGATTTTGAAAGAAGCAGTATTCCCTTTCGCCGGACTGCTTGATGTGCGCTTCCCATCCTTCGGGCGCCGGAATGTATAACCTGGCGTCGCGTTCCGGATGGTTGTGATGATCGTCGCCGTTTGACATTTTTATTTTTCTGGACGTTGCCGCTCAAGCGGAATTTGCTGGTTGAAGGCCGTTTACCGCGGCCTGCCAATATTGAGAATTATACCGCCGTTCGCATCGCCACGACGGTGCGATCTGAAATGAAATACCTGTTGTTGTCTGAGATTACGGATGCCAATTGCCGCGGATGGACCAAGTCGATCGATGCCAACGGTCCCCGCAGCGCCATTGCAGGCCGCGAAGTGCAATCACTTATCAGCATGGCGCAGGGTACACCGAGAACCGAAACTGGTTCGTCGCTGAAGATTGCGCGGCACAGCAATTCCTGCCGAACACATGCTGGCGATGGTTGCGAGGTTTACCATGCGCGCGAAGCAGACCGGGTGCCAACAGCTCGCTCCAACCAAATTTCGAGATTTCCGGTTGCGTCGGATTCGAGGGTCGAATGTGACGTAGGGATGAATCGGCACTCCCAAGAGTCAGCGAAGCGATCTGGGAAAATCGCCGATACACGTTGAGGTGGCGAAAGTTTTCGGATTCGGTCGGCGGGAGCGATTGCGGGAGCACGGCAATCCAGGTTCTTCGGAACGGCTCTCCTCCCAGCCCCGCCCCATGCGTGTCGCATTTGCTTGGCCGTCCTCTTGCACTCGAAACAGGATCCCCAATGCGCCATTCCGTTGATGATGTCCGGTCGCTGCAGTATCTCAGGGCTTTTATTCACCAAACACTTTGCGAAAAGGAAAACCTTCTTCCCGACCAGTTCACAATGACCGAAACGCAGCTCATGCGCCGGGGTCGCGACTGCGGTTTGCAATTTTTACTGCACGGGCCGCGGAGCGTGCGGCTGGGCGCCATCTGGGCCGCCGATCAAAACACGATCTATTTCTACGACGCCCAGGGCGTCCGCTATCACAAACTGCGGCTGAATCACCGCCTGCTGCCGGAACGCTGTGCCGCGTGAAACGTGTTTGGAGAGTGCCGCTAAGGAATTCAGGAGGCAGGAAGGACTTTTTCAGAGTCGATCAAGACGCTCCGATTGTCGCTTAAGAGATCGTTGCGGTAAAATTCCGTTGAGCAATTC
>JBBDVZ010000157.1:0-7353 GCA_040903115.1 Planctomycetaceae bacterium
CGCTGCTCAAGGACGCGGCGGCTCCAAAATCGTTCGTCTATACGGTCAACGCCGGAGCCATTCCCGCCGAACATTGGACGCACGACCCGCATCAGGGGGGCGGACGGATTGTCGGCGAGGCCTGCCATTTCATCGACTTATTGCGGCACATTTGCGGGCATCGAATCGTGGCGGTCCAGGCCGTGATGCTCGGCGGCCCGGCGAAACTCCGAGACGACAAGGTGACCTTCACGCTGCAATTTGCCGACGGCTCGTTTGGGACCGTACATTACCTGGCCAACGGCAACCGCGCGCTGCCAAAGGAGCGTCTCGATATTTATTGCGACGGCCGCGTAATCCAGTTGGAGAATTTCCGCAAGCTGTGGACCTACGGTTTCGGGGCTTCTCGCAAGTTTTCCCTCTGGCGGCAAGATCGCGGACACGTTGCGGAGGTCGAGGCATTCTTGCAAGCCATCCGCCACAGGACCGAAAGCCCCATCGCCTTCGATGAGGCGATCGAAACGACGTGTGTGAGCTTTGACGTCGTAGCCGCAGCGAAGTCCGGACAAACGTGCCGATATGCTACAGCCGCTTACTCCAACGATCCGGACTGGGAAGAGAACCACACGCCGCGGCGACAACAATTGGCGCATTCCGCTTGAAGGGGCGCCGATAACGACCGGAACCATGGATGGATTGGACCGGTAAGCATGAGCATTGGTGACCTGGCTCGATTCGCACGCACGCTCAGTGGACTGAGCGCGTCGCAATTATTTTGGCGCGGGCGATACGCGCTATCGCGACGGCTTCCTCCGCCGCACATTCCACTTCCCTTACAACTCACTTCCGATTCGGACGTGGCTCGCGACTGCGAGACGCTGGGCGCGATCCCCGTGTTTCATCGCCCGGGTCCGGGCGCCGGCGAAGTTGTCGACCGATTGGCAGCCGGCGAGTTTTTGCATCTGAATCGCTCGGAAAAGATCGGTCGCGACGAACCCGATTGGAAACTGGGACCGCGTTCGCGCGATCGGTTGTGGGCGATCACGTTGCACTACCACGCCTGGTGCCACGCCTTGGCCGAGGTGATTGCCCAAGGTCGAAATGACGCGCCGATCGCCGGTCAACTCCTGTTGCATTACGTCACCGACTGGATTGATCGCTGCGATCTCGATTGCCCCGGCGCGCGCGACCTCGCCTGGAACTCCTATGCCATCTCAACCCGTATCGGGTGGTGGGTCCGCAGCTACGTTTTGTTGGGACGCGCGTGGTGGCAGGCAAGACCGAGGTTTCATGCCACATTTTTGGCGAGCCTCTGGCGGCAGGCGGAGTTCGTCGCCGGGCATTTGGAGTGGGACCTGCGCGGCAACCACTTGATGCGCGACGCGGTCGGACTGGCTTGGGCCGGCCGCTTGTTCTCGGGCCCACGCCCCGACCATTGGCTCGAGCAAGCCGCGGCGATCGCCGGCGCACAGTTCAGCGAACAAGTGCTTCCCGATGGGGGACATTTCGAGCGCAGCCCGATGTATCACTTGCACGTTATGGAAGACGTGCTGTCGTTGACGCTGCTGCTGAGAGACGACGCAGTCCGCCGATCGGCCCGCGACACTTGGAGCAGGATGGCGAACTACCTGGCGTGGATGCGCCACCCGGACGGTGATATTCCGCTGCTCAACGATGCCGCACTTGGCTCGGCCTGCAACCCGCGCGACATGCTGGCCAAGGGACGGCAATGCGGCATGACCTCCGACGATGCGAGTTGCCGCGGAGGGCGGCTGTTCGCCGACACGGGAGTCGCCGTTTGGCACGGCGACCCTTGGACCGTGTTTTTCGACGTCGGGCCCGTCGGCCCGGATTGCCAACCGGGACACGCGCATGCCGATACGCTCACCCTGGAATGCTCGTTGAACGGGCGTCGCCTGTTCGTCGACCCGGGGACTTATTGCTACGATCTCAACGCCGCACGACGATACGATCGCTCGACCGCCGCTCACAACACCGTTTCGATCAACAACTCCGATTCGAGCGAGGTCTGGCATATTTTTCGGGTCGGGGCGCGCGCCCAGCCGGCCGAAGTGTGCGTGGATTTTTCGAACGACGCCATGACCGCCGACGCTGCGCACAACGGCTATTCGAGACTGTCTGGAAGCCCGAAGCATCGCCGCCGCGTGATTGTGCGCGACGGCGGCGAACTGAGAATCGAAGACATCATCGACGGACGGTTGACGCACACGCTCGAAGGCGGATACCTGCTCGCCCCCGAATGGCGCGCGGAAATCAGCGGCTCGGGCTGGAATATCACCGACGGCGACGCGCGGCTGCGGGTCTCAATTTCCGGTCCACTGGATATGAGCCTTTCGATCGATGAACGCCGCTGGCATCCGCAGTTCGGCCGCGAAATCGCGGTACCTCGCCTGTCATGGTGCTGCAAGGGCCGGCTTCCCGTTGAAGTCACGACGGTTGTCGATATTGCACGTTGAATCATGCACATTCTTTTTCTGAGCCATTATTTTCCCCCGGAAGTCAACGCTCCGGCGACGCGCACTTACGAGCATTGCCGGCGGTGGGTTCGAGCAGGACACCGCGTCACCGTAATCACCTGCGCGCCGAGTTGTCCGACCGGCGTCGTGTATGCCGGTTATCGAAACCGCTGGAGATTCGAAGAGCAATGCGACGGCATCGACGTTGTGCGCGTTTGGACGTCGCTTGCCGCCAATCGAGGTTTTTTGCGACGCATCGTCAACTACGTAAGCTACATGTTCACCGCAACTTGGTGCGCGCTTTGGATTCGCGACGTCGATGTTTTGGTGGCAACGTCGCCGCAGTTCTTCTGCGGCTTCGCCGGAGTCCTTTGCCGCTGGCTGCGGCGAACTCCGTTTGTGCTCGAAATCCGCGACATCTGGCCGGAATCGATCATCACCGTGGGGGCCATGCGGAGGTCGCGCCTCATCCGCGTACTGGAATGGCTCGAGCAACGCATGTACAAGGCGGCCGATCACATCGTCACGGTCGGCGAGGGCTATCGCCGCCAACTCCTCAATCGCGGCGTCGAGCCGGCGAAGATCTCCGTCGTGCCGAATGGGACCGACGTCTCGCAGTTCAAGCCGCGCAGACCTTCTTCCGAGCTTCGCCAATTGTGGGACGCCGGCGGCGCGATTGGGTGCGACAAGTTCGTTTGCGCCTATATTGGCACGATCGGCATGGCCCACGGACTTGACGTGGTGCTGCGTGCCGCGGCCGAGTTGAAACGTCTCGGTCGAGACGACGTTGTGTTCTGGATGGTGGGCGACGGCGCTGAGCGTCAAAACCTCGAAGCCGAGGTGCAGCGCCTTATGCTCGTCAACGTAATCTTTACCGGCATGGTCGAGAAATCGCAGCTTGCGGATGTCATAGCCAGTTGTGATGCGTGCCTGGTTCACCTTCGTGGCACCGAACTTTTCGGCACCGTCCTCCCGTCGAAGATGTTTGAGATCATGGCCATGAACGTGCCGATGATTATGGGCGTCCGCGGCGAGGCGGCCGACATTGTGGCTGCCGCATCGGCGGGCGTCCCAATGATTCCCGACGACGAAGGCTCGTTGCTACATGCGGTCGCGATGCTGCGTGCGGCGGGTGATCGATATCGCCAGGGGCGGGCCTACGTCGAACGGTTTTACAACCGCGACGAACTAGCAACTCAAATGCTGACGGTCCTGACCCAACACAGCCGCTGGGACTCGCGCGAGCCGGCAATCGAAAGCCGCGCACGGCGCGATGCCGCGTAGCGGATCATCGACCACATCGGGCCTTCAATCCAACTCGACGCCCATGTCTCGCATGAAGAACTTCATGTCTTCCCAGACGTCTTTCTTGGCGGCCGGATTGCGGAGCAAGTAGGAGGGGTGATAGGTGCAGACGACCTTCGCGCGGCCAAACCGATAGAGCTTTCCGCGCATCTTGCCGATGGAAGCCGTGGTATCGAGAAGGTTCTGAGCGGCCACCGATCCCCAACAAACGATGTAATCGGGATCGATCGCCGCCAGCTGACCCTCGAGATACTCGCGGCAGTTGGCGGCTTCGTCCGAGTTGGGCGTGCGATTGTTCGGCGGCCGACATTTCAGGACGTTGCAAATGTAGACATCTTCGCGCTTCATTCGGCAGGCGTCGATAATCTTGTTGAGCAATTGACCCGCCCGGCCCACGAACGGCTCTCCCTGCCGATCTTCGTCGGCCCCCGGCGCCTCGCCGATGAAAACAATTTTGGCTTCGGGGTTGCCGACGCCGAAAACGGTTTGCGTGCGCGTATCGGCCAGTTCGCGGCAGCGAGTGCAAGCCGCCACCGTGCCGGCGAGTTCGGCGAGATTCGCGCAGCGATCACTGCGCGAGAGTGTCGGGCTGGGCGTTTCGATGACTGCCGCCTTTGCGCTGGGTGAGGGATCTAGTGGAATTAACAACGCTTGCTGAACGGGCCGCTGCGATGAATGAGGCAAACCGACAACCTGTGCTGGCGATGCCATAGCCGTAGGTCCGCCATGGCCGTCCTGCTCGACACGACCGGCCGTTTCTTTTGCCCGCGGCAAATGCGTCAGGCCTGCACGTCGCAAACCTGCGAGCTTTTGCCTCAATTGCCGGCGGAGTTGAATGGCATCGGGCGACATGTGGTCGGAACTCGGGGGCACTCGAAAGTCGACAGCAGCGGAGGCACGCAACAGCGGTACTGCTAGCCGCCGGCGGTCCGCGGTAAGCGCAGGCTCTTTTGCGCCGCCCACCATGTGCGCCACGCATTCTCGTCGTAACCGAACGACTCGCCGGTCAGCTTGGTGAGCGCGGCCAAAGCCTCGGCGTTTTCGTGGTCTCGGCGAACCGTGACGACTTTCGTGCGCACGGGCTTGTCGGGTTCGACGACAATCACGCCGTTCGAAAGCTGTCCCGTCCGCAGCATTGCCTCGATGTGCGGCGGCAACAGCAGGCCGCCGCCCGACCCAAACGAACCATCGGCATTGAACGTGTAGGTGTTGTCGGTGGTCGGCACTTCGACGCGGTAGGCATGCGTCGTCACCAATGCTTCGATGAGTGCCGGCACGACCGCGTCATCGCCGATGCGCCCCAGGGCGCTCGCGGCGCGGCGAACGATCAGGTTGAAGCCGCCTGACAACTCGGCGATGTAAAACGGGACAGCCGACGGATGCCGAGCGGGGGCAATCGCGTCGAATGCGGCACTACGGATTTCCGCGTCCTCGTCGTGCAGCGACAGTGCAACCAACGAGCCCACCGCGCCGTCGCCTGGAATGTCGGCGAGAATTCGAACGAACAAGCCGCGATACGCCGCGTCGGAGTTGTTGCCCAGGAAGTGTGCCAATCCGGGAATCGCATCGGGCTCTCGAATGGCTTGCAGTTGGGACAGACCGGTTTTTTGCCGCTCGGGATTTCGACCATTGGCCCAGGTATACCAGAGCCGAATTTTTTTGTGCCATTGCTTTTCCGCGTCGCGCATCGCCTTGTTTCGTTCGAGAAGCTCTCGCTCCTGGACCGTGACGTACTGCGACCCGTACTTCACGTATCCCTGCTGCAACTTCAGTTCTTCGGTGCTCGTCCAGCGACCGTCGTGACGGACGTGTCCCAGAAGTTTGCGGGCTCGTTCGTGGTCCGGTTCGAGGCGAACGACGTTCAGCAGGTGAGTGCGACGTTGCGTGGTGAGCTGATTCTCGCGGCACCACTCGGCAAGTTCCCACTGAGACTCGACGGTATCGGCAGCCGATTTGGCGAGCGATTCGTACGTCTCGAGGATCAATTTTCGCCGCGACACCGCATTGACATGTCGGCGTTCGACGATGACCGACGCGCCGCTCAGCGTGCGGATTTCAACCTGCGGGGCGTCAGGCGACTCGCGTTCCCAATCGATCTCGCCGCGGAGCCTGCCGCCGTTGCCCAGCGTGACCACGTCGGCGAGAGTGGACGTGGCGCCCGCCACATACAGGGCCAGACCCAGAAGAAAAACGATACAGAAATGGCGTCGACGCACGGACGGCCTCCCCTGCTGCTGCCGAGCGAGCGGTGAAAATCATCGCGAATACGACGATTGTATCGGTCTGCCGGGGATGAAATCAACGAGTGAGCCCGGCAGGCTCGCAATCCCGCTTCCAGGGGAGTGCCTTCGCCCGCGAAAAGGCCGTTTTTTGGGACAAAGTCTGGTTTCGCGTCTCCGGCGTCGGCTAGAATCAAGGTGCGGTCAAACTCGAATGCCGCGCCCGGCTTCGGGACGTCGTCATTGCAGCCATCGAAGTCGACGAGGTGAGCATGTTGGGATCTTGGAAAGCCTTAGCGGTGATGACATGCTTGCTGATGTCATCCGGTTCAGTCTACGCGCAGCGAGCGACCGAGGGAAAAGAACTTCCCTCGCAGCAACTGCTCGATCGCTACGGGCTGAAGCTGGCATGGTGGGGTCAAGCCACCATGGACCCGGTGGAAGATCGCGTCCGCTACGTCTCGATTGACGAACAGGTTGTCGTCGTACAGTCCACCAAAGGCACCGTCACGACGTTCGACCACGACAACGGGCGCCGGCTTTGGTCGGCACAGTTTGGCCGTCCGAATCATCCCAGCTACGCGGTCGCCATCAACGACCAACTGATCGTCGTGCCGGTGGGCATGCGCATGTACGCGGTCGACAAGTTCACCGGGGAGTTGATCTGGCAGATCCTTTTGCCAAGCCACCCGTCGACCAGCCCGTCAATGGACGCCAACCGGATCTACATCGGATCGCTGAACGGCACTTTATACGCGTACAACCTGAAGAAGGTCCGCCAGAGTTTTGAGGAAGGATACGACGAGCGGTGGTCGTTCCTGTCGCTCGATTGGCGATACATGGCCGGAAAACGGATCGTCACGGCGCCGGTGAGCAACGATCGCAACATCGCCTTTGCCAGTTACGACGGCCTGCTGTATTCGGTCGAGGCGATCAACCATCGCCTGAGGTTTCAGTTTGAACCGGATTATCCCATCTCCGCGCCGCTCGGATTTTCCGAGAACCTGCTGTTTGCCGTCACCGACGGGTACAAGGTCTATTGCATCGATTCCGACGATGGCAACCTCATTTGGGAGTACGCCGCGGGAACGCCCATTCATCAGGCGCCGCGCATCATCGGGCAACAACTTTTTCTGGTGACCGACAACGGGGCGATGCTTTGCGTCTCGAAGGCGACCCACCAACAGTTTTGGGTGCGTGAAAACGTCGGTCAATTTCTTGCAGCGACGAACTCGCTGGTGTACGCTTCCGACATGGTCGGAAACATCCAACTCGTTTCCCGGGAAGACGGCTCCACGTTGGGGATGTTGCCTCTGCGCCAATACACCGTTCGCCCGGAGAATGACCGAACCGATCGGCTCTTCCTGGTGACG
>JBBDVZ010000158.1:0-7333 GCA_040903115.1 Planctomycetaceae bacterium
TTCGTCTCTCTCGAAGCCCGCACTTGCACGCAGCCCGCGCCAGACGACGCTTGGCCCGTAGCCAGGCTCGTGCGTGGTACCACAACCTGCAGCGACCAGCCGTGATCTTTCGCCAGACCGGCGGCGAACTTCCCGACGCGGACCGCGCCGATGGCGCCGTCCGGCGGAAACACATAGCTAATCAGGACGATCGATCTGTCGATCATGGCGCGCTCAAGTGGATCGAATGGCCGAAATACGTGAAGCGGAGTTGTTGGCGAGCTCCGTATCGGGCTTGACGGCCGGTGCGTTCCGGCGCGCCCGAGTTTCCATCGGCAAATGCGCGGATTCGTTCAATTTCGATTTCACAAGTTGCAGTATCTGCTGAGCTCTGTGTTGCCAACTGTTGTGCCGTGCAAATTCCATCCGCCGCGCAATGTTCTCGGGTTCCGCTCCCAGCGCCAAAGCCTGTGCGACGGCATCAACCGCCTCGTCGGGCGAATCGGCGAGAGCCACCAGACTGGCGATTTCAGGATCGCCAACCATCGAGGCCATTCGGGTGGCCACCATCGGCAGGCCTGCCGCCGCGTATTCGTAAAGTTTTAAGGGAGACCCCGCCTCAGTATGCATGCCGTGGCGATAGTTCATTAAGCCCACGTCGAGTGACTTCAGGTAGGCAGGAAGCGACGTGGCGGTTTTTGTTCCCAGGTAATGCACGTTGCGGTGGGAGCAAAGTCGGCGGAAATCGGCGGCGGCTGCGTCGGTTCCCAGATTGCCAACGGGGCCGACCATCACAAGCTGCCAGTCGTGCTGTTCGGCGATCTTCTCAAACCAACCGAAGTCCAGCTTCTGTGAAATCGTGCCGGAATATCCGATTCGAGGCCGGGGAATGTTCGCGATGTCGTCCGGCTCGGCGAGTTCTCCCTCGTACCAGTCGATCGCGACCCCGTTGGGCACAATGACCGGCTGTGCGCCCTGCACGACGGCGGCTTGCTCGGGCGTCCCGCAGACGACGATGTCGGATAGAGCGCAGGCGTGTTGGAACGCCTCGTACATCGGAGTGCCCGCGTAACGCGGTTCGTAATACTCGGGAACTCGGTCGAACATGTGGTACACCGTCAGCACGGGCCGCAACAACTCGATGTAGCGAAACAGTTCGGGATGCCAAAAATAAAAGATGCGTGGTTCGCCCTGGTGCTGCGCGACCGAATCGATCAAACGCGCTTTGAGTCGGTTGGTTGCAGCATTCCATCGCCCCTGCCGACCGCGGGAACAAAGCGCCTTCGGCAGGCGCAGAACGGAAAGTCCGGGCGCCTTGCGCTCGAGGCGCGATCGAAAGAACCGCTCATCGCGCGGCTTCCAGCTTCGGTACCATGGTTCGGGCTCTTGCACGTAGACAACGGGCGCGTGCTCCTTGACGGCCCACATCAAGTGCTGCCGGTTCATCCATTGACCGTCCCATGGATTGGGTGCGACCGCGACAAATTGCATCGGAAGGCGATCGCCAAGTAGGATTTGGCCGCGAGCACTGCTTCCCTGCGCTGTCACGCGGGTCGCATTCGGTCGGCGCGATTCAGAAATCGGACGCTGCCACGTCAGGTGCAACATTCCGTGCCGATCCACTAGCTGAATGCGAGACGCCTTGCAGTGTCGGCCAAGCGCTGCCTGCCATTCGCGGATGACGGCCTGCTCGCTCGCCCGTAACGCGTCGTCGAGCAGGACGGAAGCATCGTTGGCTAAAAACGGGGCGGCAAGCGGCAAACAGCCGGCGCGGCCGACTGTACCGGTCGGGCCGTCGATGAAGCACAAGTCGAAACCGGTGCCGCCGGCCGCCCGGGCGAGAGTCGCCCGATCGAGCGAATAGGCCTCGATCGTTCTGCCAAGCAGTTGCTGCTCGACCAGCGGCGCGTGATGAAACTGAACGTAGTCGAGTTGTCCCGCGCGCTCGAGCGCTGTGCGCGTTTGCTCGAGCCAGTGCTCGTCGTGTTCGACCGAAAGAACCGTCACCGACCGACCACGCGCCGACATGCGCTGTGCATACGCCGCAAACAACCGCGTGCTTTGGCCCGATCCAAACTCGATGATGCTGCGCGGCTGGGTTCTTTCGACAAGTTGCCAAATATACAACATGGCGGCGGGCGTTATTGCCCACGCGTTATGTTGCGACTGAGCGGCAAGCGGGCCGAGCACTTTGTGGGATTGGACTATCTTACGCGCCGCGTCTTCCAGTAGAGCCAGCACGCGGTACGAGAGCCACGCCTTTGCGGCGGCAGGCAGCATGCGCCATGACTTGGGCCGCATCGTCCACGCCGAGCCGTGAGCCATGTGCATTTCAAATCGACGCACGATCGCCGCAGCCAGTCGGTTCGATAGCCGACGGCGAAAAGTGATGCTTGCGTTGCTAATGCTTTGATCCATCTCAAACTGTCTCAAACACACTGCGCGGCATTCTCGAGCGAATAGCCTAATTTGTGCATCGTCTCGCCGGCAATCCGCAGCAGCGTGTCTTTCTGGCGTTGATTCCATTCGGACAAGTGCGGGAAGTCGCCTTCCTGCTGCCCGTTTTCCCGGCGGCCGAAGACTTCTGCGACGTTCGCGTGTGCAGGCGCGGGAACGTCCAAGAACTCGAAGATTCGCCGCCATGCTTCCGACTCCACGTCCATGAACTCATCGAACTGCACCGTCAACCAGCGCTCGGGCGCAATCTGCTCTTGAGCGTCCAGCGCGAACTCATTGATGATCGACCAGTACCAGCACGTTTTCGCAAAGGCGTCCCAGCCCGGCCAAGCGGCAAAGGCCGCGTCGCCCGGCCCGGGGGCAATTCGATGCGCGTCCCACGGGTGGTTGCAGTACCAGCCCCGGCGCATTCCCGACCGGACAACGTCGACCGGATGCCGGTGAAGATGAATGAACAACGAGTTCGGCAACAGCCGCGCGATGACTGGCGCGAAAAACGTGAGCCGATTCGACGTTTCGGCATACAACTGCCCCTTGAGCCGCGCGATGCCGATCTCGGTGGATTTGGCGGCGGCGAAGATTCGCGCGAATTGTTGGGGATCTTTGAAGATTTCGCTGAATGCCTGGCGAGACTCGGCGAGTAATTGCGGCGCGGGTTCGTGAAACGCGCGGACTTGCGGGGACAAATCGAGCAGGCTCGTGAGCGTGCGCGATCCCGTGCGGCCGGTGGACGGCACAAAACAACAGCGCGCCGCGCGCCATCCCGGACGCCCGACGACATGTCGCACGAGATGTCGACCCGGAAAGCTCATGTCTATAAAGTTCCCCACAAAGTATTAAACGTTGACAGCCGACGCGGCCGCGCGGCTCTCGCCCGGCATGGGATCGAAACTCGCGTCGCGAACTTCCCACCTTGAGTGCAAGAACACGACGGCATTTCGATTCGGCGCGCGACCCGTGCCAAACACGTCCGACTCGATGACGTCGAACTCGATCGCATGTCTGACAAAGTCGAGCGCGTCCCGCGCGGTTGCCCGGTGCAGATTGACATTGATCCGGTACGTGCCGGGCATGAGATTCATCTCGGGAAGCAGGCACTCGACAATGGTTTGCCGTCCCGCGCGAAGACGGATCGCGGGCCCGCCCGCCTCCTCGCTGTTGACTCCGGTGACGCGCGTTCCCATTGCGTCAAAGATCCCTATGCCCACGGAAGCGGCAGCGACTTCCGCCCGTGACCGAATCACGGCGCGAATGCGCAAGCCTTCGCCCATGGCGACGGCGGTCGATGTCTCGCCCAGCGACGTGCAGACCTCGATGCGCTCGATGCGCGCCTCGCCCGAGCCCGTTCGTTCCACCTCGGGGCCGGTCAGATCTCGGAAAGCGCTGCCTGTGCGGATTCCCTTCAGGTACTCGTTGATCACGATCGACGGGTCGTCATCGTGCACCAGCCGGCCGCGCTCGAAACGCAACACGCGCGTGCAGAGGTTTCGAACGGCGGTCATGTCGTGGCTGACGAACACGACGGTCCGGCCGGACGTGGCGACTTCCGACATTTTGCCCAGGCATTTTCGCTGGAACTCGGCGTCGCCGACGGCGAGCACCTCGTCGATTAACAGGATCTCGGGGTTGAGATGAGCGGCCACCGCAAACGCGAGGCGAACCTTCATTCCGCTGGAGTACCGTTTCACCGGCGTTTCCAGGAATTCGTAGACTCCCGCGAAATCGACAATGGCATCGAACTGGCGCTCGATCTCGCTGCGCGACATTCCCAGAATCGAGCCGTTGAGGTAAACGTTTTCATGGCCGGTCAACTCGGGATGAAAGCCGGTGCCGACCTCCAACAGGCTGCCGACTCGTCCGTAAAGTTCGACGCGCCCCGCTGTGGGAGTGGTAATTTCGGACAGGATTTTGAGCAGCGTCGATTTGCCGGCGCCGTTGCGGCCGATGATGCCGACGACTTCGCCGGCGCTCACATCGAACGTAACGTCATCGAGCGCAACGAATTCCTCGGTGCGTCCTCCCAAGGCCGCCCCGTCGCGGAGCTGGCGAAATGGCAGAGTGAGCCACTCGCCCAGGGTCTGGGCGAGCGTCGTGTATTCCTCGCGCGGCCGGCTGCGGTTGATGAGGAATCGCTTCGAAAGGCTCTCGACGCGAATGGCTGTCGTCATATCGATAGGTTCGAGTTTGTTTGGGTGGATGTTAGATGATGTCTGCAAACGTGCTTTCGACACGGCGGAAGTAAACGATGCCGACAATGAAAACGATCAGAACCATCGACGTCGACGTCAAGACGCGCGACCAGGCCAAGTCACCGCCGAGAATGGCGGCGCGGAAGAACTCGATGATGCCGGTCATCGGGTTCAGGCGCAAAATCACTCTGGAGTCAAATCGATCGGACGACATGCCCGACGGCGCCTTGTCGGCTTGTTCCGCGGCGGCATCGCTTGCGACCACGTTTCGCTGCGCCGGATTCTTGTTTTCGGCGGTCCCGTCACCCATCACCATATACACGCTGGGCGTCGCGAACAGCCAGATTTGCACGAGAAAGGGAATGGTATATTTGAAGTCGCGGAACGCGACGTTGAGCGCCGAAAGCAGGCAACCCACACCCAAGGCTGCAACCGTCACCACGAATAACAGCAACGGCGTCAGCAGGATGCTCCATCCGATGGGTACGCCGTACCAAAACATCAACAACAACAGCATGCCGAACGCCACGGCAAAATCGACAACGCAGGCCCCGACTGCGGCAAATGGAATCGCCAGCCTTGGAAAATAGATCTTTGTGATGATCTGCTGCGAGCCGACGATGCTGTTGCCGGCATTCGTGATGGCATTGGCAAAAAACGTCCAGGGAAGCAGCCCCGCGTAGACGAACACCGGGTAAGGCAAGTCGCCGGAATCGACTTTCGCCATCCGCCCGAGCACGACGGTAAACACGACCATCATCATCGTCGGCTGGATGACGGCCCAGGCAACGCCGAAGAGCGTTTGCTTGTACCGGATCTTGATGTCGCGCCACGTAAAGAAGTACAGCAGCTCGCGGTAACTCCACAGCTCGCCCAGCTTCAATTGAAATCGTCGTGTCGGCGGAGTGAGCACCTTCGGCCGCCTCATCGGCGATGAGGCCGTGGGATACAGCGAATTTGCAGATGCCGTTGCCGGCTGAGATGTCATTGAAGTCATAGTGGTTTTCAGGAAAGTTCGGCGATTCGCGAATCACTCCAGCCCGGCTGCATGCGCGGATACCAGGCCGCGAGTCTTATCAGTCGGCATTGGCAGCCGGATTAACTTCATGCGACATTCGTCGATGCGGACCAGCGGAATGGGGGCCGCGGAATCCCGGGAAGCTTGCGCCGAAATCGCATCGCTCATCGAGCCGAACGAGAAGCGCGCGAGCATTCGCCGCAGCTTGGCCTCGGTCTGCGCGAGATTGACGTAGTGCCGAAAACGGTTGATTCTCGTGCCCGGCAAAGTTGGCTGAGCGGGATCGATCTCCCAGGGATGAACGTAAAACATAAAAGGCTGTGCCGTGCGATTGATGCGTGCGAGACACATCTGCGTCGCGCGGATCGGGTAGAGCCGAAAATACCCGCCACCGCCCACGGCCATCTTCACGGGTCCGGCCGAAAAGACGGCCGGCGGAAATTGCCACAGCGTTCCGGCGGGCGTTTCGAGACGGTGTAACACGCGTTGGGCGCCCGGAATGCCGTAGCGGTCGTGCATCACCGGATAAATACTCGAGTCGAAACGGATGCCTTCCTCATGAAGAATTGCGAGCGCCCAAAGCGACGATTGGGTGATGGAGAAACTCGGCGCGCGAAAAGCAGTGACGGGTTCGCCCGTGATCTGCTCGATCGTGTCTTTTGCCTCAATCAAATCGCTGCGAAACTCCTCCGGAGCCATCTCGTAAATGAGACGATGCCAGAAGCTGTGGCAGCCGATCTCGTGTCCCGCGTTTTGAATGTCTCGCACCAGGTTGGGATGATGCCGGGCCACCCAGCCGAGGATGAAAAACGTTCCGCGGACTTGGAATTCGTCGAGAAGCGCAAGGATTCGGTGCGTGTTTCCGACAACACGGCCCTCATATTGGTTCCAATGGCGCGGCGAGACGGTCTTTGCGAACGCCGTCACGTGAAAGTAATCTTCCACGTCGACCGTGAAGGCATTGCGAATTGCCGGGTTGGCATTCATGGTGTTGGCTCGGGTTTTCCGCGTGCTGTCGTGGCCTGTCGAATTCGCGAAGTACGACGCGTTGAATGCGTGAGCTGTTCAGTCCCGCGGGCCAAGATGAGCCGGCGTCATTCGCCGCTGTCCGTTTTCGCCGGTATCCGACGTTGGCAGGTCATCGATGCGGGGAAGCGCCAACAGTGACCATGCCATTTCGAAAATCCGCCCGATCGCTTGCACCGCCGTAAAGAACAAGATGCGCAGATCGAGCCAGGGATTGACGTTGCGCACGTAGTACAGGTCGTACTCGAGTTTGGGCCCGACGTTCTCGATCGTGGAATCGGGCGGGAGTCGAAGTTGAGCCAGCCCAGTGATACCCGGACGGACGTTGACGCGGTCGTTGTAGTGATTGAACTCCCATTGAAGTCTATTGACGAACTCCGGGCGCTCCGGGCGCGGGCCGACCAGGCTCATCCGGCCGAACAGCACGTGCACGAGCTGGGGCAGCTCGTCGATATGCGTATTCCGCAAGAAGGCGCCGAACGGAGTAATCCTTATGTCATCCGACGTCGCCCACACGGGGCCGCTGAAGGCCTCGGCGTTCGCGACCATCGTCCTGATTTTGCACAGCCTGAACTCCCGGCCGCGCAGCCCCACGCGGGTCTGCCAATACAAAGCAGGTCCCGGCGACGTCAACTTCACGATCAACCCGGCGACCAAAATCACC
>JBBDVZ010000159.1:0-7328 GCA_040903115.1 Planctomycetaceae bacterium
GAAGGCGACGACCGGACAAAGGTCAAGGCACACCCGAGCTTCGCCAGCGTGATTTTCCAGATTCTGCTGCTGGACCTGGTGTTTTCGCTCGACTCGGTGATCACGGCCGTCGGAATGGTGGACCAGGTCGGCGTGATGATTGCCGCCGTGGTTGTCGCCGTGGGCGTGATGCTGCTATCTGCCGGGACGATCGGCCGCTTCGTCGATCGGCATCCCACGGTCAAGATGTTGGCGCTGAGCTTTCTGCTGCTGATCGGCTTCACGCTGGTCGCGGAAGGCTTCGGCCAGCACATCTCGAAGGGCTACATTTACTTCGCGATGGGTTTCAGCGTCTTCGTCGAAATGCTCAACCTGCGTTTGCGACGAACCGTTCCAGCACCGGTGCGGCTGCACGAGTCGCTCGATCCGGCGAGTCGAAAATGAAAACGCGAGCCGGAGGAAGCTAAGAAATCCGAAGCACGAATGACGAAAGAAGGCCCAAAGCACGAAGCACTAAAGTTTTCGTGCTTTGGGCCTTCGTGCTTCTTTCGACATTCGTGCTTCGTGCTTTATCCTTCAGGCTCCATCCGCCGACTCCCGGCGCATGGGCTCTTCGTCGGCGGGCGCAAGTGGCTCGTCGCCATCCGTGCGGGCGTGGGTGCCCGGGCTGATCTGCGGACTTGTCCGATGCGCACCGAGAATGCGTTTGAGGCGCTCGGCGTCCATGACTTCGAATTCCATGAGCTCGCGCGACATGTGGTCGAGCACTTCGCGGCGCGAGACGAGAATTTCGTGCACCGTTTCCGAAGCCTCATCGATCAACCGCTTGATTTCCAAATCGATTTCACGAATCGTGTTCTCGCTGTGGATCTGTTCGACCATGGGCTGCGCGCCGGGCAAAAACGGCGATCGCTGGAACTCGCTGTAATGAACCCGCCCCAGCTTGGGGCTCATGCCGAACTCGGTCACCATGCGCCGGGCGATGTCGGTGGCGCGCTGCAGATCGTTTTGCGCACCCGTCGAGATTTCTTTGAACACGATCGCTTCGGTGGCAATGCCTCCCAGCAGTACGCAAATGCGGTTCTGCAGTTCCGATTGCGTGTGCAAATGCCGGTCGTCCTCGGGAAGCTGCATGGTGTAGCCGAGCGCTCCCAGTCCGCGCGGAATGATCGAAATCTTGTGCACCGGGTCGCAATGAGGCAGACTGCAGGCGACCAGTGCGTGTCCGCACTCGTGATAAGCGACGCGCAGCTTCTCGTCCTCAGAAATAATGCGGGTGGATTTTTCGAGACCGGCGACGACGCGCTCGATTCCCTCCTCGAATTCGTTCATGGTGACCTTGGTTTTGTCGCCGCGCGCCGCCAGCAATGCCGCTTCATTCACGAGGTTCGCCAGGTCGGCCCCCACAAACCCGGGCGTCAGCCTGGCAAGCCGCTTCAAGTCGACGCTGTCGTCCATCTTGATCTTGGCGGCATGCACCTTGAGAATCGCCTCTCGCCCCTTAATATCGGGCCGGTCGACGAGCACCTGGCGATCGAAACGGCCGGGCCGCAGCAAGGCCTGGTCGAGCGTTTCGGGCCGGTTGGTGGCGGCCATCACAATCACGCTTTGCTCGGTCGAGAAACCGTCCATCTCCACCAGCAGGGCGTTCAAAGTCTGCTCGCGTTCGTCGTGACCGCCGGGCATGCCGCTGCCGCGAACCTTGCCCAGCGCGTCCAGCTCATCGATGAAGATGATGCTCGGCGAGCGTTGGGCCGCCTGCTGGAACATGTCGCGCACGCGCGCGGCGCCCACGCCGACAAACATTTCGACAAAGTCCGATCCCGACAAACTGTAAAACGGCACTCCCGCCTCGCCGGCGACCGCCTTTGCCAGCAAGGTCTTTCCCGTGCCGGGAGGACCGACCAACAGCACACCGCGCGGGATGCGTCCGCCGAGGGCCTGGTATTTTCCCGGCGTCCTCAAGAACTCGACGACTTCGCGGAGCTCTTCCACCGCCTCGTCGATGCCGGCCGCGTCGTTGAAAGTGACGCCGACGTCTTCCTGCGCGTAGAGCTTGCCGCGACTTCGCCCGAACGACATCGCCGACCCGGCGCCTCCCATCCGGCGAAACAGAAAGATGAAGAAGACGAGAAACATCACCGGGATAAACAGCAGGTACGCCACCGACTGCCACTCGGCGGGGGGCGTGCCGTAGTTGGCCTCGATGCCGCGATTTTTCAACAGCCGCACCAAGTCCGCCTTGGTGATGTCATCCATGCCGACCGCGGGCACAAGGTACTGCCTCGTCTGCGGACGGGCTTCGGCGTCGCCTCCGGCCGATTCGGGTTGATCTTGAAAAGTGATGTAGCCGGTTCCAATGACCAGCTTGAACACGTTGGTGTCGTTGAAGCGTGGGGGTTCCGCTTCGAGCCCGGCCATCAAATCACTGAAAGCGATCTGCTCGCCGGCTTTTCGGTTGCTCATCACCGAGAAGAAGATGGCCCCCAGAACGAGCGCGCCCATCGCGTACCAGAACAAGTTGCTCGAGTGGCGGTCGGGACGCTTGAGGTCTCCCGGCTTTCGCTGTGGCGGAGGCCCTTCTGCGGGAGACGGCGGAGTGGGGTTTTCAGTTTTCGCCATGATGCTCTAAACAGTTGATTGAGTGGAGATGGGCCTCACAAACCGCTGCAGTATTGACGGATGCAGGGCAGGGGGCCGGAAAAACTGAAGGTCTGTCAGCGGCTGAAGCTTTCGCACGGCGACGGCTGGCAAAATGCAATCCATCGCTCGCAGATTACGGGCACGCCACAAGGCGAGTTCAGGCAAGGGAAAATCAGCGTGCCACACGCAGTGAACTCTATGCCGCGATTCCATGCGGGTCAACTCCGTGAGGTGGCAAACGGCACTTGCGGCTCTCAGGCCGTGCGGAATAGAATGCGGAGCGGCTCACGGATTGCCATCAGGCTGAAATGGCATGATTTCTTGTTTTTCGCGAGCGCCGGCGCGACACGCTGACGGCGGCGTCGACATCCGAATGGCTCGTGTTCGAGAAAGGTCGGCGGGGCTGCCGTCGAAGGGGCGTTCGGAGTGCGGCCAATTCTGACGCTGGACCGGTAACTCCAAACTCGAACGACGTGGATGAAACATATTGCAGTCCTGGGTTCGACCGGCTCCATCGGGACCAGTTGTCTCGAGGTGATCGAATCGCAACAGGACCGGCTGAGCCTGTTCGCGATCACCGCTCACACGAGCTGGGAACTGTTGGGCCGGCAAACCCACGCCTTTCATCCGCATTTTGCAGTGATCGCCGACGAGACACTGAAGCGTGCCATTTCGCCTGATGCGTTCTCGTCGCGGACGGAATTGCTCTTCGGCGCGGAGGGCATCGAATCGGTCGCCAGTCACCCGGACGTCGACATCGTCATTTCGGGCATCGTGGGAGCGGCGGGACTGCGGGGAACCTGGGCGGCCGTTGAGGCAGGCAAGACAATTGGAATCGCAAACAAGGAGACGCTCGTCGTCGCCGGCCCGCTGGTGATGGGACTTTCCGCCGGGACAGGGGCCCGCCTGATTCCCGTCGACAGCGAGCATAGCGCCATTTTTCAAGCCATGCAGGCGGGGCGGCCCGCTGAAGTCCGCCGCATTGTGCTCACGGCCAGCGGAGGCCCGTTTCGAGGATGGGACGCACGGCGCCTCCGCGATGTGACGCCCGAGATGGCATTGGCACACCCCACCTGGGACATGGGACCAAAAATCACCGTCGATTCCGCCACCATGATGAACAAGGCCCTGGAGGTCATCGAGGCAAAATGGCTGTTCGGCCTCGACACACGACAAATCGAGATCGTGGTCCATCCCCAGTCGATCGTTCATTCGTTTGTCGAGTTTGTCGACGGGTCGGTCATCGCCCAGTTGTCTCCCCCAGACATGAGGCTGCCGATACAATATGCGCTCACCTATCCCGAGCGGACGGCTGGCATCAGTCGCACGATGGATTGGGAGAAATCGATGTGTCTGGAGTTTCAAAAGCCCGATTTCGAGGCCTTTCCCGCCTTGAAGCTCGGGTACGAAGTGGCCGCCCGCGGCGGGACGTGCGGAGCCGTCTTGAATGCGGCCAATGAAATGGCCGTCGAACGATTCTTGAAAAGAGAGCTTGGTTTTACCGATATCGCGCACGCCTGTCGCGCGGTTCTCGACGCACATGACTTCGACCCGAGTCCGTCGCTTTCCGATCTATTGCGGCAGGACAACTGGGCCCGAGAGGAGATACGCCGGTGGCGATCCTAGCCTTCAATCTGATTTCATATCTCGATATGGCCCTGAATATCCTTTACGTCGCGTTGGGGTTGGGGCTGGTCATTTTCTTTCACGAGCTGGGGCATTTCGCCGTCGCCAAATGGTGCGACGTCCATGTCGAGCGGTTCAGCATCGGCTTCGGCCCGATCCTCTGGAGCCGCAAGCGCGGAGAGACCGAATACGCGCTCTCCGCGGTTCCGTTCGGCGGCTACGTGAAGATGCTCGGACAGGACGACATGGACCCGAGCCAACTTTCGAGCGAGGAGATCGCGCAAGATCCGCGCTCGTATTCGGCGAAGTCGGTACGGGTGCGCATGGCGATTATTTCCGCGGGCGTGATCATGAACGTCGTGACCGCGGTCGGGTTTTACGCCGTCGCCTTCGGCTTCGGCGTCGATTCTCCGCCGGCGATTGTCGGCTCGGTGACGCCTGGAATGCCGGCCTGGACCGCGGGTCTGAAACCCGGCGACAAAATCACCAAGATCGATGGGGACGAGATTGAATCGCACGTCGACATTGCCATGGAGGTCGCCCTCTCGAAGGGTGCGTTGGAGATCGAGGGTGTACGCCGCAAAGGCGAGCCGTTCCAAATGACGGTGGAACCCAACGGCGAAGGAACGCGCCGGCGACTTGGTATCGAATCATCGCTGAGCCTGGCCCTGGCCGACCCGGAATCGGACAACATTTCACCCGTTGGCGAAGGCACTCCGGCGGCATCGGCCGATCCGCCGTTCGAGCCGGGCGACACCATCGTGAAACTCGACGGCGAACAGGTCAGCAGCTACGCACACTTGCAGGAACTTTTGGCCCGCAAGCGCGGCGAGACGGTTCGATTCGGTGTTGTGCCAAAGTCGGCCGCCGGAGCTTTCGTGGACAAACTCAAGATCGTCACCGTCCCGCCCGGCCAGTTTCGCACGTTGGGACTGAGAATGGAGATCGGCAGAATTGTCGGCGTGAAAAATGGCTCACCCGCCGAAAAGGAAGGACTCAAAGTCGGAGACAAAATCACCAAGATCAACGGGAAGGCGATCGGTACCGAGGTCGACCCGTTGCGACTGCCCGACGATCTGGCAGCAATGCACGGAAAGGAAGTGCACATATCCTTCATCCGCGAGGGGCAAGAAGAGTCGGAACGCGTGTTGGTGCCGCTCGACGAGCCGGGATGGATCGAGAAGCCCACTCAGCCCGGCGAGCCTTTGTCGGTTCCGTCAATCGGGGTCGCATTTCATTTGATTCCGACGATTCTCCACATCGAAGCGGGCAGCCCCGCGCAGGGAATTCTCCAGGAGGGGGACCGGATCAAGAAAATGCATTTCATTCCGGCCACGGATGAGCCCGTCGCCGATGAAATCGACAAACGGGAGCCGATTGAATTTGGTGAAAAACACCAGAACCTCGCCCACGCCTTTTGGATGATGCAAGTCAGGCCGCAAGACAAGGTGCTCTTGGAATTCAGCCACGGAGGTCAGGACAACAAAGCGGAGCTCGTCCCTGTATTGGCCGCGGGTTGGCACACCCCGACTCGCGGCATTCTCCTCCAACCCGAAATGGAAATCATCAAGGCCGATGGTTTTGTGGACGCGTGCTACCGCGGCGTGTCCTACACCCGAAAAACGCTGATCCAGATGTATCTCACGCTGCGCAATCTGTTCACCGGGCGGCTGTCGTTCAAGGAGATGCGCGGTCCGGTCGGCATTGCCACTTTCGCTTACCATCATGCCAAGGGCGGCCTGCCGATGCTGAGCCTGTTTTTGGGATTTTTGAGCGTCAACCTCGCGGTGCTCAACTTTCTGCCGATCCCGGTGCTCGACGGCGGGCATATGGTGTTTCTGGTTTGGGAGGCGATCACCCGTCGAAAGCCCAGCGAACGCGTGCTGATCGCCGCCACCTACGTCGGCATGGCATTTGTTTTGGGCCTGATGATCACGGTCTTGTGCCTGGACATCTTCGTGCACAAGGGGAATTGAGGATTGTTCAATCGTTTTTGATGCTCGCGGCATATCCAAGCCGACGGCTTGCCGTCGGTGATGCTTGCGCAATAGACACGGACGCGATTGCTGTTATCATACGGTTACGGTCTCTCGCTGATTTGGACATTTCGGGTTGTCAGATCATGCGGAAGAATTCCAACGAAGATTTCGGACGCCAGGCCACCGCATTGCTGGCCAGCGCGTGCGTGATTGTGGGCGGGCTGCTGGCGTGCGTGCTCATCGCGCTGGTGTTTAACAACCGGCCGGCCGCCCCGCTGACTTTGTGCGCCGTTTACCTCGCCACCGTCCTGCTGCTGATGTGGTTGGGCCGCGAGCGCCCGCGCTCCGGCGATGCCAGCGGAACCATTCTGCAGTTCGTGCCGCGCCGACGCCGAACAGAAGCTGCGGTGCATTACGAGCCAATGCGTCGCAGGCAACGGCGCAGCAACGTGTTCGGAATCAACGAGCCCCCGTCGGTCGAATCGGTTCGAGGGCTCAGCGACGGCTTGCGAAACTGGGCGCCGTCGAGCCGCAACCTGCGAAAATAACGCCGGGTGCCATCCGCCGCGGCGGACGGCTCTGCGTGGCCATGCGTTCAAAGACATGCCCACTCAAAGCAGTGGGCATGGCACCCGCGGCTTCATTTCTTGCGCCCGCCGTTGGGGCGCGATCCGCGCGTTCTCGCAATTCCCGCTTCAACGGCCGCTCGGCGAATTGTGGCCAGCCGCCGAATAAACCCGGCAGCGACCGCACGGTCGAGTTGCTTGCCGCGAGCGGCATTGCTGGCGTCACGGAATTCCTGGCCGATTTCCTCGACGGTTTTGCCGAGGCGGGCAGCAATGGGCGCGAGCACGGCCGCTTCACGCCCTTTCGAATGCTTCAGACGAAGCTCCCACGCAAGCTGCCGCAGGTACGAGCGCAGCACGCCGAGGCCGTCGCGCGTCCGGTAATACAAGCTTCCCAGCGCGTCGGTGTGATCGACGATGTTGTGCCGCGCCGAAACTGCCACGGGCGCAATCGGCCCGAATCGCCGGCTGCGCCACCACCCAAAAATGACCAGGCCGATCAAAAGCTGAACGGAAAGCGGCCGCAACGTCGGGT
>JBBDVZ010000160.1:0-7301 GCA_040903115.1 Planctomycetaceae bacterium
ACGGCGGGTTCCCAAGCGGAGCTTGGGAACCAGGTAAAATGTTAACGCTGAAAGCGTTTCAGAACAAAGCCCAGGGCCAAGCGGAGCGCCGTGGGTTATGGAAATACGATGAACGCGCCAACCCTGAAGGGGTTGCATCAGTACCGCGCTGCTAAAACCCTTTCAGGGTTTGTGGTCATGAAGCCGCACATCAACCCGGCGTGGCGCTGCGCTTGACGCCGGGCTATGTTCTTAAACCCCTCTCGGGGTATTCACATCACCAGCAGCTTGTTGACGAATTGCCGGTACTTGCGCATGAGCCGGCGACCGTATGCTTCGCGCGTCGTTTCGTAGCAGACGCGGGCGGTCATGCCGTGGCGCAGAGGCAGTTGGTCATCGCCATCGATGTGAACGACGATTTCGAAGTAGGGCTGGTCCATCTCGCCGTTGCGAGGAGAGACCGGAATCTCTCCGCCAAACAGTTGAGTCAACGCCTGCGACGTCGTTTCTTTCGTGCCCATTTTCGAAATGCGGGTGATGGTGCCCTCGAGCTCGGCCGACGTATCGGCGCGCAGGCGAACTCGCACCGGCTTGCCGACGCGCGCTTGCATGTCCGCGATGTCCTCGGCGGTTGCCAGAGAGCGCACCACCCAGTCGCCTCCGGCGACCGTTGCAATGTGCTCCCCTTCTCTGATGAAGCTGCCCGGCTGCCCGTCGTGACTCACGTTCAGCAACGTGCCGGCATACGGCGCCCGGATGGTGAGCCCGTCGCGGTCCAGTTTCGCCTGTTCGAAGGCGACGCGCGCATGTTCGAGACGCCGCTGGCTCGGCGAGGCGCCGTCCGGGCTCTTCATCTGCTCGATGCGCGTTTGCAGCTCGTACAATTCGAGCTCGGCCGCCGCACTGTTCGTGTTTCCCGAGAGCTCGGTATTCTCCAATCGGCACAATACGTCGTTCGCGGCGACGTCGGCGCCCGGTTTGATCGACTCGGCGGTCAAGAAACCGGAAACGGCTGCGTTGAGGCGCGCTTCCTTCTCGCCTCCCACCACTCCGGTCATGTGCTGAGTCTTCGTCGCGGGAATCGACAACACGGCCGTCGGGACCGCCATGACGAGAACCACGCTCCACGCGATGGCGCGCTTGCGGACGGCGGCCGTTTCGGGCGACGTCCAAAGGTAGCGCGTCAACTGCCGGACGAGGGTCAACAACACTCCGAATAAATAAACTGCCGAAACAACCAGGCCGATCATTCCGAACCGAAGAGCGATCACCGTGCAAATCGCCAGCACGAGCAGCACTTTGTATTGCAATGCCGCAATGCCGTAAATCGCGAGCTGAACGTCAATGGAGCGGCCGTGAGCGGAGCGCTGGCGGCGGATTCCCAGAAACAGCCGTTTGGCGATGGCGCTGACGAGCGCGTAGCTCCGCGACCTCAAGTTGGGAACGTTCATCAGGTCGCTGAGCACGTAGTAGCCGTCAAAGCGCATCAGCGGGTTGATGTTCAAAGCGAGCGTGAGAATGCCGGCCAGGATGACGACCTGGTGCGCGCAGGAATGCACGAACGAGCTGGCCGTCCATGCCCAAACGAACACCGCGCACGCGGCGATGACTGACTCGACGTACATGCCGGCGAGGCTGACGATAATGCGGTGCTTTCGGCTGGGAAAGCCCCACGCCGTCGACGCGTCGACATAAGCGCACGGGGTCAACAGGATGAAGTAAGCGCCCATTTCCGGGACTTTGCCGCCGAACACCTTGCAGGAGTACGCATGTCCGAATTCGTGCAAGGCCTTCAACCCGATCAGCAAAAACCACAGGGTCGCGGCATTGCGCGCCACGAAAACGGGCTCGGCCGGGCTGAGGAAGTCGTGCCAGCGATTTGCCAGAACAATAGCCGCCGCCAGCATCAGCATGAGCCACAGTGCAAACGCGCCGCGGGTGAACAACGGACGAGCGTATTGCACCGTGCGGCCGAGAAACGCATCGGGGTTCAATAAGGGCACCCGATAAAACAGCAGGCCCATCAGCTTTTGCCGCCGGCCGGCCGCCTGCCGCCGCTCATAGCGCGCGTACAGGGCGCTGCCATCGGCAACGGGAAGACGCAGGAACCCAAGCTGCTGCAAGGTCAGCACAAAACGAAAAAACTGTTCTTCCTGATCGCGCGCGAGAATTCCCTCGGCGACCAGCATCTCGAACGTGTCACCGAGCGACAGCGTGGCCTTCAACCGAATGAGAACGTGGTAGTCGCGTGCGGCCACGTTATGGCTGTGGAAAGTGATCGGGTCGCGGACGACGTAATAGGCGTCGCCGTGAAATACGTGCCGGCTGATTTCGAGATCGGGGCGCAAGCTCGTATGCACCGAGCGCAGCCGCGCGACGAGTTCGCCGTTCAGGGGAGTTTTCGCCACGTTAAGACCCCCAATGGAATCGCGTGAAGTCAATCCAGCGATGCAGCGAGACCCACCACACTCGGCGGTCGCCCGCATCGACGGTGGCCACGCCCTGCATGCCCGCACGCATCCACGAGGGATTGCGATCGACGGTCGCGGTGGCGAGAAACACGTTGTTGCCGTCTTTCAAATCGGCGGCCGGATTGACCCGCTCGAGCGTGAAGCTCACCGGATCGTCGGGGCGCGCGAGTGTCGAGAAACGGCCTCTCAGGCCGGCATGCACGTCTAACACCTGGTTTTCAGGCGTTTTCAGCTCAACGCGCCAGGCGTCGTGGGGCGCAAATTGGATCAACGTTTCTCCCATCGGCACCACTTCTCCCACCCGCTTGGTGATCTCGCCGGACATGATGGTCCCGTCGGACGGCGCAACGGCGTGTGCCATTCGGATTTGTTGCTCGACGACCTCGAGCCTGGCCTGCAGCACGTGCAACGTCGCCGTCGCCTTGGCGGCAGTATCGAGGTCTTGCGCCGCGACGGCTTGCGTGGCCTGCAACTGCGCGACGGCCGCCTCGGATTCATACTCCGCGGATTGGAGTTCCAGCGCCTGCGTATCCATCTTGAACAGCAATTGTCCCTGTTGAACCTGGTCGCCCGGTTCAACGTAGGCTGCCGCGATGGCCCCATGGAACGGAGCCGTAAAGTTCTGCAATTGATTGGCGGTAATCGTGCACGGGACCGAAACACGATACGGAATGTCGCCAAAGATGAACCAAAGGCCGACTGCAACCGCCAACGCGGCGAGGACCCTCCGCTTCACGCGTCCAGGCGCCGCAACCCACTTGATTGCGGCTCGCAGCGAATCGGCGGCGTGAGCGGGCAGACTGCGGCCGCTGCGGGCGAGCATTGTCAACGCTCGCGCATAACCTTGCAGCGCCGTGGCGATCTTTTTCAGCTCCGCGGAATCAAATGCGACACCCTTCGGTCGCGTCAGGCTTAAGACCGCGACGCACACGTCGTCGACCAGCAGAGGAATTGAGGCGACGCTGGCGCTGCCGATGGCCGCCGACCATTGCAAATGCAAGCGGAAGTCGGCAGACGAAGCATCCGTCGTCCAGCCCGCGACCGCCGACATGGAGATCGTTTCGCGGGAATCGAGACATTCCTCCATCGCCTGCCGGATTTGATTGGTTCCGGGGCTGCGCGGATAAAGGCCGTCGAGCTCAGAAATCGACACGATGCGGATGGTCTTGCCCCGGACGAATCCCAGGGCGACCTGGTCGCAACTGAATTTCGTCTTCACGCTGTTGGTCAGCGCGAAGGCCAGCTCTTCGAGTCCCCGATACTCGGATGCCTTCGTCAAGGCGCGTGCGACGTCCAGGTCGACCGACACCTCCGGTTCTGCGGTGGCCGTCAGTTTCGGGCCAATCGCCGACACGATCGCAGCCAGCGTCCGCAGCTCGAACAACAGCGTCTCCGCGCCTTGCTTGTCTTCGCACGCGGCAACCAGCGCGACTCCGCCGCTGGCTCCGTCCGCGTTCTGTTTGATGGGCACGGCAAGAACCGCGACCGACGTCTGATTGCCGTCGATGTTGTACAAGCGCGCAATGGCCTGCCACTTCGACTCGGCCTCCAGCAGTGCCGCCTGCGTGACGCGGCTCCACAAAATGGCGCCGTCCGACGTCGATTCCGTGCACTCGTCGAGCGAGAGCGTCCCGCTGCGAACTTGGGCAGCGGCATAGGGCGACTGGAAATGCTCGCCGATCAACGCGATGGCGTCGCGGTAGAACGCGTGCGCCGTCGGATGCCGGTGCACGAGCGCTGCCAATGCGCTAAACGTGTCGGAATCGCGAACGAGCCGTTCGGGGGCGGCGGTCGTCGCTGGCTTGGTTTCAATTGTGGAGGACACGGGATGCGGCTCGATGCTGGGGATTTTTTAACCGATGCCCATCTCGGTCATCGGATAACAATCAAAAAGGCTGCGGTGTGCTTTAGGCTTGCTTCAGGTTGGCTTATTCAGTGTCTGGCGAGGAAGTTCTGCGGCAGGTTCGTCAGGCGGATGGAGTTCGGTGTTCAACAGGTTAGTCGAGCAGGCTGCCCTGCTTGTGGTTGTGGAAATCCGACAGGTCGAGCGGCGTGAAGAAGCTGAATCCGCACTCGAAGGCGTCTTCGCGCATGAGGCGGCAACGCATGCAGCGGGCCAGGGTCGGGCTCACGTCGATCGTTTTGCGATCGAACGTCAGCAAATAGACGTCGCCGACGTTGAGGGGCACCGGGAACAAGACGCAGCACCCCCCCTCGGAAACGTCGCCCGAAATGCCCTGAACCTTCAGCTCGCGGCGCTGGCTGAGGTTGCCGGGCTCGGCAACGATCTTGGTTTTCAGGGTAATTCGTTCGTGCGCGCGCATTTCCCGAATGGCCTCTGAGGTGTTTCTTTCGAGCTCGGCCAATGCGATCAACGGATCGGTCTTCCCGCTTTCGACTTCCAATTCAAGATCTAACATGGTTCAACTCCCACGTTCCTGGCGCGCCAGAATTAGCGACGCGCACTTTTACGATCGTGCGACGGCTCACCGCCTGCGGTCGCCACTGTGTCTCTCGTTCCGGCAAACCCCCGCAGCAGCCCCCACAACATTCCCACGGCAGGAGCGTCAGGCGCCGACACCGGGTCTGATCCCTGAACGGCTCCGTCATCGGCCGTACCACGGTTGTCGTGATCGAAGCTGAGGGCGTAAACGATTTCTACCGGAACCGCATTTCCGTGAGCATCCAACTCCGTGACGGGACTCAGAATCACCGGCCCGGTCTCGTTGAATTGGTCGGGTCCCAACATCGGCGTGACCTGCGACGAATCGATGACGACATCGGACGGGACCAGTACATTCCCGCCGTCGTCGGTCTCCTGCTGTTGGAGCAGGCCCTCGACCTTATCGAGCGTTTGCAGCGGCTCGCCGCCACCGAAGTCGTACGTGTTGGGATCGAGTACCCGCAGATCTTCGTTCTCGTCCCATTGCGGCCGAAACTCGCTGCTGTCCTTGATATCAAACTGCGGTTCGGCAACGTCGTTGACGGTGATGTCCATGGCAGCCGCCGAGGTCGACCAGCTCTCGCCGTCGGACGTGCTGAACGTGAATGAAGTCGAGCCCTGAAAATCGTTGGCCGGCTTGAAGACAAGCGCGCCGGCGTCGATCTGGGCTTGAGTCACCGTCGCGCCCGCTGCCAAGGCCTGGCCGTTGAGCAACAACGTGCCGTTGGCAGGCAGCGTGTCGATGCGGTAGCTTTCGACCACGTCACCGCCGTCGACGTCGCTGCCGGCCAGCGTGACCACGCCGGTGGTATCTTCATCGAGGCTCATGCTGCCGGGCGTCGCCAACGGTGCGTCGTTCACCGGGTTCACGGTCAGGTCGAATGCGGCCGTCGAGGCCGACCAGCTCTCGCCGTCCGAAGTGCTGAACGCGAAAGTCGTCGAGCCGTTCCAGTTTTCTTCCGGCTTGAATACCAATTCGCCGCCGTCGATTTGCGCTTGCGTCACAACGTCGCCGGCGTGGACTTCCTGCCCATTCAACAGCAGCGAGCCATGTTCGGGCAGCGAATCGATGCGATAGCTTTCGATCGCGTCGCCGCTGTCGATATCGGTCCCCGCGAGCGTGATGATCGCGGTGGAATCCTCATCCAGGCCGATGCCGCCCGCAATGGCGGTCGGAGCGTCGTTAACCGCATTCACGGTGAGATCAAAGCTTGCCGGTGCGGCCGACCACGCGTCGCCGTCGTTTGTGCTGAACGTGAAGCTCGTCGAGCCATTCCAGTTGGCTGCCGGCTGGAACGAGAGCGAGCCGCTGTTGATCTCCGCCTGTGTCACGATAGCGCCGGAGCTCACCGCCTGGCCGTTGAGCAATAGCGTGCCGTCACTGGGCAGCGTGTCGATGCGGTAGCTCTCGATAGCGTCACCTGCATCGATATCCGCTCCGGCCAACGTGACCACGCCCGTTCCGTCTTCGTTCATAATCAGGCTGCCAGCGGTCGCGGTCGGTGCGTCGTTGACCGGGTTGACCGTCAGGCTGAACGTCGCCGCAGTCGCGGAATACGCTTGCCCGTCGTACGCGCGGAATGTGAAGCTCGTCGAACCGTTCCAATTGGTGTTGGGCCGGAACGTCAATGCGCCGCTGTCGATCTGGGCCTGTGTCACCGTGGCGTTGGCGCCAATCGCCGTGCCGTTGAGCAGCAGCGTGCCGTTGGCGGGCAGCGTGTTGATGCGATAAGCATCGACCGCGTCGCCGGCGTCGATATCGGCACCGGAAAGCGTGACCACGCCTGTCGTATCTTCGTTGAGCGTCAAGCTGCCTGCGCTGGAAGTGGGCGCGTCGTTCACCGGGTTCACCGTCAGGCTGAACGTCGCCGGAGCCGCGGAGTACACGTCGCCGTCGTACGCGCTGAAGGTAAAATTCGTCGAACCGTTCCAATTGGTGTCGGGCCGGAACGTCAAAGCGTTGCTGCTGATCTGCGCTCGCGTCACGCTCGCACCGGCACTGATTGCCGTGCCGTTCAATAGCAGCGTGCCGTTGGCGGGCAGCGTCTCGATGCGGTAAGAATCGATCGCGTCCCCTGCGTCCGGGTCTGTGCCGGCAAGGGTGATGACTCGCGTCGCGTCTTCATTCAGGCTCGCGCTGCCGGCCGTCGCAATGGGCGCGTCGTTGACCGGGTTGACGGTCAAGCCAAACGTCGCCGCGGACGTGGAATAGGCTTGGCCGTCGTACGCGCTAAAGCTGAACGACGTCGAGCCGTTCCAGTTCGTATTCGGCCGGAACGTCAAAGCGCCGCTGTCGATTTGGGCCTGCGTCACCATGGCATTGCGGGCAACCGCCACGCCGTTGAGTGACAAAGTGCCGTTGGCGGGCAGCGTGTTGATGCGATAAGCATCGACCGCGTCGCCGGCGT
>JBBDVZ010000161.1:0-7279 GCA_040903115.1 Planctomycetaceae bacterium
CCTGTACATCTCGAACCTTCTGGCGAACGATTCGGTGAAAATCACGCGGTTAGCTCGCGGAATCGCCTCGGGAAGCGTGCTAGAGTTTGCCAACAAGGAAATGCTGGCCGACGCGTTGCGCGGCCGCCAGGAGTTCTGACCGTGGTTAACAAAATGCTCTGGCCGTCGTGGTTTTCGTGAAAGCTCGAGTGCGGCCAATTGCCGCCAACCGCATTTTGTGAGTTGCTCTAAAAGTCCTCGTCCGGGATTGAGACTGTCATGCAACTGAACATGTCGCAGCAAATGAAGATGAGCCAGCAGATGAAGCTGGCTCCGCGCATGATTCAGTCGATGGAGATTCTTCAGCTTCCCATCCTGGCGCTCGAGGAGCGGATCGAGCAAGAGCTTTCGGAGAACGTGGTTCTCGAGCGAGGCGCGACAGACACCGAGACGCCGGAAGTCGATGCGGAACCCGACTCCTCGCCCGAGAACGGGGTTGCCGAAAAGGGCGACCTTGAACAAAAAGAGCTGGTGGTCGATACGGCGCACAACAATGAGGCCGACTTCGAACGCCTGCTCGAAATGTCGGCCGAGTGGCCCGAGGACAATCTTTCCGCCGGGTCGCGGCCGTCATCGAACCGCATCAGCGAAGAGTCGGACCGAAGGCACGACGTCATCTCGAACATGGCGGCCCGCCCGCAATCGCTGCAGGACTATCTGCTCGAGCAGTTTGGTTTCTTCGACTGTTCGGAGAAGGTGCGGGAATTCGGCGAGTACCTGATACAGAACCTCGATCACAACGGCTGGCTCCGACCCCCTCTTCCCGAAGTCGTGCAGGTATTTGGAAAGCCGATCTCCCAGGAAGAGGCCCTGGAGGCCCTGCATCTCATTCAGAAGCTCGATCCACCCGGCGTGGGCGCCCGCGACTTGCGTGAATGCCTGCTGCTGCAGGTGTCATCCGACTCTCCAATGCGCGACGTGCTGATCACGCTGATCTCATCGCATCTCGACGACGTCGCAAAAAACCGGTTGCCTGTCATTGAACGCAAGACCGGTTACTCGCTCGACGTGATTAAGGAGGCGATCGAGGAATTGCGGGGATTGGACCCGAATACCGGAGGCGGGTTCGAAGTGAGGCCGGTCCAAAAAGTCACGCCCGACATCTCCATCGCCGAAGCCGAAAACGGAAAATACGTCGTCCAGCTCGAAGACGAATACACGCCGCGGCTGAGAATCAGCAAGTACTATCTCGAACAGTTGCGAGGGAACCCGGACCCGCAAACGCGCGAGTACATCAAAAAGAAAATCGAATCGGCCAAATGGCTGATCGAGTCGATCGAGCAGCGGTACAACACGCTGCGACGCGTCGCCCAGGCGATTGTCGACCATCAGACCGAGTTTCTCGACCACGGGCCCGAGGCCATCGTGCCTCTCAAGATGCAGCAGATTGCCGACGTCGTCGGCGTGCACGTCACCACGGTGTCGCGCGCCGTTGACGACAAGTGGATCCAGACGCCCCGCGGCCTGTTCCCGCTCAAGCGGTTTTTCGGCGGCGGGACAGTGACGGCCGAAGGCGATGAAGTCGCTTGGGGCATCATTCGCCTGAAGCTCAAAGAGATCGTCGACAACGAAGACAAGTCGAATCCGCTGAGCGACGATGCACTGGTCGAAGAGCTGGCCAAGACCGGCTACAAGCTGGCCCGCCGCACGGTCACAAAGTACCGGCAAGCGATGGACATTCCCTCGTCGCGCGAGCGACGAGCGTACTAGGACAAGCACGAAATCCGAAGCACGAATGACGAAAGAAATCCGAAGCACGAAGCCCTAAACGATCCCCGATCCTGCGTTCGTTATTAGGATTTCGTGCTTCGTGCTTCTTTCGTCATTCGTGCTTCGTGCTTTCCAAGCCTGGGCGCAGCAGTCGACATTGGTCCGTACAACCGATTTCTTCGGCAGGACCGGTCAACGAATCGATGGGGGCAAACGCCGCCTCATCCCTCGCGGCCTATACTTCCCAGATGGAGCAGCCCGCCCCGTCGAAGCTCCGCGCCTGGAGATCACACGATGTCCACTTACCAATCACAGGATCAATGCCTGTTGTTGTCGCCCGAGGCGCCGCCGACTGCCGCGCGATTGATCTCGGCCGACGAAATTCGGTTTTCGGAAATCATCTCCGCCCTGTCGGTAGCGCTCGACATTACGCAAGGACAGCCGCAGGGTCACTCCATGCGGAACGCCTTGATCGGCATGCGGTTGGCCGAAGCGTTGCGGTTGTCGACGTCAGACCGGTCGGCCTTGTTCTACGCGCTGCTGCTGAAAGACTTGGGATGTTCCAGCAACGCGGCGAAAATGACCTATCTCTTCGGCGCCGACGATCGATTGATCAAGCGGTCTGGCCGGCTGGTCGATTGGACGAAGACCGGCGAAACGATCAAGCACTGCTGGAAGCAGTGTTCCCCCGAGGGATCGGTCGTCGACAAACTGCTGAAAATGGCCGCGATGGCTCGCCGCGGCGTCGAGGGTGCAAAAAAAATCGCTGAGGTGCGTTGCGAGCGGGGCGCCGGTATTGCCCGTGCGCTGCGATTGCCCGCTGCGACGGCATCCGCCATCCTCCATCTCGATGAACACTGGAACGGCCAGGGGTATCCCTGCGGGCTCCACGGGACGGAGATTTCGCTGTTGGGGCGCATCTGCTGTCTGGCCCAAACCGTCGAAGTCTTCTTTACCGCCTACGGGCTGGAGTCGGCGATCGAAGTCGCCCAGCAGCGTCGCGGGGAGTGGTTTGATCCGCAACTGGTTGACGCGCTCATGACGTTCAAGCGCGATGCGCGATTTTGGAATCGCCTTCTCAGCGACGACCTGGTGAGCGAATTGAGCTGCTGGGAACCGGAAGACGCTGTGCTGTTGGCCGACGAGGCCTGTCTCGATCGCGTCGCCGAATCATTCGCGCGGGTCGTCGACGCCAAATCGCCTTGGACTTATCAGCACTCGACGCGCGTCGCCGAGATCGCCGTCGGCGTGGCGCAACAATTTGGCTGCACGCACGAACTCGAGCGCGATATTCGCCGCGCGGGCCTGTTGCACGACATTGGAAAACTCGGCGTGTCCAACTTGATCCTTGATAAGCCGGGCAAACTCACGGAGCCGGAATTTCAGCAGATGCGAAAGCATCCCGACTACTCACTGCAGATACTGCAGCAGGTGGACGCCTTCAAATTGCTGGCCGACGTGGCGAGCGCTCATCACGAGCGGCTCGACGGGCGCGGTTATCATCGCCGACTCGACGGCACCCAACTGCCCTGGGTCGCGCGCGTGCTGGCGGTGGCCGATATCTGCGAAGCAATGTTCGCCCAGCGGCCGTACCGGGACGCGCTGCCTTGGTGGAAGATACAGCAAATCATGTCGCAAGATGCGGGAAGCGGCGTTGACCCCGAATGCTTTCACGCGCTCGTGCGTTGGCAGGATCGCAATCAACTGGAGTCGCGCGTCGAAGCACAGCTTCAGGAGGTCGATCGATTGCTGGCGGAAATGGCGAACTAGTAGTGATCCGTATCAACCAGGAAATAGCCGTTATTGGCGACGGGCAACAGCGGCATCCAGCGGCGGCCGGCAAGCGTCGGTGACCGCGCATCGCCTCGCGGGTAGACCGACAAGCCGAGCGTGAAGTTCCAATGATCCTCCACCGATCCTGCGGGACCCGGGCCCGCCGACGGATGCATGTACGTTAGCAGCGTGCAGAGCATGAGCCAGTCGCAGAGGGGAACATTCGCGGAGGCCCCGACGAGATAATCACCCAAAGTGCCGCTTCCGCCCGCGCGGCCTTGCTCGGGAAGACCCACCCAAATCCACGAATCGGCTCCGTTGGGCTCCCACTTGTGATGCCAAAAGAAACTGAGGTGACCGTAGGGGCGCCACAGCACGGGGCCCACGGGCGTCGGGTCCCATGGGAGCGGCCCCACGAGCCGCGTGTCGTCGAGGATGCGCCATGTGCCCCACACTCCGAGCTCATCCCATTCACCGGTTGCATATCCGAGTTGTGCCCGGAATTGGCTTAACGTCGGATCCTGGGCATAGATGCCGAAGTTGTCGTTCAGCATCCAGTCTTGAACGAGTGCCGCACTCCATTTCGAGTCGTCATGGGCCCGATGAAAGAACCCATAGGTGATAAAGCCCTGCGTCTGTGCCCGATTCTGATCGGTGGGCCGATAATCTGTGCCCGACCAGTTGTACACGCCGACGCTGGCTCCGGCCTGAAAGCCAATGCCTGTCGCATCGCTGATCGCACCGAGGGCCGTTCCATAGTTCAGGCCCGTGCGGATGCCGTTGTTTCCCCACGTGCCATCCGAGATGCCGCGAAAGGCGTCGTAGTCCACGAAAACCGCCAAGCCGTGACGGGCTTCTTCACCGTACGTGGACGGCTCGAACACAGCGGGTTCGCTGGATTCGAAACTACAAAGCTCCGGCATCGCTTCGAGTTCGGGCTCGTTCGTTTCGTTCATGCACGAGCTCTCCGCTATTCGCGCAGACTGCGCAAACGGCAAAGCGCCCATCTGCGGATCGGGGAACTCTGCAATCCAATAGGCGTGTGGTTCAGGCTGAAACTCCGCGGATGTTTCGCCCTCCATCGTCTCGGCAGTCGCGGATGCAATTTGAGCCTGAGCGGGGCCACTGCGAGAGAGCGCTGCGGAAACGCAAACGACGGTCAGCAAGAACCGCAGTTTTCGATCATGCCGAGAACCTAGGCGGAATTGTTTGGAATCCGGGCCGCCCGAGGCGTGAACGCACGGAAACAGACCCGCTGAAAAAAATGCAGACGGCGCTTCACTGACTTGGCGTGGCGAACGGCTGCAAAACATAAGTTACCGGTTGTCGATGAGATCGCGTTGTCGCCGTCGCCGCGTTCTGCGGTTCATGATGCGTTCGCCGTCTTCGGCCTCGGTGACGAATCCGCCCGCCAGCAGCCGGTAGAAGAACAGGAGCAAAAACGCTCCGCCGGTGGCGGCTGCAAAGCCAATCGTGCTGATCGGCGAGACCCGCTGTCCCTCCATAAAGAACAGCAGCGTCCCGCAGCCGATGACGCTGCCGCCGATTCCCATCAACACGGTGGCGACGGTGCCGCCGGGGTCGCGGCCGGGCATTATGCCCTTCGCGGCCAGGCCGACCAGAGTGCCGAACCCCACCCACACCAGCAGCTCGTTGACTGCCTGGCGCGCCATCTCCATCAAGTCGCTGTCAAACATGTCCGTGTCCCCTCGGCACGCCATCGGTATAACCGCTATCACCGTTATCGTCCCTTCGGGCGGAAATGTTTAAAGGTATTTCACGCTCGGGTGCTCGGCTGGGGAATTCAAATGCGTCCACAGATTTCGCAGATTGCGCAGATTTTGAATTGCTTCATCGGAAGAAGCTGTTTATGAGGAGATCATGAAGCCAGGATTTCCGTTGCTGAATTTTTCCTGGTTTCTTGGTCTCCTTATAAAATTATTTCCGTTCACATGCGCGGTCCCGCGAGCGGAATCCTCCATGACCTGACTTCAAATCTGCGAAATCTGCGAAATCTGTTGATGCATTCCTCCGCCGTTTTGTTAGTCTGCGAACAGCGGCAGGAATTGAAAGGTTTTGCCGTCGAACAGGCCTTTGTCGCTCAGCTTGAGGTCTGGAATTACTAGTAGCGCCATGAACGACAGCGTCATGAACGGCGCGCGAAGTTGTGAACCGAAGCTTTTGACTTGCTGATCGAGCAATGCATACGCCGCTCCGACGGCTGCACAGGTCTCGGTCGACATCAGCCCGGCGACCGGCAGCGGCAAAACCTTGCGGACGCCGTCGCCGGCGACCGACAGGCCGCCCCCCGCCTCGATGACAAAGTTGATGGCGGCACACAGGTCATCGTCGTCGACTCCGACGGCGATCACGTTGTGCGAATCGTGCGCGACCGACGACGCGATCGCCCCTCGCTTTAGCCCGAAGCTTCGCACGAAGGCGACCGCCGGTGCCGCCGAAACGTATCGATTGACGACGGCGATCTTCAAGATGTCGCGAGCGGCGTCCGCAATCGCCAGGCCGTCGTGTACCGTGGCTCTTTCAACGAGCCTGCGCGTGATGAGCTGCCCGTCGATGGCCTCGATGACGTTCAGCCTCTCGCCCTCGGCTCGCACACGAAACTCGTCCGGGGTGCGAACTCTGCCGTGAAAACGATTGACAACCCGCGGCTCGATGCGCGGGATTGTGGTTTGACCGTCCGCCGCGACCAGCCGACCTCGAATGAACGTGCGCAAGACGTCCATGCGCTCGAGGCTGCCAACCTCGATAAAGTCGGCATCGTCGCCCGGGCGTAACAGGCCGACATTCATCCCATAGTGCAGCACGGGGTTGACGCACGCGGCCCGCAGCACGTTGAACCGATCGATTCCCCGCTCGATCGCCCGGCGCACCAGCACGTTGATGTGGCCGGCCAGCAGCTCGTCGGGATGCTTGTCGTCGCTGCACAGCATGCACATCTCGGGATACTCGTCGATCAGCGTGCACAGCGCATCAAAGTTGCGGGCCGCGGAGCCTTCGCGGATCAAGATCTTCGCGCCGCAACGCAGCTTGTCGAGCGCCTCGTCTTTTGTGAAACACTCATGGTCGGTCGTAATTCCGGCGGCAATGTACGCGGCCGCCGCTTCCCCGCGCAGACCGGGCGCGTGGCCGTCGACCGGCTTGTCGAGCAACTGCGCGGCGGCGATTTTCGCGAGCACGTCCTTGTCGCCGGCCAGCACGCCCGGATAGTTCATCATCTCGCTGAGATACCCGATCCGCGGATCGTCGAGCAATCGCGCGACCTGAGTCACGTCGATGGCCGCTCCGGCCGTCTCAAACACCGTCGCAGGGACGCACGAGGGCGCGCCGAAATTGAACTTGAACGGCACTGCGGCGGCGTTCTCGAGCATGTACTCGACGCCTGCCGTGCCGAGAACGTTGCCGATCTCATGCGGGTCGGACACTGATGCGACCGTCCCGTGCACAACGGCCGCCCGTGCAAACTCCGACGGCACGAGCATCGAGCTTTCAACGTGCACGTGCGCATCGATCAACCCCGGCAGCACAAACGTCGACGGACGCTCGCCGGTCTCCCGAATCGCAACGATCTTGCCATCGGCGACCTCAACCCTGCCGGGAAAGATTCGACGATTGAGCACATCGACGACGTTGGCGGTGATTTCGAACGACAAATCGCGAGGCATCCGTGTTAAATCCCAAATCCGAAGCACGAATGACAGTAGTTCCAAGTTCGCCGGCCACCTAACCCTTGATTTCA
>JBBDVZ010000162.1:0-7274 GCA_040903115.1 Planctomycetaceae bacterium
TTCCCGGCATGGAGCGGAAGCCCTTGCCGCTGGTGATGAACATCCAGGACGAAGGGGGCGTCGCCAAGACGGTCGATCGCGCGGTTGGCGTGTTGAAGGAGATGCTGCCGGAAGTCAACAAGGTCGAGCGCGTTCCGATTCCCGTGGAAGAGATCCTGCTGGCGACCAACTGCGGGGGCAGCGACGGCAACAGCGGCATCACGGCCAATCCGGCCCTCGGTATCGCCAGCGACATGCTGGTGGCCCACGGCGGCACGACGGTCCTCGCCGAGACGCCGGAAATTTACGGCGGCGAACATCTGTTGACGCGGCGCGCGATCAGCCGCGAAGTCGGCGAAAAGCTGATCGAGCGAATTCGCTGGTGGGAACGATACACGGCGTTCTTCGGCGTCGAAATCGACAACAACCCCTCGGTAGGAAACAAGAAGGGCGGTCTCACGACGATCTACGAGAAATCGTTGGGAGCCATCGCCAAAGCGGGAAGCACCGCGCTCCGGCAAGTTTACCGCTACGCCGAGCCGGTCACCGAAAAGGGCTTTGTCATCATGGATACGCCCGGGTACGACCCGGCCTCGGTGACCGGGCTGGTGGCCGGCGGGGCCAACGTTGTCGTTTTTACAACGGGCCGCGGAAGCTGCTTCGGCTGCAAACCGGTGCCTTCGATCAAGGTGGCCACCAACACGCCGATGTACGAACGCATGATCGACGACATGGACATCAACGCCGGCCGAATTCTCGAAGGGGCTTCGGTCGAGGAAGTCGGCCGCGAGATCTTCGAGAAAATCATCGCGGTGGCCAGCGGCGAGAAAACCAAGAGCGAGCTGCAGGGCATCGGCGAAGAAGAGTTTTGCCCCTGGAGCATCGGGCCGGTGTTGTGAAGCAGCGGTCAGCTTTCAGCCGTCAGGGATCAGCTTGGAAGAGAAGCACGAAGCTCGAATGTCTTCGACCCTGAGGCTCAGACCCGCTGGGACGAAGGAATGTCCGAAGCACTAAGCCCGAGAATTGGGGCTTGTTCGTGCAACGTGTGCGTTGTCCGGTGACGCGCTCCCGTCGAATTGGTCGCTCGGCCCACCAGTTCGCTGCGTACTCCACTTTGCGGCCAATTCTGCCGTAACTCATTGCCGAATATGGGGTTCTTGCCATAGAGCGGGTCCGCGCGCCGGGCAGGAAAAACCCAAAAATCCGGATTCATCCCGATAACCGTTAGAGATTAACAACTTACCTAACCGATATTACCGGCATGTCCGTCTTCATGCGCACGGTCCGATGGCTGCGCCGACGGAAGACCAATGGCTCCGCAAACGCAGTTGAGGATGACCCGATGCGGATACAGCACTGGATACTGCCGGCAATCGGCCTGATGGCGACGCTGTTTGGCGGTCGACACGCTTCGGCTCAATACGATCCGACGCGCGTCGTGCCCGCTGATGCACCGTACATCGCGAATGCTCCGGCAACGCCGTTTCCCTACGATGCACGAGCGGCTGGTCCGCATCCGGGTCCATTCGGACCGGGTCAAGTGATGTATGCATCAGGGCCCGGCCAGCCCCCAATGGCCGTCGCCCCGGGTCAGCCGCCCATGCCGCCGGCGACACTCGATTTTTTGCCTTCAGAGGCGATCCAGACGCACCATAGCATTTCGGTCGATCCGGAAGGTTCGGCGGGCATGCCGCCGCAGTTCCAGCCCTGGCCCGGTATTTCGCCCTACGACCATCGCTTTCAAGAACACTACAGCGATCGCGGGTTGTGGTTTCAAAACATCAACGATGAACCGGACAAAGTTTTCTTCAGCGTCGACGCCTACGTCGCCAGCTTCCGCGAACCCGCGCAGCGTTTGATCGGTGCGCCAAATATCGATCCCGATCCAGTGATCAGTAACAGCCCGTCGAGCGAGGGGGTCATTGCCTGGCGATCTCGTTTCACGCGGGAAGAGGATACCTTCAATCACTTCGAAAGCGCGGTCGGCCTGCAGATGCGGCTCGGGGTCATCGGCGCTGATGAAAGCGGGATTGAATTGAAAGGCTTTTGGACCGGAGACTTCGAAGACGTTAATCATTTCGGAGCCCTAGGCGCCGGCTCTAACCCGGCGCTGTTAACCGTACTAAACCCGGGCATTGCGCTTGACGACGGCTCGGATGGCGGCCCAGGCACAAACACGAATTCGGTGATGGACGAATTTGCTGAATACACGTATGGCATCCAGTCTGCCGGAGCGAGCTTGACTCGGTGGGTGACGCCGTTTGTCAAGCAGCGCAGCTTTCTGGTGCGGCGGACGTATGGTATTCGCTACATGGGGATCGAAGAGCGGTTTAACGTCATCGGCGCAGATTCGGGATTCGGGTACCTCGTCCCCGACCCTCCCTTTGTTCACCCGGACCCTACCACCGTGGTGCCCGCAGTCGATCGGCTGCAACTCACCATGCTTTCGACGACCACCACCCATTTGGTTGGACCAGAAATTGGAATTCAATTTGAGGTTGGCGGCGACACGCTTTCGCTGACCTCGGAATCGAAAGTGGGACTCATGGCGAATCGCGAAACGATGCACCTGGAAGGCGGCGGTTTGGGCAATCACTTTTTCCCGGGTTATACGTTTACAACCTTTAGCCGCGACCGCGACCATACGCATGTGTCACCGTTGTTCGAACAGTCGCTCAATTTCGACTTTCAGGCGTTCGAGTACGTGCCATTCTTGAACCGGATGAGCCTGTTCGAACACGCAAGTATTCGGGCCGGTTACACGTTTATCGCCGTCGGACAAGTCGTACGTCCGACCGACACGATCATTTATAATGCGCCGCCCGATAATCCTGGCCTGACCGCTCGCCGCACACACGTGTATCACAACGCTTGGAACTTCGGCATCGAGTGGACGCGCTGAGCACGAAGGCCCCATCGACTGCCGTCCGTGGGCTGGGGTCATGCGCCGTATTTATCGAGCCGGCCCGCGTGCGCGAGCGCCAAGAGCATCAGATACTTGGCCTCGAACTGCCCCAGCCCGCCGCGCAGGCATTGCGACTCGCCGAACGAATCGCACGCATCGAAACGGCACGTCTCTGCTGATAGCAGCACCGGCACCGGGTGCCAACTGTGAGAGCGCAGCTTGCTCGGCGTGCTGTGGTCGCCGGTGACCACCAGCACGTCGGGCTTCATCGCGGCGATTGCCGGAATTGCGGCGTCGAGTTCTTCCGTGCGCGAGACCTTGGCCGCGAAGTTCCCGTCTTCGCCGGTCGAGTCGGTGTATTTGTAGTGCACGAAGAAAAAGTCGTAGTCGTTCCACGAGGCCGTGAGCCGCTCGGTCTGTTCACCGATGTTTGCACCGGCGTCGAGCACGTCCATGCCCACAAGCCGAGCGAGGCCGCGATACATCGGGTAAACGGCAATCGCCGCGGCCTTCAGTCCATAGACCTCTTTGTACGTGGGAATGGCGGGACGCTTGGCGATTCCCCGCAACGTGAGCAGATTGGCCGGTGCATCGTCCTTGAGAATTTGGGCGGCCTCCCTCACGAACTCTTTGCAGATCTCGGCCGTCCGCATGGAGGCTTCGTCGCGCGGGATCGGAGCGAGCGGAGGCACGCCTGTGCGTTGCGGGTCGGTGTCTTCGACTTCGCCCCCAAGCCCCGGCGCCCTCAACACGATCACCAGCCGATATTCCTTGACCGGCCGCACGAAGACCTCGACTCCCGGGATCTTGATCTTCTCGAGCCTCTTACACAGTGCGGCGCCGACCTCGCTGGGGATGCGCCCCGCGCGGCGATCGATAATGTTTCCATTTTTGTCGACGGTGCAGAAGTTCCCGCGGATTGCGACGTCATCAGGCCCCAGCTCGAAGTCGATCCCCAACGCCTCCAGCACTCCTCGACCGATGTCGTAGCGCAGCGGATCGTACCCGAACAACCCGAGGTGCCCGGGACCGCTGCCCGGAGCGATTCCCGGCAACACCGGCGTGCTGAGACCGAGAACGCCCCGCCTGGCCAGCGCGTCGAGATTCGGGGTGTTGGCCGTCTCGAGCTCGGTCTTGCCGCCGGGTTGTTCGGGCAGACCGCCCAGCCCGTCGGCGACCAGCAATACAATTTTCGACGCGCTCGCGCGCTGCAAACGGCGCGTCAGAACGTGGATGTCGTACGCGGACATGAACCGACTCCGGAATTTGGGTGACGCCGCGGCCGCTGCTTCAGCGGGTCCGTCATGGCTCCGCCGCGTATTTTATGTCACCGCGCCGCGAATTCCTATTGAGTCGCACGGAACAACCGGTGCGCGATTCACGGCTTCCGCTTGGCGGAAGAGCGCAAGCCGGGTTTACGCTTGCGCGGATCGGCGCACCGCCGGCTCAGGCAGCCTTCGTTGGCGAAGCCATCGCACCCGACGGCTTGCGTGTGAGGCCGATGTCGTCCAGCTTGAGCGACAATCGGCTCAATAGCCGGGTCACGTCCGCATCACAGGCAATGGCGGCGGCGATTTCGGCTGAGAAGAATTCCTTCCATCTCAGGTCGAAATATCCCGTTCTCTTCTGCTGCTTGATCCAGTCGTAATTGATCTTTTGGCTGCCGTGATGATCGAACTGCCAATACTCGATTTGCGCCGGCTCGAACGGCAGTCCCATCCAGGCGTCGAGTCGACGAAGTTCGCCGGCCGTGTCCGTTGCCAGGTCGCGATAAGTGACGACTTGGGTGTCGCAGCCGTGCCGCTGAAGGAACTCCGCGATTTCAACGTTCTTGTTGTACCACTTGCAGAGCGACACCTTCCACATGGGCGCGATGAGCAGACTCAGCCGCACTTTGGGCCCCCGAAACGCGGCCTGCCGACGGGCGTGCACGCGCCTCCAAAAGTCGGATTTGTTGAGTATGTCACGACGCACAAGGGCCCGCGGGTCACGAATGAGGTGAATGTACTTAAACCGATACGTGCTTTGATTCACAAAACGGCTCGCCCACTCGACGCGCTTCGACGCGTCGATCAGCGCTTGCGGATGCCGGCCGAGTGCCGCAAAGTTCTCGAACACCGTGGCGTACGTCGACTCCGCAGGAGCACGCGTCAAGCCACGGATTGTGGGGCAGTCGGACTGCGGATTGCAAAGGTGGCAAAAACTCACTTCGCGTGCCATGGCCCGGCCTTCAACGACCCGGCGCAGCTCGCCGATATGGCAGGCGCGAGAATGACTGCCCAAGAGAAGCGACAGGAAGTGCGACCCCGCGTAGTTCGTCGACAGAATTGTCACAATCGTCTTTTGCATCGACAGCTCGGCCCGCCGCTTACGGTTCCGGTTTCAATCCTCCACGTCCCGCAGCGCCTGGGGCGCCTGACGAAATGATTTCGCCCGCGACAGGCAACAGTTTGCCTCGCGACCGATTCGACCCGCGTCCGACGTCCCAATTTCGAAAGTCGCAGACGGAAACGACAGGTCGGCGTTCCTCACGAAAGCGTTGCAAGACGTGTTTTTTGGAGAGATGTGCTTATTCGGCAAGTGGATAGAGCACTTGCAGCCGGCGGCGGGACTGCCGGCCATCAGGGTCGATCAATGCAGACGGCGAAGGTTACCACCGAACGAAAAATCGTGCGATGCCAATTTTTGGGCGTCAGGTTGGTCGCCCCGGTCAGGCGGCTTTCCGGCGGGCCGGCTCGTTCAGCCCCTCGAGCCATCCCAGCAAGTCATCGAAAATTCGCTCCCTGTCCGGCTCGAAATCGAGCGTATGGGCGGCATCCGCATACTCGTAGAGCACTCGCCGCCGGGCAGCGATTCGTCCGAAATACTGGCGGGTTTTGTCGTTATCGATGATGCGATCGCGGCCGGCCAACATCAGCAACGTGGGACATTGAATGTCGGCCACCGCCCGCCGGGCCGCGCGGTCGAGATCGATGCTGGCGTTCAGAAAGCCGACCGTGGCTTCGTGGAGCATCAAAGGGTCGTCGCAGATGAACTGCCGCCAAGCGGGAGCGTCGGTGAATAGGGCAGGCTCATCGAGCGGAATCGGAACCCGCTTATGCGTCATACCCAACGAATTGGCCAGCCGCAGCAACATCCGCTCGTGCCATTTAACCCGGATTTTGCCGTGAATGCCGGGGTAAAGCAGGGCGAGCGCATCGACCAGCTCGGGCCGCGCCGCGGCCACGGCGGCCGCCAGCTTTCCACCCCAGCTCACCGCCTGCAGGATCACCGGTGCCCCGGGGCTGTGGCGGTTGCCGTGATGCCGGACAAAGGCCAGAAACTGGGCCACGTCGTTCATCAAGCGGCTGTAATGCGGCGCGTGCCCTCGCTGTTGTTCGTTCATTCCCGATCCACGCCGGTCGAGGAACCGCACGTCATAGCCGGCTTCCGCCAACCGCCGGCTGGAGAACTCATACCACCCCGAATGGCTTTGAATGCCGTGCAAGCTGACAACATGGCCCCGAGGCACAGCAACCGCCGGCTTCCAATGACGATAATGGAACACGTATCCGTCGGAAGCGTGGAAGTGTTCAATTTTGACAGCAGGTGCGTAAACGCTCATCACTGTTTCCGATTGAACTTAACTCGCGAATTCTGCTTCGCTGAAAACTGAACACTGAACACTGAAAACTAAATTCACCTCAATCGGCCATGGATTCGAGCACGCGCGCGAAGGCCCCGTACATGCCGCCGTCGAAGAGAACAAAGCGCACCAGCAATGGTTTTCCGTGTTGAATGAGAAACTCTGCGGTTGCGCGCAGCGAAACCCCTGCCGCCTGGTCGACGGGATATCGGTACGCGCCCGTGCTGATCGCCGGGAATGCGATGGACGAACAACCGTGCTCGACGGCCAGCTCCAGGCAGCGCCGATGGACCGCTGCCAGCAGCTTGGCCTCGTTGCGGGTGCCCCCCTTCCAAACGGGTCCGACGGCGTGAAAGACATAACGGGCCTCGAGATTGCCAGCGTCGGTGACGACCGCGTCGCCCGTCGGGCAGCCGTCGGGGTAACGCTCGCTTGTCTGTTCCTTCAGCAGGGAGCCTGCCGCGCGATGAATCGCTCCGTCAACGCCGCCGCCACTCATAAGTTGCGAGTTCGCCGCATTGACGATGGCGTCGACCTGTTGCCGCGTGATATCGCCCTGCGACAGCTCGATGCGTCCGCCGCCGAACTGCACCAACATCGAGCCAACTCCTTTGCCACGGTGGGCGTACCAGAACTCCCCTCCCTTCCAGGGAGGGGTTGGGGGAGGGTTGAGTTTTCAGTTTTCAGTGTTCAGTTTTCAGTTTGCGGAGTGCGTCGGCGTTTAGCCGCAATGCCGCAGGCATGCGGCGGTCTACTCCCTGTGTC
>JBBDVZ010000163.1:0-7251 GCA_040903115.1 Planctomycetaceae bacterium
CATGCCCAACGGCTACTTCCGCATCACGGGCCGCATCAAGGACATGATCTGCCGCGGCGGCGAGAACATTTACCCGCGCGAGATCGAAGAATTCTTTTACACGCACCCGGCCGTGGAAAATGTGGCCGTCGTGGGCATTCCCGACAAGAAGTACGTCGAAGACGTGGCGGCCTGGATCAAGCTCAAGGCGGGAGCGCACGCGACTGCCGACGAGCTGCGCGCGTTCTGCAAAGGGAAAATGGCCCACTACAAAATCCCGCGGCACATCAAAATCGTCGACACATTCCCGCAAACGGTGACCGGGAAGATCCAGAAGTTCAAGATCCGCGAGATGATGATCGAGGAACTGGGGTTGGCAACGGAAGAAACCGCGTAACCTGGCACCGCTAGAAGAAGAGGAACCACGGATGGCTCGGATGGCTCGGATGAGGAGAGAAATCTAAGGAATGCAGGAAGGCAGGAGAAATGCATTCTTTGAATTCCTGATTTCCTGCCTCCTTAGCGGCCATTCTTATCGTCGTCTACGCGCCAAACAGCCAAATTCATGCCTTTATCCGAGCCATCCGAGTTATCCGTGGTCAAAACTTTTAGCGTCACGTAACGAGTGCGCCCTTCGTCATTTGCCGCCAATGTTAAAAATCGTTTCATTGTCCGTTGAGTGATTGAGCGCGGGATGCCTTTCTCGTATGCTGTTTCCTATTCCGGGGACGGCGTTGCGGCACGATCGTCGCACGCCGGCCGGAATCTGCATTCCAAACAGCACCTGCTCGGTCGAGCAACCGCGAGTCTCATTTGCTGTTCGCCTATGGATTGGCTGGAAGAGGGCAACACGGACAATCCATACGGAGAGACGGCAATGAGGCGGTCGAGGATTCTTCAGAGCAAATGGATCGTCGGAACAAATCCGGGTCAGAAAGTCACGCAAGCGGCACGGCTCGCGCTCTGTCAACGGTTGAGCGTCACGCAAGAATACATCCGGCTGGCCGCTAAACGTATCGAGACGGACGTCGATCTCGTCCATCAATTGCGAATCTCCACGCGCCGGTCGCAGGCCGCTTTGCAGATCTTTTCCGATCTGCTGCCTCCTCTTAGTCGCGACAAAACCATCACACTCTTGCGAAAGCTTCGACGCGCGGCCGGCAAGGTGCGCGACCTCGACGTGCTGGTGCTGCGGCTTGGTCATCGTGCCGAGACGTCATCGGATGCGCGGCTGGCCGCACTGGTCGCATGCATGGGCAACCGTCGTGAAGCCGCGGAAAGAGCGCTGGCGCAGGCTCGCAAGAAACTCACGCGCCAGGAATTCGATGATTCCGTCGCCACGCTGATCAAGCGCATCGAATGGCGGCACGACGACGTGGAGCCTGAGTTTGTAAACTTCGCGCAACAGGTGTATCGGAGCACGGCCGACGAGTTTCTGACGGCCGCGACGGCCGACTTGTCGGCGGAATGCAGCCTTCACCAGATGAGGCTGGCGGGCAAGAAGCTTCGCTACACGCTCGAGCTTTTGTCGGGCGTCTTCGAGCCGGCGTTTCGAGACAGTTTGTATCCCGCCGTCCAGGAAATTCAGGAGAAGCTGGGCCGCATCAACGACCACGTCACCGCATCATTGCTGCTCGACGAATGGCGGGCCGATTTCGCGCCCCACGATCGCGAAGCCGTCGCGCATCTCGCGCACGAAGAACGCGGTTTTGCCGAAGCCACCGGCCGGCAGTTTCGGGCCTGGTGGACGCCGCTACGGATCGATGATTTGCATCGCAACTTCGAGCAAATAAGGACGATACCCGACTCGCCCGCCGCGTTAGATTCCATGCCGCGCGGGCGCGACATCGCGTGAGGATTTGTTTTAGGCGGGCCTGTCAGTCTCAGGCGTTGGCAGATCAATGCCGCGCTCGGCCAGGTGCGATCGCAGCGTGGCCACGTCGGTAAACACTTCCGCCTGCAGTCCAAAGCGACGGGCCGCTTCGACGTACGCGGGAATGTCATCGGTGTAAAAACACTCGCTCGGCTTGCAGCGGATGGCTTCGAGCGCCGCAGTGAAAATGGCCGCTTCCGGCTTAACCGCTCCCACGCGAAACGAAACGACGTGATGGTCAAACCGGTTGAGCACGTCGAAACTTTGCGCGACGAACTCGTAGTGCGCGGCGCAAGTGTTCGAGAGCAGCACCAGGCGGTATCCGCGCTCCTTGAGTGTGTCGAGCAAAGGAGGCATCGACGTGTTGAGCTCGAAAATGTCGGAAGCAGCAAGCCGCAAGGCGGGCAAATCGACCTTGGCGCCAACGGCCTGCTCGAAGCGGCGGTGAAATTCGTCTTCGGAAACGGCGCCTCGCTCAAAATGCTGTTGCAACCCGGTGTCGAAAAGCAGGCAGCGTATGTCATCGGCCGACTTGCCGCACAGCGCACCCATTTGGGCGCACATTCGCTCGTTGGAAAAATGAAGCAGCACGTTTCCCAGATCGAAAAGCAGCGTTCGTATCACGCGAAGACAACCTCCGAGGGCAGGCGGCGACACTTATTGACGTGCAACATCGTTTATCTTAAAGTGACATACCATAAAGAGTTTGCGGCGGAAACGGTGAACCTGGGCGGACGCGTTTCTCGGCTCTCTGCGTGGGTCCCACTGTCATCCGGATCATCGGGCGGCTTATTTCTTGATGCGCCCGCTCGATGAGCGCACTATTTGGCGGCGCGCTCGAGTGAACCCGTCGTAACGTAAGGATCTCCAATCATGTCAATGAGTTTCGGCGGTAAGTCGTCCGTCGATCCAGCGACGATGCGAGGACGCTCCTGGCCGTGTTTGCGGCAATTCGGCGTGTTTGTCGAGAACCGGGTCGGGCAACTGCATCAGTTGTTGCGGCATCTCGAGCAGCAGGACGTGCACGTGATGGCCCTCAGCATTGCCGACTCGGTCGATTGCGCCATCGTCAGGCTGGTGCTCGACAACTACGAGCGCGGGAAGGAAATCTTCAGCCTTTCGAAATTTACGGTCTTCGAGAACGACCTGGTCGGCGTCGAGCTCCCCAACGATCCGCAGCCTTACGTTAAAATCTGCCTCGCGCTCCTCGAAGCCGAAATCAACGTGCATTATACGTACCCGTTGCTCTATCAGCGGCGCGGCCGCGCCGCCATTGCCATGTACGTCGACGACGTCGACTCTGCGTTGGCGACGTTGGCCGCAAAAGGGCACCACATCGTGACGGAAAGCGACCTGCGGGACCGCGACGAGTACATGTGAGCGGGCGACAGGGTGCGGGCCACGTTAAAGGATTCACGCCTGGGTCTTGTCGCGGGTTCGCGCGTCCCACGCCTTTTCCAAATCCGCAATCCGCAAACTGAAAACTGAACACTGAAAACTGAAAACTGAATTCACCAGCCGGCTTACGCCGGGCCGCTCGCCAATTCCGCAATCCGCAATCATGAAGATCGACTTCCATTCGGTGCCGCTGCCCAAGCGGTTCGTTGCGTCGGACGCATCCGTTTCGCCGGCAACCTTGATTGCCTTTACCGAAGGTCCGGCGGCCGCTGCCGACGGGACCGTCTATTTCAGCGACATGCCCAACAACCGCATCATGCGGTATGACCCGCGGACGCGCAAGTCTACGGTCTTTCGCGAACCGAGCGGACGCACCAATGGGTTGCTGTTCGATCCTCAGGGCCGGCTGCTGGCGTGCGAAGGAAACGAGTTCGGCGACAACGACGGCAACCGCCGGATTACGCGAACCGACCTGGCCACCGGCAAAATCGAAGTCCTCACCGATCGGTTCGACGGGGCACGCTATAACGCGCCCAATGACATTGCCGCTCGTTCGAACGGGCAGATCTTTTTTACCGATCCGTGCTATGGCGACCGCACGACGATGGAGCTCGATCACGATTCCGTCTACCGCATCGATCCGAACGGGAAGGTCACGCGCGTTCTCACGCAGCCGGAAATTCAGCGGCCTAACGGCATCGCTCTCAGCCCCGACGAAAAGACGCTGTATCTTGTCGACAGTTGCCCGGTGATCGGCGGTAACCGCAAGATTTGGGCGTTCGACCTCTCGGATGACGGCACGCCGCGCAACCGGCGCCTCGTGTTCGACTTCGCTCCCGGACGAGGCGGCGATGGCATGGCCGTCGACCGCGAAGGCAATCTGTACATTGCCGCGGGAATTTTCCGCCCGCGCGGCCCGCACGAAACGACCGACGTGCCACCGGGCATTTGGATTGTCACGCCGGCGGGCGAGCTGATCGGCCGCATTCCCGTCGTCGAGGACGTGCTGACGAACGTCACGTTCGGCGGCGACGATCTGAAGACACTCTACATCACCGCGGGCAAGACGCTGTTCACCGTGCGCGTGGAAGTACCCGGCTGGGTCGTGCATCGGCGCGCGTGAGCGCGGAGCGTCAACTCCCCTCCCTTCCAGGGAGGGGCTGGGGGAGGGTTAAGACGTCCAAGTGCTTCACAACGCTTGATACTCTCACCCCTCTCCCAACCTCTCCCCTGAGGGGAGAGGGGTTTCGAAATGCCGTCTACTTCTTCTTCGGGCGGAACGCGACGATGCGTGTTTCGTCGGTTTCGAGAAACGGGCCTTCGATCAGGTCGATGCAGTAAGGAATTGCGGGGAAGACCGCATCGAGGCATTCGCGGATCGCTTTTGGCTGGCCCGGCAAGTTAATGATCAACGAGCCGCCGCGGATTCCCGCCGTCTGTCGCGACAGAATTGCCGTCGGCACTTTCTCGAGCGACACTTTTCGCATCAGCTCTCCGAAGCCGGGCATCAACTTCTGGCAAACGGACTCTGTGACTTCGGGCGTGATGTCGCGGGGCGCGGGACCGGTTCCACCCGTTGTGATCACCAGGCAGCAACCCTGGTTATCGCAAAGATCTTCGAGCGTTTCAGCCAGCAGCGGAGGTTCATCGGGCACGATCCGCGGAACGGCTTCCCAAGGCGAAACGAGAACTTCGTCGAGATACTCGCGGATGGCCGGGCCGCCGCGATCTTCATACTCGCCGCGGCTCGCGCGGTCCGAGACGGTCACGATGCCGATTTTCGCCGGTGGTTTTTTAGCTGCCATAGTCACATTCCTGGCATTGCCGGGCCAATTCGTCAAGACCACGGACCGCCATCGCTCGTGTTTTTGAATCAACCACGGATGTCTCGGATGGCACTGATGACCGAGCGATTGCGACCAGATGATTGTCCTGTATCTCTTTTATTCATCAGTGATAATCCGTGCCATCCGTAGTTTAAACCGCTTGGTTGGCCCGGGACGCTTTAATGCGTCTGTCTTTTGTGTACACTATTGAGATGCCGATTGTGAGCGTTTTTGCTGAATTTGCCCGCCATTGAACCGTGATTGGTCCCGCCTCAAAGGAGATTTGCCAGATGAAGATTTTCGTTGCCGCCGCGTTGTCGCTGTCGCTGCTTGCCGTGTGGGTTTCGCCCAGCGTCTCGAAAGAGAAAGCCAAGGAGTCAAAAGACAAAAAAGCCGAAGAAAAATCCGGCAAAAAGGACGCGGGACCCGTGCTCAATCGCAAAATGAAATCGTTGTCCGGCAAGACGGTCGACCTGTCGAAATACTCGGGCAAGGTGGTGTTGATCGTCAACACGGCCAGCCAATGCGGACTGACCCCGCAGTACGAGGGCTTGCAAAAGCTGCACGAGAAATACAACGACAAAGGCCTGGCGGTTCTCGGCTTTCCCTGCAATCAGTTCGGCGGACAGGAGCCCGGCACCGAGGAAGAAATCTCCGAGTTCTGTACGCAGAACTACGGCGTGAAGTTCGACATGTTCGCCAAGATCGAAGTCAAGGGTGAAAAGCGCGACCCCTTGTACAAATACTTGACCGAGCAACAGACCGAACCGAAGTCATCCGGCGACATCACCTGGAACTTCGAGAAGTTTTTGATCGGCCGCGACGGCAAAGTTGCCGCCCGCTTCATCCCGAAAACCAAGCCGGAGTCGGAGCAACTTGTGGCGTCCATCGAGAAAGAGCTCGCCAAAGGCAAACCGTCCAAGAGCGAGAAGAAATCCAGGAAAGAATAGACGACACTCGCTGTTCTCAAGGCGAGCGGGAAGCGTCAGCTTCCTGGTGTGAATTCATTCGAAGCGCCCGGCTATTCGAAAGAATCGCCGGGCGTTTTGATTTTTATGAGGAACCCAAGAATCCAGGAAGGAACGGAAGGGATGTCGCCTTTTCCTGGCTTCCTTATAGATTCCCTTTACGCGATCCGCTCAAATCCGGCGTGCTTCCTGATCGAGGCAAGCGGCAATGAACCCTACGGCCTTCGGCGCCATCGCGTCGAAGTAGTCCCAGCCGTGGCCGCCGTTGCTTGTTTCCAGATCGCTTTCGAAGGGAATGCCGGTGGCTGATAGTTTCATCGTCAACCGCTCGGCGCCGTCGAACCACTCAGTGTCCTGCGGATCGCAGGCGATGAGTTGATGTCTCGGCCAATTCAGCGGATGGATTTGCAGCGTTGCCGTGTACTGTCGGGCGGATTCCCGGTTGGCGAACATCTGGTCCAGCGGCAAACCGCGGCCGCATAAGTTCTGGAAATCAATCGCTGGCGAAATAGCCGCCACCACGGGAAATTCGCGAGGACGGCGATAGGCGAGCTGCAGTGCCCCCTGCCCTCCCATGCTGATTCCCATCAGCCCGATGGCCGGCGGCGCCACGCCCCAGCGCTGCGCGATGTATTGCACCACTTGCTGGATGAGGAACTGTTGCGGCGTGATGTGTGGATCGAACTCGCTGGAGATCAGGTCGAGCCACCACGAGCGGCCGCCGTGCGGACAAACCGCTCGCAAACCATACCGTTCGAACTCGGCCGAATAGGCGGGGTTGCCGGTGAGCGTCGTCAGGCCGTGTCCGTGAAGGTGAAGCACGGCACGTGGCGGGTTGGCCGGAGTACGAGGCTCGTAGACGTCGGCCTTTTTGCCGTCGATCTCGACCTGTTGCCAGGTGCCTTCAATCTTGCTCACGGCGCAGGTCATCTCCTATCCTGGCATCCAAATGAGGGGACTTTGCTTTGTCGGGTGGAAATGTTTCCTCAGTTTGCGTATCTACGCTAATTATTGCAATCAGCGCACTCGTTGTGCCCGGTTGTCTGAAGGAGCAGCAAGGCTTCGTTGCAAGGACGGTTGTTAATGCGTTCACATCCCGCCCGAGCCATCACAGGGGCGTTTCTGCTAACGGCGTTGCTTTGGCCATCGGCCGCGCACCCGGAACAAGACGCGCCGCCCCCGCCCCCAGAGGCGAACGACAAAACGG
>JBBDVZ010000164.1:0-7250 GCA_040903115.1 Planctomycetaceae bacterium
TTCGATCCGCGCGCCGACCAGGTCCCGCTCTCCGAACGGCCGGAGATCGACCGCTGGATTCTGTCGAACCTGCAAGCGCTCGTCGAGGCGGCCAACCGCGAGTTTGCTGACTTCAACGTGGCGGAAGTCTGCAGGGCCGCAGCGGCGTTCATCGACGACCTGTCGAATTGGTACATCCGCCGCAACCGCCGGCGGTTTTGGCGATCGCGCAACGCGGGCGACCGCGACAAGCAGGCGGCCTACCAAACGCTGCATACCGTTCTGGTCGAGCTCTCGAAGCTGCTGGCGCCGATTGTGCCGTTCCTCGCGGAGCGGATGTATCGCAACCTCGTTTCGAGCTGGAACGCCTCGGCGCCCCAGAGCGTGCACTTGTGCGATTATCCGCAACTCGATCGGTCGCAACTCGATCCGGACCTCAATCAGCGAATGGCCACCGCACAGCTTGTCGTGAAGCTCGGGCACAATTTGCGCGAAGGAGCCAACCTGCGCGTTCGCCAGCCGTTGGCCGAACTTCGCTACGCGGCCGCCGACGCCGCTCAGCGGGCGGCGGTCGAAAGCCTCGCCGACGTCATTCGCGAAGAGCTCAACGTCAAACAACTCACAGCCTGCGACAATCTCGACGATCTTGTCCATTACGCTTACAAGCCGAATTTGAAGACGCTGGGTTCCAAGTACGGCAAGCTGCTGGGCGCGCTGCGCGAGAAGCTGCCGCTGCTCGACCCGCACGTTCTCGCACCGCTGCGGCGCGGCGAAACGGTGACGGTGACAATCGACGGCAACGAGGTGATCCTATTGCCCGACGACGTGCTCATCGGCACCGAGCAGGCCGCCGAATGGGTCGTCGCCGACGAGCGTGGCATACAGATCGCGCTGTCGACCAGGCTGACTCCGGATCTGAAACGCGAAGGCATGGCCCGCGACTTCGTGCGCCAGGTGCAGCAGTTGCGGAAAGATCAAAACCTGGAGATCGAGGACCGCATTCGCATCTCCTATCAGTCCAACGACCCCGAGCTGGCGATGGCAATTGCCGAATGGAACGACTACATCCGCAGCGAGACGCTGGCCGAGTCGCTCGAGGTGTCATCGTCCCTCGCCAATAAGGCCAAGCCGGTGACAGTCGGCGTCGGCAAAGCGTGGATTGCGATCGCGAAAGCGTAGTAGTTGGTATCACCGCAGAGGTCGCGGAGAAGAGAAAAAGACAAATTCGTCCACAGATTTCGCAGATTGCGCAGATGAATTTATGAGGAGACCAGGAAGCCAGGAGAAGAGATGCATTTCAGAAATTCCTGGTCTCCTGGACTCCTATTAGAATTTTCGTTTTGTTCTACTTCGATTGATTCGGAATGTTCGCCTATTTCTGAAATAAAAAAATCTGCGCAATCTGCGAAATCTGTGGATGCATTTCTTTTCTTTTGTCCTGCGTCCTCAGGCCCCTGCGGTCATCTAACTTTCCAATTCGTCAATCGACTTCGGCCAATCGTTCTTCAACAAACGTGAAAGCGAACGGTCGGCGAGCAGCTTGCCGCCAGTTTGGCAACGGGCGCAATAGTTGGTTTCGAACGAATTTCTTCATCACGAGCTCGATCGCATTCCCATTCCGCAATCCGCATTCCGCAATTCCCCATGCCCCTGCTCCACGTCGTCCTCTATCAGCCCGATATCCCGCAGAACACGGGCAACATCGGCCGTACGTGCGTCGCGGTCGGGGCGAAGCTGTGGTTGATTCGGCCGCTGGGGTTTCGGCTCGATGAGAAGCACCTTCGCCGCGCGGGCATGGATTACTGGGAGCAGCTCGACTGGGAGGCGTGCGATAGTTGGCAGGAAGTCCGCGCCAAGCTGCCCGAAGCGAATTGCTGGTATCTGACGAAGACCGCCACCCGGCTCGTGTGGGATGCGCGTTTCTCGCCGGGCGACATCTTGCTATTCGGCAGCGAGACGCGCGGCTTGCCGGCGTCAATCCTCGCCGAACGCCCCGCGCACAACCTCAAGCTGCCGATGCGCCCCGAGGTCCGCAGCCTCAACCTCGCCAGCACGGCCAACACGGTCGTCTACGAAGCAGTCCGCCAATTCGGCGGCCTATCCGAATGACGAGAAGAAAAAATGCGATCCACAGATTTCGCAGATGACGCAGATTAAATACGCAGATCAAATACCTCTATGAGGAGACCAGGAAACCAGGAGATGGCATTCACTCTGAAATTCCTGGTTTCCTGGTCTCTTCATAAAAATTTCTTCTGCTCGAATGGCGTCGATTCATCAACGTGGCGGCAATTTGAAATTAAAAATCTGTGCAATCTGCGAAATCTGTGGATGAATTTCTCTCCCCTCTTTGGTCAACCCGAGTCGTCGGATCGCTGTCGCGAATTCGACTTGCAATTGATTGCGCGGGCGAGGATAACATTGGAATAAGTCTCTTACACGCACCGCTGGGAAGTCCGACATGAGCGGCCAGATCGAAGCGCGTTTGCGGGAGCTGGGCGAGACGCTTCCGTCGCCACCACCGGCTGTCGGCCATTATCTTCCCGTCGTGCGAACGGGCAACCTTGTCATTACCAGCGGCCAGTTGCCCTGGGTGGGCAAGCAACTCGCGTTTGTCGGCAAGCTTGGCGGCGAACTGCATGAAGCTGACGGCCGGAACGCGGCCCGGCTGTGCGCGCTCAACGCGTTGGCGCAGATCAAGGCCTGCGTGGGCGACTTGGACAAGGTCACGCGGATTGTACGCGTTGAGGGCAACGTCCATTCCGCCCCCGGCTTTCACGGACAGGCGCAAGTCCTCAACGGGGCGTCGGAGTTCCTGGTGGAACTCTTCGGCGACAAGGGCAAGCACACCCGAACGGCCTTGGGCATTCACGAGATGCCGCTGGGTGCGGCGGTGCAGTTGTCGATCTGGGCCGAGGTCGAGGACTAGTGGACCCTCCGACCTGACTGTGGGTGCCATGCCCACCGCTTTGGGTGGGCATGCATCATCGGAAGGCATGGCCACGCAGAGTCGTCCGCCGGCGGCGAATGGCACCCTACGCTATTTCGCCGCGGCCGTCTGTTCCGGCTTGAAGCCGGGGGCGGCGAGAAAGCCGACGAGTTCCTTGCCGTCGTCGGCGTTCCAGACGCGCACCTGTCCGTCGTAAGCGCCGGCGGCCAGCTTTTTCGTCGCCGGGTGATAGTCGAGCGAATACACCCAATCGTTGTGACCGGCGAACGATCGGATCTCTTTCCCGTCGGCCAGCACGTGCACGCGAGCCGTCTTGTCGGCACTGCAACTGAAGATCTGCCCATCGGCTGTCACCTCGATGCGAAACACGTCGGCGCCAAACCCGGCAATCGCCCTCACCTGCTGGGCATCGGCGACGTTCCAAATGCGAATCTGCTTGTCGGCTCCGCTGGTGACGACTTGCGCACCGTCGGGCGAGAAACTCACGCCGAAAACCGGCTCGCCGTGACTGTTAAACGTCACGAGCGAATCGCCGGTTTTTGCGTCAAAGACTTTCGAAGTCTTATCGCGACTCGCCGAGGCGAGCTTGCTGCCGTCGGGCGACCATGCCACCCCCATCACCCAGTCGGCATGGTCTTCGATGAGCAACTGTTCTTTGTGGCTCGCCACGTCGTACACGCGAATGGCACGGTCGGCGCCGCCGGCGGCAAGCCGAGTTCCATCGGGACTGAAGGCGACCGAAAAGACGCTGTCGGCGGTGCGAACCAGGTCGGCCAATAGCGCGCCGTCGGCGACGTTAAACAGCTTGATCTCGCCAAGCTGTGCCGGCGTTCCGGCAGCCACGGCCAGCGTCTTGCCGTCGGCACTGAACTTGACGTCGTATACGCGCTCGGCGACGTTGGTGATGCGGCTGACTTGTTTGCCGTCGGCCACGTTGTAAACCAGCACCTCGTGGTAGCCCGACGTGGCCAGTTGGCTGCCGTCGGAGCTGAAAGCGACGGCCGTCACGGGAATGGGTATGCGATACAATTCCGGCGCCTTGGGCTGAGGCAGCTTGGGTGTGATCGCGATGAGTTGTGCGCCCGCATCGAGGCCCGCATCGAGTATCGCTCCCGTGTCAATCCATTTTTTGACCGCGGCGATTTGGTCAGGCGTCAGCGGGTCGGCTTCTTTCGGCATCGAGCCGTCGGAGATCAGCGCAACGAGGGTTGACTCGTCCCCTTTTCCGGCTTCGAGGACGGCGCCCGACTCTCCCCCCTTCATAAGGCCTGCAAACGTCTCCATGTTGAGGCGGCCTTTGGCGGTGCGGGCGTTGTGACAGGCGAGACATCGCTGCGCGAAGATCGGCGCGACCTTCTCCGAAAACGAAACCAGCTTGCCGATTTCGATTAGCGCCGATTGAGCGGCCTTTTGCTTGTCGAGCGACTCTTTCGAGACCACCGCAAACTGTTCCTGGACCTTGTCGAACTCGGGCTTGAAGGCGGCCAGGTCGGCTTCGGCCTTTTTCGCCGCATCGGGAGCCTTCGCCACCGTGTCGGCGGCGCCGGCTTTCAACTGCTCGCTTTTGGTCAGCGCGGCCTGGGATTCGGTCAAGGCCTGGACCGCCTTTGCGGCGGCTTCGGCAGCGGCGGCGGCTTTGGCCTGGGCTTCTTCGGCGGCTTTCTTGGCTGCCGCGGCGGCAGCTTCGGCAGCGTCTTTGCCCGTCTGGGCAGCTTTGACCGCTTCCGCCTGCTTCTTCAGATCTTCTTCAACCTGCTTGAGCGTGTTTTGCGCCTTGGCCTCGTCGGCTTTGAGCTTGGCCAATGCCTCGTTGAATGCCTTCAGGCTCTGTTGCTTCGCTTCGAGCTCCTTGGCGGCGGCGGCTTCCCGCGTCTTGACTTCCTCGGCCTGTGCCGCGAGCTCGGCGGCCTTTTTCTCTTTTTCGAGCGCTTGCGTCTGCTCCTTGAGGGCCTGCTCGACGCCTGCGAGTTCCGCGTTCGCTTTGTCGAGGGCCTCTTGAGCGGCCTTTTGCCGCGCGCGCGCCTCTTCAACCTTTTTTTGGAGATCAGCCGGAGTGGGAGCGGCGACCGGCTCGTCGGCGAACGAGGTCGTTGTTAGACCCGTCAACAATGCAACGACCAGCACGGCAGCCACAAGGTTCAGCGACACTCGCATGTTTGGTCCTCTTCGATATTCCAAACGACGATCTCGCGCAAGTCAGTCCGACGCGGGCAAATGTTCAAGGCTTGAATAGCGGCGGGTTGGCAGCACTCGGCTAAAAGGCGGGAACGACCGGCCGAACCAGGCAATCCTCGCCCGGTTCTAACCCACTCACCAGCATCCTTGGAACCCCGAGCGTTGTCAAGGAATTGGATAGTGGTGCATTTTGAGCCGAGAGTTTTTAGCGGTTTTTTTTGGCGGATTCAGTCACGGTGGAGGAAGTTCGATTGCGTTCAAACGTTCATGTTCACGCGAATATGCGGCAAGCTCCATCATTAGCGCAGCTCCCCCTCCCAACTGGTCCGACCACCACATCAACGGTTTTTTTGCTGGCGTGTAGTCAATGAGCCATTCGACCGGCGCGTACATCGGAATATGTGCGGGTATGGAGATGGATCCGCTCGGACTAGACTGAAAGGGGTAGCACCATCGCAGAACTGCTGCATAACCCAGAACATAAGGCATCAGCATTGCAAGCAGTAGTGCCGCGAAACGAGGCCATCTGGTGCGTTTCTGTTCCTCGCGCATGGCCGCATGATAACAACAAACCCGCTTTTGTGGCGGTTAGAAACGATTTGATCGGCGCGGAACCAGGCGCGAACGCCGACGCCGTTCGAAGTACGTCGCTCGTGCCGGGGTGAAAGCCGTCGCTCCGTGCGGCTTCCGGCGACGGATGGCAGCGGAATGCGATGCACTCGACGCTCCGATCGTGCCGGAAGCGATGAGACTCGTCATCGACGTCCCCGCGGGGGACGCGAGCGATTAGCCTTTACGATGGCGGATTTTGCTGCGATTTCGCCGTTTCTTTCTGCCCAGTTTCCTTCGTCCCTTGCCTGTCTTTTTTGTTCCCATACAGTGTCCTCTCTGGTCCCATAGGCGATGTGGATGCAGCCCCTCGTCAACGTGTCGAATTTAACAGGCGGCTGGACTTTCATCAATGCGGAATCAGGCAGGCACGCCGCAAGTCGTGCATTTGGATTTCGTGCTTCTTTCGACATTCGGACTTCGTGCTTTCCTCATATTTGCCGGTTATCATGCAGCCATGAACTACCGCATGCTTGGACGAACCGGCGTCAAAGTCTCGGAGGTCTGCCTCGGAACGATGATGTTCGGCGGCCCGACCGGGGCCGACGATTCGATTCGCATCATTCACCAGGCGCTCGACCGCGGCGTCAATTTCATCGACACGGCCGACATCTACAATGCCGGCCAGTCGGAGGTCGTTGTCGGCAAGGCCATCGCCGATCGCCGCGACGGAGTCGTTTTGGCCACCAAGGGACGCCAGCCGATGGGCAAGGGCCCAAACGACGCGGGCGGCAGCCGGCTCCACATGATGCGGGCGCTCGATGCCAGCTTGAAACGGCTCGGCACCGATTCGGTCGACATTTACTATCTGCACACGCCCGACTATGCAACGCCCGTCGAAGAAACGCTGCGCGCGATGGACGACATGGTTCGCATGGGCAAGGTACATTACATCGCCTGCTCGAACTTTCGCGCATGGCGGCTGATGGACGCTCTTGCAACGAGTGACCGCTGGAACCTCAACCGCTTCAGTTGCGTTCAGCCGTTGTACAACATCGTCAATCGCGACATTGAGGTCGAACTGCTGCCGGCTTGCCGGGAGAATGCCATCGGCGTCGTGAGTTACAGCCCGCTGGCACGCGGCATTCTCACGGGCAAATACAAGCCGGGCGGCGAGTATCCCACGGGCAGCCGCGCTTCACGCAGCGACAAGCGGCTGCGCGAGGCCGAGCTGCGCGAGGCCAGCCTGGAGATCGCACAGCAAATCGTCGCGCTTTGCGAAAAGAAAGGCGTGCAGTCCTCGCAGTTTGCGCTGGCGTGGGTGCTGGCCAACCCGATTGTGACGTCGGTAGTCATCGGTCCGCGCACGGTCGAGCAGTTTGTCGACAACGTCGGCTGTGTTGATGTGACGATTACCGACGAAAACGAGCGGTTCATCGACAGCCTCGTCCCGCCCGGCGAGCACAGCGGCAAAGGTTTTCAAGACGTCGCCTATCCGATCACGGGCCGGGGGAAATGAAAGCGCTGCGACCACGGATGGCACGGAGAAAAGAAGAAAGAGGAATTCATCCACAGATTTCGCAGATTGCACAGATTT
>JBBDVZ010000165.1:0-7243 GCA_040903115.1 Planctomycetaceae bacterium
GCCCCCCGAAAATAAGACACTGGACTGTCCAGGAAACCTGAAGCACCCCACATTGTCCCAGAAAAATAGCACAAAACGTTTATGGTCGGCGGTGTGTGCGGCCAGTCCTTGGGCCAAAAAAGCATTGCAGTCACTACTTCGTGAAGTTCGTGACCACGTGCAAAACGTAACAGAATGGAGTCGAAAGGAATTTCCACGGCGGAAAATGGTATGGTGAGCTTCACCTCGCGTGCGAGGTTTGTCGCAATTGGCCAGACATTGTAAAAAGGGCGATCAGCATCAACCCAAGTTTGTTCGGCAGACAATGCGACATACCTGTCCATTAACTGGTGGCTCTCTTGTCCGGGGCCAGCGCGTTGCATTTCCTTTGGGATGCATTTCAGGAAAAACGACCGGTAGTCTTGTGCCGTCATTCCCTTAACGGTCTTGCGGGCTTCATCATTGTGGCCAAACTTGGCCATTTGATTCCTAAATGTGACGTATTCGTGGAACTGCATTGGACTTCCAAATATGGAAGCGCCGGGTGTCAGTTGTGTAGGTCAGGCAGAATGCCTGACGCGATGAACCCTGTGCGTGCATTCTAACAAAAGCTTGCGCAGAGGCCGATCATCACCAACGCGCGAGGTTCCCGCAACAGAGACCACACGGCCGTCTGCGTCAGGCGTGACCGCCTGACCTGCTTCACTTGGCTTTGGGATGCTGAACACGTAGGTTCGCTCCCATGTCACCGTTCAATCGCGTTGAGCGGCACATAGCGGTTCCGAGCTACCTACACGCGCCCGAAGGTCGGACTCCATCTTCTCAAACTCATCGTGAGGGAAGCGGGAGTTGACCGGCGGCATGTAGTGCTGTGAGCGAGCCACACGCTTACCCGTCGCGGTGTCCCACAGCTCGATGACCCCGTTGCCCCCGAACCACCACCGATACAACTGCGCCCATTGGAGCAATATCTTCGCCGCGTCCGACGTCCCATCGTCGTGACACTGGATGTCGGTAAGCGGCGCGGACACAAGCCTCTCGTGCCCGAAGTCGAGGGTGACGAACACGATCACTCGATGGCAAGCAGATTCGAGACGGATGCGCACACACCCATCGCGGACGTGCTCGACGGCGGCATCCATTGACTCGAACAGTTCGATGCGGTCCCGATCGCGCAGGCGAAGGGCGAGTGTCTTTGGGATTGGCACGTCAGTCGGTGGCACCGCTTCCCCTGCCTTGATCCGGGCCACAAGAGCATCACCGAACAGCGTGCGGAATCCCTCCAGTTCGTAAAGGTGCTCGCGGTGGAAGTCCCGCTCGGACTTGACCTTGAATTCCCGCTCAATGACAATCCGCGCGAGTTCGCGGATCACCGGGAGGTCTTCGGACAGCCGGATAAGGTCGGCGGGATCATCCGGGTTCACGACCGTATTCGGATCGAACGCATGGGCAACCGCGCACCGACCCGACACATACAGGTAGGTTGCTACGTCGGGCTCGGTGGTCTGAATGGCCGCGATGCGTGCGAGCGCACACTTGTCCGTGACGTGTTGCAGGTTGTCCTTGATCCACTGAATCTGAGCTCCCTTGTCCCGGATGATATTGATGACCTTGAAGAAACCGAGGAACTGGTACGGCGTGAGGTTGACCGACAACCCCTCGCGGTACAACGCGAGCGCCAACTTTGCCTTCGGGTCGGGCGGATCGGGCAGATAGTCGAAGTTCCCATCACCGATCATGCCCATCGGCCCTTTGCCGATGTTGAGAGGAGCGGTACACCAGTTTCCGAAGGTCGTGACCGCTTCGGCTTGCTCCGCCCATGCGAGCGCGCTGAGGAGTTCAAGGATCAACTTGTCGGCGTCTACTTGGGCGAAACCCACGCCGGTTTCCACACGGATCATGCGCGCGAGATTGTCCGAGCCGGGGAGGAGGTGAAACTCACGCCCGCGGAAGGTGACAACTCGCTCTTTGGCGGGCCACGGAATCTGGGTGTCGATTCCAACGGTACGGTAGCCCTTTGCAGGGACGTTTGACATATTTGGATGATAAGCAGCTCGAAGCCAGAGTTCAAATCCCGTCGCCATCCCCCGCAAAAACTGCTGCTGCTGCTGACGTTGTCGCGACAACCGTTTGCAACGCGTGCCCGTCGTACTTGTCAACGTAGACGCGGTCAGCAAGGATCATTGGAATCCGCCTGACGTCGCGGTTGTAGTACAACCGAAAGGGCACATTTTCGGTGTCTTTTGGGGTCTCTGTGTTGCTGGCCGAAATGCACAATTCGTCGAGAGTTGCAGCGATTTCCGTGCATTCATCGCTTCCCGGTTGATTATTTATGAGTCTGCTGCTCTAACCGATTGAGCTACGGCCCCGGTTCATGGCGCTGGCGCATCGTTCGCCGCGGGTGAACCGTAGGGCCAAGTCTATCGTCTGGCGGCATGGCGACAAAGCGCGGCAGAGGGCGTCGAAGCGCCGACCAACGAACAGGCCGATCCGTGTTCCAACGTGCTCGGAACCCAACTGCGGGGATACATCGACTTCGGAGTCTAACAAGTCGATCATCGGGGAGCGGTGAAATCCACTGCATAATCGAAGATCGGCAGTGTTGGCGACACCCCACCGGGAAATCGTCAATCTCCGCCCGGTGCGGTTTTCTTTGGACTTTCTACGCTACTTCGCAGCGGTATCCGACGCACGATATTGCTGATAAACGGATTCGATCACGCGATCAATATCTCCGATGGTTCCTGCTAAAGAAGAACGAATGCCGTTCGCCCAGTTTGCTACCGACCCCGACCAGGTCTTCAACGTCTGGGACGAGTTTAAGATCGACCCGGCCCAGTTGAGCGCGTGGCAAAACGACCGGCGGGGCTGCGTTGTCGACCGCGAACTGGCCGAGAAACGCGGGTGGCAAAATCGGCGACCGCAGCCCCATTCAAGGGACGTATTACCCGATCCATCTCGACCTGACGCTTGTCGGCATGTACGACGCGCCGCAATACACCGACTCGTTGTGGTTCCACTGGATGTATTTGGACGAGGGTCTTCAGCAGATGAAAGCGATTGGGTTTCGGCGCGGCCGCGTGCTGCGGTTGATTCTCGGTGAATCGTGCATGATCGCCTTGCTCGGCGGCCTGATCGGCGTCGCATATGTAAGAACGACGTCGATGTAAAGCCCGTCAAACACAACCCCTAGATTTGTCGCCACCATCAAAGCGGCGATGAGGAGACCAATGCGGGTCGGGTTTCCCCGGGCAAAGCACTCAAATGCGATCGACCAACGCCCATAAACCGAGATAATTTCTTGCATTGGCATGGTAAATGACGAAGGATAGGAGCATGACAGCAGAACTCACTTTCAATGAAGTCATTTCCTCGGAATTGCTTTCCGACTGCGATGCAATTCTCGAGCACGTCCGTGCCGGCAAACCCCTCGATGCCGGAGTAACGAGCAGAGTGCGCGAACGAGCGACAACCATCACGGAGGAGATCAGGCGGAAACACGGTGCCTTGGATCTTGGTGTTCCCACGATTCGTGAACTCCGCGATTCGGAATGAAGTACGTTCTCGACTCTTCCGTCGCAATCAAGTGGGCGCTGCCGGAGGTCGACTCCGACACAGCGATTCGACTTCGCGATGAGTACCGGCAAGGTGCTCACCAACTCCTGGCACCGGACATTCTGCCGATCGAAGTGGGGCACGCGCTCACGCGGGATGCACGCACGGCAAGAATCTCATCGGCTAATGGGTTTGCTCTTTGGACAGACGTCCTGCTTTACTCTCCAAGTCTCGTGGACTCACTCACCTTGATGCCCGACGCCTACGCTCTTTCGTCGCGAATGCAGGTTGGCAAATACGATTGTCTTTATGTCGCTCTCGCACAGCGTGAAAGTTGCCCTGTCCTCACTGCGGACGACAAACTCATCAGAGCGTTCCCAAACAACACCGCGTCGTTGAGCACACTGCCGTAATTCATGCGGGACGACCTGTTCTGTGTGTTAATACACACAGTGCGGCGGACGGCATTGAACCAACCCCACCCGGCGTGATCGCTTTATCACCCTGACACACCAGCTTTCGTCGGACCGGACAGCAAGCGCGGTCCGCTTGGGCATCGGCATCGGGGACGCTCGTTGAATCGACCGCTGGCAGCCCTATAATACGGTGCCGGACGCAATCCACGCTGCGGTTTTTCCGCGGGCTGCGGCCCGGCTTGAATGCTGCCGCGGCTCGCCTGGGTGTCCGTCTTGTGTTCCACAAAGGGGGCAAGCTCCCTTTTTTTCCACTAGCCGATTGAGTTCACATGTCTTCCGACCGACCTTCGACGCTGTGCGAGCTGCGAGCCAGCGGGTATCGCCCGCTCGATGTCAAAAGCGAGATGCGACGCAACCTGATTGCAAAGCTGAAACAAGGCGAGACGATTTTCCCGGGCATTTTCGGCTACGACGAAACCGTATTGCCGCAGGTTGAGAACGCGATTCTCTCGCGGCACGACATGCTGTTCCTCGGCCTGCGCGGCCAGGGAAAGACCCGCATGTTGCGCTTGTTGGTGAACCTGCTCGACGAGGCCATTCCGATCGTGGCAGGTTCGGAAATCAACGACGATCCGTTCGCACCGCTCTCAAAGTACGGGCGCGACGTGGTCGCTGCAAAGGGTCACGATTGCCCCATCGAATGGGTCGGCCGCGATGCGCGCTACCACGAAAAGCTTGCCACGCCCGACGTCACCATCGCCGACCTCATCGGCGAGGTCGACTTGATCAAACATGCCGAAGGCCGCCACCTGGCCAGCGAAGACGTCATGCACTTCGGGTTGATCCCGCGCAGCAACCGCGGCATCTTTTGCATGAACGAGCTGCCCGACCTCAGCCCGAAAATTCAAGTGGGCCTGTTCAACGTCCTGGAAGAGCGGGACGTGCAGATTCGCGGATTTCCCATTCGATTGGGCTTGGATCTGTGCATGGTCTTCAGCGCCAACCCCGAAGACTACACGAACCGCGGCCGCATTGTGACGCCATTGAAGGACCGCATCGGCTCGGTGATCCGCACGCACTATCCGCTCAACCGCGAGCTGGGGATGCAGATCACCGACGACAACGCGTGGACCGACCGCGACGGCGGAGTGTCGGTCGCCGTGCCGCGGTTCATGAAAGAAATTGTCGAAGAAACGTCGCGGCTTGCGCGCAGCAGCCCGCACGTCAACCAATCGTCCGGCGTCAGCGTGCGGATGTCGATTGCCAACTGCGAGAACATGATCTCGAACGCCGAACGCCGCACGGTTTTGGCGGGCGAAACGCAATCGGTCGCGCGCATCAGCGACCTGGCGTTCATTGCCGCCAGCGCGCGCGGCAAGCTCGAGCTGAACATGACCGAGGAAGCGGGCGAAGAAGACAAGCTCGTCGTTCGCATCCTGCAGGAGGCGGTCAAAAACGTGTTCGACCAGTACGCCTCCCCCAAACAGTTTCGCAACGTCGTCGAGTTTTTCGAAGCGGGCGGCACGCTCGAAGTCGGCGACCGCGTTGCGACGTCCGAGATTCTGAAGCGCATCGACGCAATCCGCGGCTTCCGCAAGCAGGCCGAAAGCATCGCCGCGGAAATTGCGCCCGATCTGTCCGCCGGCGATCGTGCCCCTCAACTTCATGCCAGCGTCGCGGAATTTGTGCTCGAAGGCCTCCACTGCCACAATCGGCTGAACAAGAAGCACAAGACGGGCGCTGCGATTTACGGGATGTGAAGCGACTGTTGCAGGCCCGCTGCGTGTGTCGCAGCGTCGCGATCGCTGTGCTTTGGGTGGCACTGGCGTCTCGCCAGTGCTCTTCTGAAGCTACGAGTCGCGCACACTTTTGTGGGGGCGTCAGAGTTCGGTGCTTGCCCCTGTGCTTGGACGTTTGTGAACTTCGAACGAAGCACTGGCGGGACGCCAGTGGCACCCCTCCCGTACCACTTTTTTTTCTGTACGTAGTTCCAGGTACCGAAATCGCTCTCCCGCTGGATTTTGTGGTTAGGATCGCCGGAACGAAACGTCGGAACGCAGCAGGTTGGGATTCAGTGGTCGTCGCTCCCCGGATGCAGTTGGGTTACTGCAAGCCGGCCCGTGCGACGTCATGGAGGTAAACACTTCGTATCGAGCTTCGATGATGCATCTTCGGATGTCTCTCGAGACCAACGAATTGTTTGCCACGTTCGATCACTCTGAACGGAGAATCACAACCATGCAGCGGGAAACAAAACTTTTCATCTCAACGCTTTTGATCGCGGTGGCATGTGCGACGCGCACCGGTCTCGTAGCCGACGATCAACAAGCCCGGGATGAAAAAAAGGGCCAGCGGCGAATCGGTCTCCTCGATTGGCACACCAACTACCTGTCGGCTTACGAGCAAGCCAGGGCCGAGCAAAAGCAGTTGCTCATTTTTTTCCGAGACGAAACCAAACCCTGCGTCGCCGACAACTACGAATCGCGAGTTCTGGCGTCTGACAAACTTTGGACACCTCTCAGCCAATACGTCCGCGCAGTTCTGCCGCTCGACACGCCCGAGCCGCTGGCCAAGGGCGAAGAGGACCAGGTCGAAAGGCCCAAGCGGCTCGTCGATCACCAGGCGTTTGTCTACATGAATAAGCGGCAAGGAATTGCCGTCATCGATCTGGCTGAGCCGAAAACCAAGCCATACGGCTTCGTGACCTCCGCGCACCCCTTCACCCCGGGGCGGTATTACTCGGCAGCCGCGATGCAGACCGTGCTGGGATTGCCTCACGGAACGCTCACGCAGCGTACGCTGCTGTACGCATTGCGGATGCACCCCGAGCAGCCGCGCTACCCCAACAGCGGCATGAACGGCTACCTGTCGGAACAAGCGAAACAGGCGTCCTCCGTGATGGCCCAATTGGAGCAAGTCGGCCACCATAATTGGGGCTACCGGTTTCAAACGATCACCTCGGCCCTCGGCCGGCCGGTGAGCGAAGTGGCGGCCAGCGGCAACGGCGAAACGCTCGTCGATGCGGCCGTCTCTTGCGTCGCGGCGTGGCGAGGCTCGCCGGCGCACTGGCAAATGATCAACAACAATCCGTTGTTTTACGGTTACGATTTGGTGCGCGGACGCAGCGGCCAATGGTATGCCACCGGCATTCTTGGCTCCGGCCGTTAGTTGATTCGACTTGATGATCTCGAGGCGGCAGCCGCGCGCTGTGTCGCGTGCTGCCGCTTTTTTCGTCAGACGTTCCTTCATGGCAGACTCACCTGGGAGCTGTCGGCGCCGTCGTCGCGCGCCCC
>JBBDVZ010000166.1:0-7225 GCA_040903115.1 Planctomycetaceae bacterium
GCGATCGAGCCGGTCTGTCTGCCGCTGAAGGACGGCCGCGCGTGGATGCTGATTCGCACGCAGGTGGGGCGATTGTGGGAGTCGTTCTCGTCAGACGGCATCTCCTGGACGTCGCCGCGACCTTCGCGGTTCATCTCGTCCGACTCGCCGGCGGGACTCGCGCGGCTGACGGACGGACGCATTGTCGCTATCTGGAATTGCTGCCAGCGATATCCGTACGCGCACGGCGGACGGCAGGTGCTGCACGCGGCCATCTCGGACGACGACGGCAGCACATGGCACGGCTTTCGAGAAGTGGTGCGCGACCCGCGGCGGTTGGAGCCTGCCCATCCCATTCGCGGCGATTACGGAACAGCGTATCCGATTGCGACATCGACGTCGGATGGAAAGCTGGTATTTGCCACCGGCCAGGGACAATCGACGGGCGTCTTCGTTCTCGATCCGGAGTGGCTCAGGCAAACCGGGCAGTCGGAAGACTTTCTTAACGGACTCGACAATTGGTCGGTGTATGGCACCAAAGGATTCAACCTCGTGCCTCACCCCGACAAGTTCTTCTCAAAGCGTCTGCTGAAAGATGCACTTCGCGTCGAGCGGTTGGACGCCGACTTTCCGGCGGGCGCCGTGTGGAATTTTCCAAACGGACGTCAGGGGACGATCCGCGTCAGCTTTCAGTTGTTGCCCGGGCCGGCGAAGACGTCAATCACGCTCACCGATCATTTTTCGTCGCCGTTCGATGCCGAGGCTGAGCTGAACGGTTTGTTCACCCTTCAAGTGGCGGAAAACATGCCCGGCCTGGGCGATCGCCCGCTGCGAGCCGGCGAATGGTATCACCTCGCGATGGCTTGGGACGTCGCCAGCCGGACTTGCAAGGTGTCGATCAACAATGAGCACTGGAAGGATTTGCCGCAACTGCGGCTGGTCACCGAGGGCGCCAATTATCTGCGCTTTCGATCGCTCGACGATCATCCAGTCGGCGGCGGAGTGCTCATCGAATCGATTTCCGCCAACGTCGAGCTGTCAGCACCGGGCGTCGCACCGTTCGACCTGCAGTGAGGCGCGTGAAGCAGGATCCTGAACCAAGATCGAACCAATGCACAAGCCGCTCCTCGCTTATATGCAATCATTCGTTGCTGCCGTTTGCGTTGCTGCATTTGCCGGGGCTGTGTTCGCCGAAGAACCCGCGGCGCCTGTCAAGAACGTGGCTGCGGTAGTGACTGTTTATCGCACGAACTCGCATGCCGACGTTTTAGTGAGTCGCATTCTGGAAGGCTACGCGCTCGATGGCAGCGGACCGCGGACCTCGCTGCGATTGGCGTCGCTGTATGTCGACCAGTTTCCGCAGAACGACATCAGCCGCGCGATGGCGAAAAAGCACGGGGTTCCCCTCGCCGATTCCATCGAAGGCGCATTGACCCTCGGAACGGGCAAGTTGGCCGTCGACGGCGTGTTGATCGTCGCCGAGCACGGAAGCTATCCGCTCTCCGTGACCGAACAAACGGTTTACCCGAAACGGCGGATGTTCACGGAGGTCGTTAAGGTCTTCGAAAAAAGCGGCCGGGTCGTGCCCGTCTTCAGCGACAAACATCTTGCCGACAACTGGACCGACGCGAAATGGATTTACGACAAGGCACGCGAGCTGAACATCCCGCTGATGGCAGGATCGTCGGTGCCCTCGTATCGCCGATTGCCGGAGGCGAACGTTGCTCGGGGCAGGCCGCTCAAGGAGATCGTCGCCACCGCGTACGGGCCCGTGGAAGCTTACGGCTTTCACGTGCTCGAGCTGCTACAGTGCCTGGCCGAACGGCGGCGGGGAGACGAGACGGGCGTTCGCCGAGTGCAATTTTTAGCCGGTCAACGCCTGTGGGACGCTGCGCGCGACAACGTCTTTGACGTCCAATTATTGAATGCGGCTCTCGCGCGCGGCATTCCCGACTTTGACCCCACGCAGGAGTGGCGCGAGAAGGTCAAGGAGCCCGCAGCATTCGTTGTGGACTACAACGACGGCCTTCGCGCCTCGGTATTCTTGCTCAGCCGGCTCACGGAGGAGTTTTCGGCGGCATGGCGCTACGCAGATGATGGTCAGGTTGAGGCGACGCGGTTCGCCCTGCAAAACGAACGGCCGTACACGCATTTCGCGTTTCTCTTGCAAGGAATCGAACGCATGATGCAATCGGGCGAACCGAGTTGGCCCGCTGAACGCACGTTGATGACGACCGGCATGCTTCATGCCGCCATGCAATCGAAGTTGCGGCAGGGAGTGCCGGTTGCGACTCCGCATCTCGCGATTCGCTATCATTCGGATTGGGAGTGGATGCAGCCGCCGGCTCCGTGATTGCATTTCATCCTGGCCGGTCTGCGTCGGGCGCCCTTGGCGGAGTTGCCAATATGTCGTGGCAAGAAACGTATCGAGAAGTCCGTGCGGCGACCGAGCGGCTGGCTCGACCGTTGAGCCCGGAGGACTGCGCGATCCAGTCGATGCCCGACGCCAGTCCGACAAAGTGGCACCTCGGGCACACGAGTTGGTTTTTCGAGACCTTCGTGCTCAAGATGATCGATCCCGCTCGCGCGCCAATTCATCCGCAGTTCGGCTACCTGTTCAATTCGTACTACAACGCCGTCGGCGATCGGCTCGCCCGGCCTCAGCGCGGAATGATCACGCGGCCGTCGCTTGATGATGTGTTTCGCTATCGCGCCGACGTCGATCGGGAAATGCTAAGCCTGCTTAACGAGTCGACTTCGGTCCCGGCCCAATTGCTGGAGATCGTCGAGCTCGGCTTGCATCACGAGCAGCAACATCAGGAACTGCTGCTGACCGACATGAAACATCTACTGTCGATCAATCCTCTTCGTCCGGCTTACCGCGACGAGGTTCGCCGGGCTTCGACCAGCCAGGCCGCGTGCCCAATCCATTGGTCATCGTATCCCGCCGGAGTGCGCGAAAATGGCCACGCTGGAAGCGGATTCTGTTACGACAACGAGAAACCGCGACATCAAGTGTTTCTCAATGCGTTTTCGATCGCCACTCGGCCGCTCACCAACGGTGAGTTCCTCGCATTCATAGATGACGCCGGCTACAAGCAGCCCGAATTCTGGTTGTCCGACGGTTGGGACACGGTTCGCGCCCAGGGTTGGGAGGCGCCCCTCTATTGGGAGGAACGCGACGGTCAGTGGTGGTCGTTCACGCTCGCCGGCATGCAGCCGCTCGCCGCCGATGAACCGGTATGCCACGTCAGCTTTTATGAGGCGGATGCCTACGCGCGCTGGGCCGACGCCAGGCTTCCCAGCGAAGCGGAGTGGGAAACGGCTGCCACCGACCTCCCAATCGAAGGGCGTTTCGTTGAGAGCGGCCGTTTGCAGCCTTTGCCGCTGGAAGAGTCTGACGACCCGAGCGCCCCGCGGCAGATGTTCGGTGACGTCTGGGAATGGACATCGAGTCCGTACATCGCCTACCCGGGTTATCAGCCGACGGCCGGCGCACTAGGAGAGTACAACGGCAAGTTCATGTGCAACCAGATGGTGCTGCGCGGGGGATCGTGCGCGACGCCGCGTTCGAACATTCGTGCCACGTACCGCAACTTTTTCGGCCCCGCCGCGCGCTGGCAGTTTTCGGGCTTTCGCCTGGCGCGCGATGCGTGAGTTGTTGAGAAGCCCGGCTTATCGGAAAAGCCGGGCTTCTGCGTTCTTAGCGGCTGAGCCGCGCTCACTCGTGCCGCATCGCACAATGGCCCACGAGATTGACACCGGCGAGGTGATCGGCCGCCACCAAGCTGACGGCATTGAACGGCACGGTGACGTGGATTGTGCATGTGTCGCCCCTGCTTGCATTGGCGACGTCGTTTGCGGGATCCGGATTGCCCGCTGCAGCCGTCACCGTAATCGTCACTGTCACGTTACCCGACGAAACGCCGATCGCCTCGGCCATGAAATCCTGTACGGTCGAAGTGACGGTCGAATTTGTGCTGCCCGTGGTCACTGAGAGGCGCGCTCCTTCGCGAGCGGCGTTCGCCACCAGGTTGCTCACCATCATGGCGCGGCCGAATTCCATGATTCCCAGCACCACCGTGAGAAAGACCGGAAGCACCAAGGCCATTTCTACCAGCGCGGCGCCGTTGCGGCGGGTTGATTTGCGTCGCTGTCTCATATCCGTGTTCCTGGTTCCTGTTGCGCCACTACTGAATGAGGGCAGGCGGTCCGAAGATCGTGTCAGAGGTGATGCTGCCGGTTCCGGGTATGGTGTTTGAGTCTACGAGCGGGGCCGGCTGCACCATCACATACTTGCTACCACCCGTCAGTTTGACGTCGAGAATGCGGATCCCGACGAACCGCACGATCGTATACATCGCGTTGTTTCCAGGTCCGGAGACCTGGCTGAACAATGGAATCGCTCGAGGGATACCCTTAATCGATGTCAAATCGTCCTTGATGCCGGCGCTCAGGCCGGTGTCCCCGTTAAGAACGAGCGGTACCTGGTCAAACCGGAGTTCGCCGCCGAAGTACGACAAGTCGCTTGCATTCAGCCCGTTGCAAATCTGACGGGAAAGGTCGCTGGTGCTGTTGTTTGACGGTCCGAAATCGACCGTGCCGCGGTTTCCGGGCGGCAGGGCCGTGGTTCCGTTGGGATAAAGATTGACTTCGCGGATTCCGTCGGAGCCTGACACGACTGCACCCGTCGACTCGTTGTACGAGTACGTGTCCGGCCCCGATCCGGCGATCATCGCATCCCATGTTTCGACGTCCAACGCGATGGGCAGAACTCCGACCGTTTGTCCGTTGCCCGGTGTGCGAAAGCCGACAGCCGGCGGCATGGCGCATATCGAGGTCGTCGTTAAGGTGGCCGTGTCGTGTCCGATGACGGGAGCAAAAAAGAGGTTGAGCGAGCCGTCACCATTGGCCGAACTTCCCTGATCTCGGCGCGCGACGACTTCGACCAGGTTGTACGGAGAGACGCCCCACGTTTTTGTCCAAGTGTTGGTCGCCGAATCCCACACGGCCTGCCCGAGGCGCAAGTCACGCTGCCCGTTCACGTAGACGGAATCCAATCCGCCGGCGGGATTGAGCGCTGCCACATCTTGAGCCGCGGTCCGCGACGCGCTCGCCGTTTCACTCTCGTTGTAAGTTGCCCCGGGTCCCCAGCCGTAGGGCAACTCGGCGGCTGCCGACATCGCCGCTGCGTCCGACGCATTTTGCAACTGCGCCTTCGTAACCGCGATATAGCCGATGTCGACCGTAAACGCGGTGAATGCGAGAATCACAATCATCAGGACGGCCGCGAGGACCAGAATCGAGCCTCTGCGACACACGCGACGGGACCCGAGCACGGCATGAGCAATTGAAGTTTTCATAGTTGTGGCTGCCAGGTATTTGAGACCTTTGGTGATTTCATGTCAGAGCGTCACGTGCGTCCGCGAAGTACACGTTGACGTTTGTGCCAATACCCCGAATCGCAGTGATGCAGACGACGACGATAAAGACGGCCATTACGGCGTATTCGACGGCGGTCGGTCCCTCGTCAGACTGCAAGAAGCGCTTCAGGAGGCCATAGATTTCTTTCATCGGTTGCTCCCGGGCTTCTTGCAGTCCTCGGTCAATCATCAGCGGCTATTGGCTGTCATGCACGTGAACAACACGTTCGGTTTCGTCGGTACTGACGAGTCCGTCCGCCGAATACAGGCGAACCTTCGTCCGCGCGAACTTTTTGACGCGGTGCGACGCATAACCGACTCGCGATTTGTTCACCGAGGTGTTCGAATCGTAGGAGTTCAGGTTGCTCAAGTCTGTTGACACCGACGACTTCAGATAACCGAGGCCGCCAAACTTGCCCCAAGTGTCCGAATGCCCGTTGACCACTTCGAACGTGAGGGAGCCTCCGTTGACGGACATCGACAGAGTGTACGTAACGGTCTCGTCATCGTGGTGAAGGAGGCCGGAGCCGGGAGAGTTTTTGTACTCGAGGTTGGTTTCTCCCACCCAGGTTTGAAGCTGCATTCCGCCGGCCGTGTAGTCGGGCAGCGTCGAGTGGTTGAGCTCGAACACCGCGTGGAGTCCGTCCAACGAACCGTTCGGCGAAATCGAGTTGACGATTTGCGGTGCATGGTCGTCCGGATTCGGGACGTTGACCTCCACCTTCCAATCCTCTTCCACGCGCACGATCGGCTCGGAGCCGTCGGCCGCGGCGCAGGTGAGAAACGCCAGGATCGCCGCGAACAGGTAAACGGGAAACTCCATCCGAGTCGCGATGGCCTTCGTGGCTCTCGCTAAAACGCTTGGGTTACTTGCTGTCTGTTGCTGCCTGTTCATTGTCATTGCTCCGGTGGCTGAAAACAGCTCGAACGATGTGACTGAAGCTGGGAGGAGCACCCAGCAATGCGTGGCGATTGTCACGCCATACAACGCTACTTCATGAATGCCGCCAAGCAAATGCTTTGTGAGAAATCTCCTACGTATAAGGGTTGGCCGATGCGTGCGCAAAGAGTCGGATTATCGCGGTTGTGACAGCTCGCACCGGACGATGGGTGTAGGAGATGATGCTTGGGGGGATCGTGCGCGACGCCGCGTTCGCATATCCGCGCGGCGTACCGGAATTTCTTCGGCCCTGCGACGCGCTGGCAGTTTTCGGGCTTTCGCCTCGCGCGCGATGCGTGAGACCGATAGATCGGCAACCTACTAGAACATCGTCAGGTCGTTGAGTTCCCGAGTCAGTGTGACTGTGCTGCTCAACGTGTGGTCGCGGAAGAACTTGGCCGCTCCCCAGCTATTCTGATTGAGATTCAGGTCGACCGTGACGGTCACCTCGCGGGTCTCGGGCACAATCACCGCCGGATCAATGGTGATCTCTGCATTGCGGGCGGAGACGGCGTTGAGAATGGCTTGGGCGGCCTCTTCGACGTCGGCGGCGGTCGCCCCGGGAACGATGCCGCGTCGCGCCCCTTCATAGGCTGCCGACTGGATGGAATGCCGCATCAGGTTCGCGCGGGAAAATTCCAGTTGCGCGAAGAACAGCAAAAAGACCAGCGGTGAAACGATTGCGAATTCGACGGCGGTTGCCCCTCGACGAGGTCGTGCTGCGGCTGATTGATTTGTGGCAAGCCTGTGGATCATGATTGTCGGCCCAATGGAATATGCAAAATCGGATCCTTCCCAGTTCTGATAGAACTCTTTACTCCGTTAAGGTCACGAGCAGCGAGAGTGCAATCTCGTGAAAGATTTCTTGGAGCCGTTGTGCATC
>JBBDVZ010000167.1:0-7207 GCA_040903115.1 Planctomycetaceae bacterium
AGGCGCCCGAACACTTCACCCCTCGCCTCGACTGAGCTCGCCGAAGTCTCCCAACCTCTCCCCTCAAGGGGAGAGGGATTTTCTAGAAGTTGAAGTCGAGGCGGGTGGCGAGAAGATCGGAGTCGGTCTTGCCGAACGTCGTCTCTTCACTGGTCATCGGATGAATCCAGTCGAACATGACGCGGATGCGCTCTGTCCAGTACCAGTTGAAGCCGACCGTCAGATCGTGGTACCGGCCCGCATCGACTTCGTCCAAATTGAGATAGGACATACGGGCCTTGGCTTCCCATGCCCCGCAGCCGTGGCAGCCGGGGACGCAAAAGAAGTTGGTGTAAGGCACGCTGCGACCGAACTGCGCGCCGTGTTGGCCCTCGCGCTCGTAGATGCGGTTTTCGCCGGTCAAAAAGTAACTGGCGTAAATGTAACCGCCGTAGAGAGTGGTCGGGCCGCCGTCATCGAGGTTGACGCTGCAGAGAAACCATTCGGTCTGGACCGATAGCGGGCCCAAAACTGTCGCCAATTCGACGTTGCCAGTCGTGGTGCTGGCAGCCGGTAGAACACCGCTGTCGATCAGACGCGGCCCCTCGTGAATCTGCGGACGGGCGCGAAACTGCGCCTGGTCGTCCTGCTCGTCGGTGAAGAGAATTCCGGCACCGGTGTGGACGAGATAGCGGCCATTGGAAGGCTCGTCGTAGTACGGCAGCCAGGTGACGCGGCCGCTGACGCGGTAGCCCTGGTTGTCGTCGATGCGCTCCTTGAGCGATTCGCTGATGCTGTCGAAGAACACGCCGTACGTCCACGAGACGTTCTTGTCGTCGCTCCAATTGTACGACGCGACGCCGACTTCGCGATTGGCAGCGAAGATGCCCTGCGTGGGAATCGATCGTTCCATGAAGATGTTATTGGTGTCGTTTGTCACCTGCTCCAGACTGAACGGGACGAAGAAGTTGCCGAACCGCACCCGTCCCAGGTACTCAGTCTCCTGAATCGTCAGGTACGCGTCCTTGACGACGGTCACAGGCGTATTGACGCCATCGTCAGCCTCGGCTTCCGGCTCGATGTCGAACTGAAAGCGAAAATCGTAGACGCCGTACCCGATGCCATCGGCCAACAGCCGCAGCCGGCGGAACTCGAAATAGTCCTGCGTGTCGGGACCCGACGCCGGCTCAATTGCGGGATCGGCCCTCACCCAGTTGATGTAGTCGCCCTGCACGTGCCCGCCGAGCTTAATTGTCCATTTCTCGCTCGACACGTCCTTCCAGCCGTCGTCGGCTTTTTTTTCCGAATCCACCTTTTTCTTGCCCGCCTGCTCGAGCGACTCGACCCGGTGCACCATGTCCTCGAACTGCTCGATCGTGAAGGATGCGGGCTGTGGCTGGACGGTTGCCTCTCCGGCGACGTCTGCGATCGAAACCGCGGGAGCGGGCAGGGTGACCGGTTTGATGGCTGCCGGCCCAAGCTCTTCAATCCCGGTGAGCTGGGCACGCAACCGCGCAATTTCCGCGTCTTGTGCCTCAAGCCGATCGAAAATCGCCTGGGCGTCGATGGGCCGCATCGGTTCTTGCGCGAGTAATGCGCCGGGCGCGACGAACGTGGCCAGAACCAACACGGCGGACAGCATCGCAGTCCGATATGCCGATGCGTGCACCATCACTGTCCTGCGCTTGCCTCTTGACTGGGTCATGAAGAAGCCCCTCCTTGGGCTGTGGCAACTTCCTCCGAAGCTGTCTGCGCGCACACAGAGCCGGGAGGTCCAACCAGCGAAAGGACGACGGCAATCACGATCCCCGGAAGGCGATCACGGCATACCACTTTCGCTGTCCTTCCGACCGGAGCGATGATTAGAAATCGCTGGCGAAGCGCAATCCCACGGCTTGGACAATGCCGTCGCTCAGGCGGGTCGCCGACTCCCGGTGAGTCAGGCTGTAGTTCGCCTGAATTTTCATGTTGGGATTGAGGAACCAGTTCAGGCCCACCGTCAGATCATCGAGAATTCCGCCGTCCATCGCCTCGTCATTGAGGTCGAGGCGACTGTACCGCGCGCCGACCTGCCAGGCGCCAATTCCGTGCTGGGTGCGGCCGTTGCAGTCCTTGACGAAAAAGAAGTTTTCCTGCGGGACAACGCGCTCGAAAACGCCCGTCTTTGTGTTGTAGGGCTGGCTTTCTCCGGTGAGAAAATACATGACCTGCACATAGCCGCCGTGATAAAAGACGTGATCCACTTCGGCAATCGCCCCTTGCGATGCGTCCTGAACCCAACTCACAAGGTAGTCCGATTGCAACGACCACGGACCGACGACCATCGCCACTTCGGGGTTGATCATCTGGTTGTCGTCGCCGGCGATGTCGCTGCCGCCGACGCGCGTGTCGGCCAGAACTGGAAGTTGCGGCCCCGCGCCGCTGCGGACCGAACCACGGGCGCGAAATCGGATGTGGCCTTCGTCGAGATCCGCGTGGCGCGCGGAAACACCCAGGTGCAGCAATCCCCGTCCTTCGTCGACGTACCAGGGCAGAAACGTGAGGCGCGCCGTGGCCGAATACTCCGCATCGCCCGTGTTGAAGGCAAACGGGTTGCTCGTCGGCTTGAAGAACCCGACCCACCACGTCATCCGCTCTTCCAATGGCTGGTTGAAAAACATCATTCCCGGCGTGAACCCATTGTTGAACGGCCCGTAGAAGGCGTCCTGGTTGAATGACCGTTCAAGAAATGGAAGAAAACGGCTGCTGACTAAATGCTCGAAGCCAATCGGCTCCTTCATGTTACCGACACGCAGGTTTCCGACATACGGCAAGTGCGTGAAGGTCCACCACAAATCGGTCGGGGCCGGAACGTTTGCGGGAGCAGAGCCGACCAGCACCGAGTTCACAAAGTCGAATTCGGCGTTCCAGTCGATCACTTCGTACATCGTGCCGTTGATCTGAAATCGCGCGCGGCGGAAATCGACGCCGTCCCGAAACTCCCCGGTGCCGCCGGGACCGAACTGCAGGTCGTTTTCGGCTTCATACCAGCCGCTGTCAAACTGCACGCGGCCGCCGGCGTGAAACAGAAAGTCCTTATTCTTTGTGGCAATCTCCAACCCGTTGTGCCAGGCGGCGGTCATATTGAGATCACTGCCGACCTCGTATCCGTCGGCAGGCGCTGGCGCGGAGGCCTGCTCGGCGTTCGTCTGCATCAGAGACTGCTCTTCGCTGAGCTGTTCGCGGACAATGCCGCGAATGCGCGATTCCTCATCGATGGCTGCCGGCCCGAAATCTTCGAAGTCGGCTAATTTCGACCGCAGTCTGGCAATTTCCGCGTCCTGCGCTTCCAGTCGATCGAGAATCGCCTGCGCGTCGATCGCCCCGGCGAGTTCTTCCGCACGGGACTCGCCCGAGGCAAGGCCTGCAACGAGAACGAGAAACATGGCCACTCGCCGCATCCACGGTGCCGCTGCACCGAAGCGCCGTGTCGCGCGATTGTAGCCTGACTGGGTCATGGAGGGCCCCTCCTTGGTCTCTGGCAACTTCCTCTGGCGGGTCCAGTCGGCAGCGCGAAATCGTACTTGAATGGGCCTCCCACGGGCTGGGTCGGCGCTTATGGCCTTACGGCGGACACCAAAGACAAACGGAGACTCACAGAGTTCCATGTCGGACCCCCGTGTGCCTCCGGTGGTCCGGTGAGCACGAAAATAACGATTGTGCGGGCAGTTGATCTTTTCTATCGGCTAACAGGACCGGACCGCATGAGTTTTCTCAAGTTTTCCGACCGCCGGGCAATGCTTCAGGCCCCCGCCCCCTTGGCCGCACGCGGGAACCGCTGCTTCTCGGTCCGCTCGATCTGCACGATGTAGCCGTCTTGAACGATCAACGTCACCTGGCCGAACCTCAAGTCGTGCAAAGCCGTGCGAATGTGCGGCCACGCCGACTCGCCATGCACGGAAAGCCGTTGCTCGACGGATGGCTCAGAGGGTTGCGACATGGCAGGCAATCCGAAAGACCGATTGTCTTGCAGGCTTAAATGGCGTAATCGATTTCCGGCATAAACACGCGCACCGAGCGCGGCCGAACGTAGACTGTTTCACCCACTTTGAGCGCGAGCTGCTGCGCGCGCTCGCGAATCAGATCGACGCTCAACTCGATGCCGAACTCATCGGACGCGACGCGGACTTTCACCACCGCGCCGCTGGGGTTCACCTGCACCACGCGGCCGGGCAGCGTTGAGAGCGCCGACGGCGCCCGGTCGATCTCCAACTCGTGCGGACGCACGTAAGCGGTCGCTGCGCGCGGCTCGGCGTGCGGATACTCTTCGTAAGCAATGTTGAATGGCCCCACGTGCGCTCGGCCGCTTTCCACGCGACCGTGGAAGACGTTGACGTTGCCCAAAAAATCCATCACGAACGGCGTGGCGGGTTGGTCGAACACTTCCTGGGGCGTGCCGACCTGTTCGACACGGCCCGAACGCATGACGACAACCTGGTCGGCCACTTCGAACGCCTCTTCCTGATCGTGAGTGACGAAGACTGTGGTGACGTGCATTTCAGAGTGAAGCTTGCGCAGCCAAACGCGCAATTCCTGCCGCACTTTGGCATCGAGTGCGCCAAAGGGTTCATCTAAGAGCAGCATTCGGGGACGCACGGCCAGTGCCCGCGCCAGCGCGACGCGTTGGCGTTGCCCTCCGGAGAGCTCCGACGGAAACCGGGTGCCCAATCCGTCGAGCCGCACCAGCGTCAACAACTCCTGGACGCGGTCGCGGACGTATTTTTTTGCGACGCGACGGACTCGCATTCCAAATGCGATGTTCTCGAAGACGTTCATGTGGCGAAATAGGGCGTAATGTTGAAAGACGAAGCCCACCTCGCGTTCGCGCGCCGAGCGCCGGGTGACGTCTTCGTCCTGCAGCAGAATCGTGCCTTGATCAGCGTTTTCCAGCCCCGCGATAATGCGCAAGAGCGTTGTCTTCCCCGAGCCCGACGGCCCCAACAGTGCGATGAGGCATCCCGATGGGATTTCCAGCGTGACGTCGTCGACGGCGGCGATCGCTCCAAATCGTTTGGTCACGTGCCGAATGCTGATGCTCACGACTGAGACTCCAATTGTTTTTGGTCGTCCAACTCAATCTGTGCCGCAATGTATCGTTCCAACAGCAGCTTGATCCCCAATGTCGCCAAGGCCATCAGCGTCAGCAACGAGGCGACGGCATAGGAGGCCGGCATGTTATATTCCTGAAAGAGCTTGTCGACGCGCAGCGGCATGGTGTAGGTCTCGCCGTCAATGCGGCCCGAAACCACGTACACCGCGCCGAACTCGCCGATGGCTCGCGCGTTGCACTGAATGATGCCGTAGGCCAGCCCCCACTTGATGTTCGGCAGCGTCACCCGCCAGAAGAGCTGCCACGGGTTTGCGCCCAGGCTGACGGCGGCCAGCTCCTCATCAGCGCCGAGCGCCTCCATCAATGGAATCAATTCGCGCGCCACGAAGGGCAGGGTGACGAACGTGGTGACCAGCACCAGCCCCGGCCACGCGAAAATGATTTTGATGCCCCACTCGCGCAATGCCGGGCCGAAATAGCCCTGCATGCCGAACAACAGCACGAACATCAACCCGACCACAATGGGCGAGACGGCAAAAGGCACGTCCAGCAGCGTGACGATCAATGTCCGACCCGGAAACCGAAAGCGGGTCACCGTCCAGGCTGCGGCAATGCCGAGCACAGTATTCAACAATACGGCAATCGGAGCGACGGTCAGCGTCATCCAGATCGAGTGCCGCGTATCGGGGTCGCGCCACAAGTTATCGAGGTACGTATGCAGCCCGGGGCCAAGGGCCTGAACGAAGACGTAAATCAGCGGAACGAGAATCAACCCGCCGACGATTGCAAAGCTTGCACCAATCAGCAGGCAGCGCAGCCACAAAGGCTCGTCGGCAACGAGACCTCCGGCGGCGCGCAACGCGCGATTCTGTCGACTATGCATGGCGTCGACTCCTGCGCTGGAGCCAGTTGATCAGGCCGAGGGAGCCCAGCGAGCCGGCCAGCAGCACGCATGCGATGGCAGCGGCTTCCGCATACTCAAACGCCTCGAGGCGCTGCACGATCAGCACGGGGGCGATTTCAGTTTTGAATGGCATGTTGCCGGAGACGAACTGCACCGATCCGTACTCGCCCAACCCGCGCGCGAACGCCAACGCGAACCCCGTGACCAGACTGGGCCAAAGCGCCGGTAACAAAACGCGAGAGTAGGTCTGCCAGCGAGAGGCGCCGAGCGAAGCAGCCGCCTCTTCGATTTCGCCTTCGAGGCTTTCCAGCACCGGCTGCACGGTTCGCACCACAAACGGCAGCCCGACAAACGCGAGCACCAGCACGACGCCCAGCCGCGAATACGCCCCTCGAATCTCCAACGGAACGAGGAACTGGCCGTACCAGCCGGCTTCCACGAACAGGCCGGAAAAGACCAATCCGGCGACCGCCGTCGGCAGCGCAAACGGTAGATCGATCAATGCATCGAGAAACCTTCGACCCCAAAACTCATAGCGAGCCAATACCCACGCCAGCAACAGTCCTAAACCCATGTTAGCGACCGCAGCAATGGCAGACGCTCCGAACGTGAGTGCATACGCGGCACGGGCGCGCTCGGACCAAACCGCGGCCCAAAAACCGCTCGGCGTCAGCGTCGACGCCCGGAGGACGACAGCCCCCAGCGGCAGGAAGAGCAGCAGCGACAGATAAGTCATTGTCACGCCGAATCCCAGTCCCATACCGGGCAGCGGACTGCGGCGCACCGAAAGAGATAGCATCGCAAGATCCCTCCGAACAGTTCTTGAACTGGGCTTGTCTACCTCTTGTAGATCGCGCCGAACACGCCGCCCTCGGCGAAGAACTTGCTTTGCGCTTCCTCCCAGTTCGCAACCAGGTCGGTTATGGGAAAGAGCTTTATGGCGGGGAACCGGTCGCGGTTTTGGGCCAGGATCTTTTCGTCGATGGGACGGTAATAGTGCTTGGCAATGATTGCCTGGCCTTCGGGAGTGTAGAGAAACTTCAAGTACGCTTCGGCTGCCGCGCGAGTGCCCTTGCGATCGACGACCGAATCGACCACGGCGACATGGGGATCCGCAAGAAAGCTCTGCGAGGGATAGACGATCTGCAGTTTGTTGCCGGACTCAGCCACTTCGAGGTAGGCCTCATTCTCCCATGTGAGGTGAACATCGCCAATGCCGCGCTGGGCAAAGGTGG
>JBBDVZ010000168.1:0-7197 GCA_040903115.1 Planctomycetaceae bacterium
GAGTGTGTAGCCTAAAACGTCGGGTGCCATGCCCTTCGTTTTGGATGGTCTTGGCCACTCAGGACATGCCCACGCAGAGCCGTGGGCATGGCACCCCTCAGCGCGTCCATTCAGCGGCTTTTGAGAGTCCACGGTATGACTGCCGAGCGGTTGAACAAGACACTGCCTTCGGCCGCTGCGCGAGACGCATGGACGTTTTTCGAGCAGTGGAAGCCGTGGTTCGGCCGGTATCTGACGTTGGGATTCTGCATCTCATTGTTCGTGCACGTCGTTGGGCTGGGCACCCTATCGATCATGCTTTTGGATCGCGTTCAACAGCAAGAATCCATCGGGACGATGCTTGGCTTGGGTGGTGGGGAAGGCGGCGGGGGCGCGGGGGGAGAAATCGAACAGTTGCTGGACACACGCGTCGAACTTGCACCCAGCGACGAGCTGGTGACCGATGTCCCTCGTCTCGAATCGACCGATCTCGTGCGGCCGAACATTTCCGTCGGGTCGATATCGACCGGCGCAAGCACCGGCGGCAGCGGCGCGGGAAATGGCGCGGGGACGGGAGACGGCAAAGACGGGTTTCGCTTTTCCATGCCGGGTGACGGGCGTGCGGTCGTAAAGGGCAACTTCGCCGCGTGGACTGAACCCGCGGACCCCAAGCCGAGCGAGCCCTACAAAATCGTGATTCAAATCAAGCTGCCGAAAAATATCCGGTCCTATCCCCTCACCGACCTGTCGGGGTTGGTCGAGGGAACCGACCAGTATTTCCAGACCATCCCAGCGAGCGTGCGCGAGACTTTGCCCGTGATCGACAACCAAACGCAATTGATCGTGGATGTGCCGGGGGCAGCGGAGCTTGTCAAAGACACGATCACGGTGCGATCGCGGATGCTGCGCGAGAAGCAGCAACTCGAAATCGTGTTCTAACCGGCGTCCGGCGGTCAGTTGGTCTTTACGTCGGTTTGAGCCGTCCTGACCGCCAGTGTGCCATGGCCACGGCTCTGCGTGGCCATGCTTTGGGGACATGCCCACCCAAAGCGGTGGGCATGGCACCCAGCCTCAGTTGGTCTTGACGTCGGCTTGGGCCGTCCTGATGCCGGCCGGCGCCTCGAGGGTCGCTTTGAACTGGTCGACAACCGCCTTCGCGGCATCGGCGGCGGCTTTCGCGGCGGCAAACTTCTCCTCGACGGGTTTTGCGGCGGCGGTCTTCTCGGCAGCGACCGCGCGGGCGGCTTCCAACGCCTTGGCCATTTCGGCGGCCTTGGTTTCGGCGGCGGTGACGCCTTCTTTCGCCTTGTCGACCGCGGCCTTTCGCTCTTCAAGCGTCTTTGGCCCCGCTGCCAAATCAGCCGTCTTCTTGTCGAAGACGGCTTTGAGCCCCGCGACAGCGGCCGCGACTTCCGCATCGCCGGGCACCTTTTCGGCGGCCTGCAGGCCCTTGTCGAGCGTTTCTTTGAGCACCGGCAGAGCAACTTGTAAATCCGCGAGCGCCTTGATGGATGCGGCCTCTTCGGCTGCTGTCTTCGCGTGACCGTCTTGTGCCTGCTTCAAGGCGGCAGCGGATTCGTCCACCTGCTTTTGAGAGGCTTCAACCTGCTGGTTGGCAGCAGCCACCGCGGCCTGGGCGGCTTCGAGGTTTTTCTGTTCGACGTCTTGGGCGGCGAACAACTCGTTGTACCGCGCCTCATGCACGGCGAGTTCTTTCAGCTTATTGACGAATTCGATTTCACCCTGCCAACGCGAGACGGCCAGTTGCGCCTGCGTGAACGATTGCGTGGCCGCATCGGAGGCCGTCTTTGCGGCAGCGGCTTGATCGACGAGCGGCTGCAGCGTCGGGGTCAGAGTGTCGACCTGTGTCTTCGCCGCGTCGGCGACCGGCTTCGCTTCAGCGACTTGTTTGTCGACCGCCGCCAACCGCTGAGTCGCGGCCTCATGGGCGGCCGTTTTCTCGGCGACCGCCTTCTTTTGTTCTTCGAGAGTGGCGGCCTTTTTGTCGTACTGCGCCTTTAACTGCGCGATAGTGGCGGCGAGCTCCTTATCATCGGGCGCTTTCTCGGCCGCCTGCCGCAATTTTTCCGACCCTTCTGTCAACAAGGCGACAACCGGATCGAGTGCGGCGACCTGTTTTGCCGCCGCGTCCTTTTCGCCGGTTAGTTTTGCAATTTCGTCCGTGGCCTGCTTGGCGGCAGCGGCGCCTTCCTCGCCTTTCTTGGTGGCCTCCGCCAATGTCTTCGTCGCCGCTTCGAGGTCGGTCTTCGCTTTGTCGGCGGCGGCTTGGGCTGCCTGATAGGCCTCGGCCAGCTTTTTCGACTCGGCCTCAAGCGGACCAACCGATTGAGTGGCTAATGCAAGACGCGCGGCAAGCGGCTGCGGGTTGCTGGTGAGTTCGCCGATTTGGTTCCCGTCGGCGGCGTTCCACACTTTAATGCCGCCGGTCCAGTCGCCGGCAATCACACGGTTGGTCTCATCGCAATGCGTGACCTGGAGAGCGATATCGCCGAGCGCAGGAAATGCCCGTTGCTCGGCGCCGTTTTGGTCCCAGAGTTTTGTGAGCTTGTCGCGGCCGCAGGAAACGACGCGACCGTCTCGCGTGAACTCGACCGAGCTGGTCCCGCCGGCGTGCGGGGTCCACGCTTTGACGTTGCCGCCGTTCTCCATTTCCCAGAGACGGACGGCGCCGTCCTCGCTCGAGGAGGCGAGAATATTCGCATCGGCGCGCCAAGACAGGCCGGTGATGCTCGCGGTATGCCCTGGCAGCGTGAGATACTCGCGGGCCGTTTGGGCCTCCCAGACGAACATGCCGCCGTTGCGATCGCCCGTGGCCAACAAGACTCCGTCAGGACTGAACGAAATCGAGGTGACCCAATCGGTGTGCTTCTTGAGTTCTGTCAGCAGTTGGCCGTCGCTGGCCGAGTAAATTCGCACGATGCGGCTGGGCCCGCCGAGAGCGATGCGGCTTTGATCGGCGCTAATGTCGGCCGCGAGGACCGTATCGAGCTCGTCTCCAATTTCGAAGACGCGCTCACCCGTCTTCACGTTCCAAACGATGACGCGTCCGCGTTCAGCCGACCGTCCGCCTCCGGCCAGCAGCAGGCTGCCCGTGCTGCTGAATTTCAGCACCTGCGGTACACCCTCCGGAAATGGCAGGACGCCCAACAGCTCGAGGCTGTCGGAATGGTAGAGAAAGACTTGCTTCTGCCCGCCGACGGCAATCAGGGGCGCCCACGGGCTCGTCGCCAGAGCGGTGACGGCCGTGGTGGATGCGGTATGGACGACCGGCTCGAGCGGGAGGCGTCCGGGCATCGGCGGCGGCCCTTCCGGCTTTCCAATCGGGGCGCCCTTCAGGGCAAAATCGAACTTCGGCTTTTTCGGCGCGGCGGGTTTGCTGCCCGCGTTGGCGAGCGCGCCGCCGTCAATCCACTGCTTGATGACCTCGATCTCTTTGGCGGGAATTTTTCCGCCGCCTGGCGGCATATTCGGCTGCGACTGGTGCGTGACGAGCATGAACAGGTAACTGTCGCCCGAACTGCCGGGTTCGATGACCGCGCCGGACCCGCCCCCCTGTATCAGGTTCGTGTAATTCGTCATGTTCAGCCCGCCACTCAACTTGTTCGGGTTGTGGCAGGTAAAACACCGCTGACGGAGGATGGGCTGCACGTGGTCTTCGTACGTGACCTTGGCGGCGGGCGGCGCAGCGGCTTTTTCTTCCGCATCCAGGCGGCTTATCAAAGCAGGACCCGCGATTCCCAACAGCAGAATCGACGCGTTAATCTTTACGCACCAGCGACAGCGTGGCATACACGACTCTCACTAACGAGGGCTAATGGTTAAGGAAAAACTCTCACAGTTGGGTTCAGAAGCCCTAATGGTTAAAGAGGAACTCTCGCGAGTTCAGCAAGGCCCAGAAAACGTCTTCCAGGACCTGCTTCGGCTCTTTTTCGGCGGTGATGATCTCATTCAGCGACGCCATTTCTTTTTCGGTTGGCTTGCGGCTCAGGCTGCGAACGTAAAGCTCCTCGAGGATCTGCGGCGGCGTTTTGCCTTCCGCGAGTCGCCGTTCGATGAGCTTCCCTTCTTGAATCTTCAGATGCGCGGTCTCGCCGTTGAGCAAGTGCAGCGACTGCGAGAGGTTGGGCTCCATTTTGACCTCGCACGCGCAGACGGTTTCTCGCGAAGCGCGGCCGAACGTCGTCAGGAAATAATTCGACGTGTTTCCGTCGGCAATCTGGACGGCCCGCGCGCCGAGCGGCAGGCCCGGAAACTTGTTCTTGGTTTCCGTCACCTGACTGACGCTGTCCAGCATGATTTCGGCCCGCAAACGCCGCAGCTTCGAGTGCGAAAAGTTGCGAGTGTCGGCGGCGTTCGTCTCGTTCATCGCGGTCGAGAGCTGATAGGTTCGCGAGGTGCAAATGTCGCGCACCAGCTTCTTGAAGTCGTACTTATACTCGGTGAATTTCCCGGCCAGCGCATCGAGCAGCTCGGGGTTGACCGCGGGATTGCTCACGCGAACGTCGTCGACCTCGTTGATGATGCCCTGCCCCAAGAAGTGGGCCCACACGATGTTCGCCAGGTTTCGCGCGAAGTACGGGTTCTCGGGCGAAGCCAGCCAATTGACCATCACCTCGCGGCGGTCTTTTCCGGCGACGTCGGGAACGGCGCCGCCGAGAAACTTGGGCGGCATCACGCGGCCGCCGACGGGATGGGTCACCTCGCCTCCACCCGCGTTAAACACGATGATCTCGCGCGGATCCTCGCCCGCCTTCCGTCCGATTTGTGAAAAGAACGCGGCGAAACTGTAGTAGTCATCCATCGTCCAACGGTCGAAGGGATGGTTATGGCACTGGCCGCATTGTATCCGCATTCCCATGAAGACCTGCGCGACGTTCTCCGCGACCTTCAGCGTCTCCGTTGTGTTCTGGTAGTAGTTGGTGGCGGGGCTGGTGAACGTTCCTCCCTTCGAGGCCAACAGCTCTTTCACCATTTGATCCATCGGAACGTTGCCGGCGATCTTCTCCTGCAGCCAGTTGTAGTAAAGGATCGTCGACTTGTAGCTGACTTGCGGCGACGAGTGGATCTGCAGCAGCTCCGCCCATTTCATCACCCATAGCTCGACAAATTCCTTGCGACCTAAAAGTTCGTCGACGAGCTGCTCACGCTTTTTGGGATCGGGGTTCGCCGTAAAGTGCGTATACTCATCGACGGTGGGCAGCACGCCGGCGATGTCGAGATACACGCGCCGAATGAATTCATCGTCACTGCACACACCCGAGGGCATGATCCGCAGCTTGCGCAGCTTGTTATGCACGAGCTCGTCGATGTAGTTGAGCGGCGGGGTCTCGGGCCACGTGAACTGAAAGCCCTTGGGCAGGACGATAAAGTGGCTGCCCACGGTGTACGTCGCGAAGCGGGCCATGATGAACACTTCGCCCCGTGAGTGGGCTTCGACGACGCCCTCTTGCGAGACGGTCGCCGCGTTGTCGTTGTTCGACATGAAGTACGCCAGCGAGGTGACGTCGCGGTCGGTGCCATCGGAGTACTTGGCGCGCACGGTCAGTTTTTGGGTCGAGCCTTCGCCGTCGAGCACTGCCCCTTTGGGATACAACTCGACCGAAACGATCTTGGGGATCTCGCCCGAGTCGTTGGGGGCGCCGGCTTCGAGCCAGCGGATGAGCGTGTTGTACAGCTCACTCCCCTCTTCAAATCGCTTGCCGCCCGTGTGCGGGACCTTGCCCGAGGGCTTCTCGATCATCAGGCTTTCGTGAGGCAGTGCCCGGTTGATTCGCCGTCCGCTGATTTCGCGCGTCAATCGGAAATGGTCCCCCTCGGGGTCGAAGCCGAACAACGAAAGGCGAAACCCGTCTTTGCCGCGCGCCGCTCCGTGACAGCTTCCCATGTTGCAGCCCGCTTTCATAAAGACGGGCATCACGTCGAGCCTGAAGCTGATGGGGCGATCGGCGGTTGCCTGCACAACCTCGACCGGAACCACTTGCTTGATCCCGGCGAATTCGACGGCCAACTCCGTCTTTCCGTCGGCCGTCGGGTACACGGTCGCATTTTCAAACCGCGCCAACTGCGGATTGGCCAGTGAGATTGTTGCCAACGCCGTCACGTCGCGAGTCAGACCGTCGGCATATTCGGCCTGCACCGCCAATGACTGGCGGTCGCGGCTCGTCGTCAATTGGACGTTTTCCGGATAGACGTGCAACGCGGCCGGCTTCGGCTCGTCAGCGTGGGCCGTCGTGCCGAGCAATACCGCAATCACAGCGCCAGAAAAAGTCGCTCGTCGAATATGTTTGAGTGGCATGGGTAGGTGCCTTTGGGTTGCGATCCTGCGGTGTGGAACGGCTTACTGGCCGCCCGCGGCCTTTTTGGCTTCCAACCGCAGCTTTTCGAGCCGGGTCAATCGTTTCTCCGGCGGAGCTTCGGCAACGGGTTGAGCCGCCGGCGCCGCAGCCGGAGTGGCCGGGGCGGCGGGCTTTACTAACGGCTGATCGATCCGCAATTCGGTTTCGCCGACGTAGCTGTGGACCACAGGCTCGCCGTTCTCGGTCAACACGACACGGCAGAAAATGCTTTTGTGCGTGCCCGCGGGACTCGTGGGATCGGTTTGCACTTTGAAGGCCAGTTCCTTGGTGTCCTTGGTGATATCCAACTCGGTCGTGGTCACCTTCGCGGGCAGCCCGAGAAGTTGGACCTTTGCGACACCTTCGAAAGGCTTGTTGATCTGTATTTTGCAGAAGACGTCGGTCTGCTTGCCTTGTTCGACGTCGGCCCGATCGATGGCGAATTGCAGGTAGCGGTCGGCGACTTCGAGCGTCGCCAGTTGCGACGACACCCAGGCGGCGCCGCCGACGTCGGCCGAGCCGAGCGCGTAGATGGGCCACTTGCGAATTTCAGCCCCACCATCGGCACTCAGGGGATATGTCACCTCGTTCTGTCCTTGCGGGATTGTGACCGAGCTGGCCGCTCCCACGCCGGGCGGACGAAACGGAAACTCGACGGTGATGGGCGCCACGAAGCCCTCTTTGCGGCGCGCGACGATTTTCAGATCCATCGACCCATAACGCACCAGGGGCACTTTCGGCTCGACGATCTCCAAATGAAACGGCAGCTCATCGATGACAGCCACCGCAAGCTTCGTCACGTCGCGCCAGCGGTACAGCGACTGCCCCGGTTCGGCGATCACAAAATCGGCCCGGTTGTAGA
>JBBDVZ010000169.1:0-7166 GCA_040903115.1 Planctomycetaceae bacterium
CGAGGCCGCCGCGTCGCGTGGCTGGAAGGTCTCGCCCCGGTTGCACATCGAGTGGTACGGCAACGTGCGCGGCAAGTGACGCGCAATTCCGAACCCCCCTCCCTTCCAGGGAGGGGCTGGGGGAGGGTGGAACCGTGCGGATTTTCAAGACCGTTGCGATCCCAGAGTTGTTTCGACCACTCGCACGTTTCACCCCTCTCCCCTGAGGGGAGAGGGGTAAAGCAAAAGAAGCCCGGCTTTTTGAAAAAGCCGGGCTTCTTGAAGCCGTTTGCCGATCGCTTCTTTCAACCGAATTCCGGCCGCCTTCGTCGGAGTTGGTCCTTGAGCCTCGCGACGATACTCGAGTGCATTTGGCTCACCCGCGATTCCGACAGCCCGAGCGTGCTGCCGATCTCCTTCATCGTCAACTCTTCGTAGTAGTAGAGGATGATGATGAGCCGCTCGTTGCGGTTGAGTCCCTTGGTGACCAGCTTCATCACGTCGCGTTTTTGAATGCCGCGCGTGGGGTCTTCGCCTTTGATGTCTTCCAGGATGTCGACTTCGCGCACGTCCTTGTAGCTGTCGGTCTCGTACCACTTTTTGTTGAGGCTGACGAGGCTGACGGCGCTGGCTTCCGACTTGAGTCTCTCGAACTCGGCCAGCGGTAGCCCCATTTTTTCGGCGATTTCGGCATCTGTGGGGGGGCGGCCATTTTCGGCCTCGGCGGCCTTTCGCGCCGCTTCGAGCTTGCTGGCCTTGCTGCGCACCAGTCGAGGGACCCAGTCCATGGTGCGGAGCTCGTCAAGCATCGCCCCGCGGATGCGCGGAACGCAGTACGTCTCGAACTTGACGCCGCGCTCCATGTCGAAGGCGTCGATCGCGTCCATCAGCCCAAACACGCCGGCCGAAGTCAGATCGTTGAGATCGACACCCTCGGGCAGTTTGGCCCAGACGCGCTCGGCATTGTAGCGGACCAGCGGAAAATAGCGTTCGATAAGAACGTTTCGCAGTTGCTGGTTGCTCTGGTCGGCCTTATAGGTCTTCCAGACTTCCGCGATGTCTTCGGTGACGCGTGTGGCCATCCAACCCTCCGTGGTGATGATTCAAATGAGCGAGCGTGTATCCCAATGATGAATTCAATTGCCGTTGGCCTGCGATCGTCCGGCGGACTAGTGGTGCGACCACACTGTGTTGCGATGGAAGATTTCAGGTTCTCCGGGGCGAAACCCCACATACGACCCGTCAACACAGCTTGGGCGATGCACTAGAGCCTCAACGCCTTCCTCGACGATCCGGCGGCGGAGCGCGCCGTAAGCCAGTCCATGTGGATAATAGATCGCGCCATCGGTCAATGCGGTTCGAACGAATCTCGGTCGTCGCGACGCGACGGCTTTTTTACGACGCTATTTCCCCCGGAAGATTTATCGGCGGCTGAGGCTGTTGAGTTGAGTTTTTCTCCTCGAAAGCGAGTCGTTTCTGTAACCGAAAGTCTTGGCGCATCTTGTGTAGCTTGTGAATTTCTTGTGCCGACGAATCCATTCAAGTCCGGAAATCTTTATGCCACCTTTTCAGCCATTTCGCTGCAAAAACGCGGGAAATACGAGCCACGTGGCGAACGAACCTCAGTCAAGTTCTTGATGCGATGGGCCAGTTGTCCGATGGCCAGCGAGGCAGGGCAATTGGGCGAATTGCATAAAAACGGTGTCCGGCCAACGACGGCTTCGCCAACTTGCGGGTCGCGAGGCACAAAGCCCGCCGAAGTCACTTCGGTGTGCAGAAACACCCGTGACGTCTGTTGAAGCCGTTCGATGATCGCCCGCGCCTGTTCGACCGAGTCGGCCTGGTTGACAATCACTTCGAGCGTCGGGATTGCCATCGATGACAACGCCCGCACCATGGCGTAGGCATCGGCAATCGCGGTCGGTTCGGGGGTCGTAACCACCAGCACGATATCCGCGGCAGTTACAAACTGCCGCACCGAGCGGTGGATGCCCGTGCCCGTGTCGATAATCACGTAATCGTGCTGCCGCTCGAGATCGACGAGTTGTCTGAGAATCTCCCGCTGCGCTTCGGGCGGAGCATCAGCCACGTCGATCAGCCCGCTTGCCCCGGGAATGACGTCGACGTTCTCCGGTCCTTTGAGAATGACTTCACCCAGCCGCCGCGCGCCGGTGACGACGTGCGACAGGTTCCAGTAGCCATTGAGGCCGCACAACAAATCGATGTTGCCAAGCCCGAGATTCGCATCGAGCAGGCCGACCGACGAATTCAACCGGGCCAGTGCGATCGCCAGATTGAGGGCGATGTTGCTTTTTCCCACGCCGCCTTTCCCGCTCGTCACGGCGATGGTATGCGCTCCATGTCCTGATGGAGATTCGATCGACATCGTGGGCGCGGCCTGTCTCTCTTTGATCAGTCCGCGCAATACTTTGGCCTGGTCGCTCATGGTCTCACCGTCGCCGAAACCGTGTTTCGGAGAATCAATTGAGAATCTTGTCCTGTCCGAGCACCAGCCGGGCAATCCGGCCGGGCGTGGCGGGTTCGATGTCGTCGGGAACGTCCTGCCCGGTCGTCAAATAACTGATGGGCAGCGGAATTCTGCGGGCGATCGACAACAGCGTGCCCATTCCGGCGGCTTCGTCGAGCTTGGTCAGCATGATCGAGGTCATGTTCTTCGACGCGGCCGAAAACTTTTGCGTCGTTGCTTCCAGACTGCGAACGCTGGCGGTCATGTTGAGCACGAGATGCACCTCGTCGACGTTCGCCTCGGCCAACAACCGCTTCAGCTCTTGAATCTGCAAGTCGTCTCGAGGACTGCGGCCGGCCGTGTCGATCAGCACCAGATCGAGCCCGATCAACTCGTCGAGGGCGCGGCCCATTTCCAACGGGTTGGTGACGACCTTCATGGGCAGATCGATGATTTCGGCGTAGGTCCGCAGTTGTTCGACGGCGGCAATCCGGTAAGTGTCGACGGTCACCAGGCCCATGCGGATTCCTTGCCGCAGCCGATAGTTGGCGGCCAGCTTGGCGATTGTCGTCGTCTTGCCGACGCCGGTCGCGCCGACGAGCGCAACCACTTTTCGGCGACCGGCCCGCGGCACGATCGGATCGCAGCAGCGGATTTCGGCTTCCACCATGCCTGTCAGCAGCATCCTGGCCGCCGACGCATCTTGCAGTTGTTCGTCGGAGCAGTGTTGCTTGAGGCGAAAGATCAGGTCGCGTGCCAGGTCGTCTTCGGTTTCGGCGTCGATCAGCTCGGTGTAGAGGGCGAATAGCTCGCTGGGAATCTCGCGTTCACGACCGATGTGGCCGGTCCGGCCCAAGCTCTCGAGCATCCGATGAATCGAGTCGAGTTTTGCGGCAAACTCGGTGCTGGACCGACCCAACGGCGAACCGTCGCGATTTTGTGGAACCGACTGCGCAGGTTCCGTCGGCTGCGGGACTCTGGCTTCGACGGAGACGGCTTCGTCCGAAAGCGAGACGCTGTCGAGCCGGTCGGCCATCTTCGCCAACTCTTCGAGTGATGTATCGGCCGGCTGGTCGAAGTCGCGGTTTTTGAGATAGTCTGACAACGTGGGTGTGACGGCGCGAGTTGTTTCGTGATCGCCGGCAATATCAGCATCGCGCGGCGCGATCGGTTCGGCCGCGATTTGTGGCCGTGCCGATGCTCGCTGTGATCGACGCCGCGCCGGAGCAGGGCGAACGTTGATTCCCAGTCCGGCCGTCACCTCGACTTCCGGGCGGACCTTTCGCCACGGGAGCAGGCGACGAGGCGTCACGTGGCGCGTATGCAGAATGACCGCTTCCGCGCCCATTTCTTGACGGACCAGTTCGAGGGCTTCCTGCATACTGTCAGCTTTGAATGTCCGCACGTCCGTCATCTCTGGTTGATTCCTTGAAAGTTGAGTTAGCTGACGACAAATTCCATTTCGTGCAATATCTCGACGCCGACCTGTCCGAGCGATTCGACCTGCGTATCGTGGGTAATTTCCACCAGGCTCAGCACGGCGAGCTTGGGGAGTCGGACCGCGGTGATATGTTTCAGTCCCGGCCGAACCTCTGGGTTGCTGCACGCCACCACCGGCGGATGGCCCGCCATGACCAATCGTTCGAGTTGTTCGGCCAGACCCGCAATCACCTGTTCGGTCACCTGCGGCGATAATTTGACGACCAGGCCGCGTTCGGTGAAATCGAACCCGGCCGCCAGAATGTCCTCCAAGGCAGGATCGAGAGTTACCACGTTCAACACGCGGTCGCGGTCGCGGTATTGCTGGCAGATGGTTGGCGACAGCGCGTGGCGCACGTACTCGGTCAAAAAGCCGAGGTCCTTCGTGCGGTCGCTGTAATCGCCCAGCGTTTCCAGAATGGTTTCGAGGTCGCGAATCGGAACTCGCTCGCGCAGCAAATTATTGAGCACCTGGTGTACCTGCGCCGTCTTCAACACGTCGGGTATGAGCTCGTCGACGACCTTCGGCGAATTCTGTTTGAGATTTTCGAGCAATTGATGCACTTGTTGCCGGGTGAGCAATTCGGCACTGTGATCGCGCACGACTTCCGTCAAATGGTTGATGATGACGGAAGAAGGTTCGACGACGCGGTAGCCCATCAGCTCGGCGCGGTCCTTTTGGGATTCTTCGATCCATTTCGCCGGGCGGCCCAAAGCGGGTTCGATCGCATCGATTCCCGGGATGTTCCCCAAGGTGGTGCCGGTATCGACGGCCAGGAATCCGTCGGTATACGCGTCGCCCCACGCGACCGGCACGTCGCGAATCTTGATCTGATATTGCCGCTGGCCCAGTCGAATGTTGTCGCGAATGCGCACCTTGGGAAGGATGATGCCTAATTCCTGCGCGATCTTGTGCCGCACCCGCGTCACGCGATCGAGCAAGTCGCCTCCGTTAGCCGTGTCCGCGAGACGTATGAGGCCGATCCCCAGTTCCAACTCCAGCGGGTCGACGGCGAGGTGATCTTCAGGACGCGCGGCGGGCTTCGTCTGTTGTTGCTGTGCCTTGTGCTGCCGCTGAACCTCTTCGCTTCTGCGACCGCGGCGAATCATCACGCCGATCAGGGCACAACCGGCGGCCAAGATCACGAGCGGGAACGTCGGCAAGCCGGTCGCCGACAACGACAACAGAAAGATCGATGCCAGACCCATCGCTTGCGGATGGCGGAACAATTGATCGATGACTTCGCTCGGCAGGTTGCTGGCGACCGACGTGCGGGTGACAATCAATCCGGCGGCCAACGAAATGAGAAATGCTGGCACCTGTGTCACCAAACCGTCGCCAATGGTCAGCGTGGTGAAGACGCTTGCCGCCCGCGCGAGCTCCATGCCGTGCTGGACCATACCGATGTATAACCCGCCGGCGATATTGATCAGCGTGATGACAATGCTGGCGATGGCGTCGCCGCGCACGAACTTGCTCGCACCGTCCATGGCTCCGTAAAAGTCGGCCTGCTGGGCGACTTCTTCGCGGCGCGCTTTGGCCTGTTGCTGTGTCACCAGTCCGGCGTTCAGGTCGGCATCGATGGCCATTTGCTTGCCCGGCATACCATCGAGCGCGAAACGGGCTGCCACCTCGCTGATGCGCGTCGCGCCTTTCGTAATCACCAAGAATTGGATCGCGACCAGAATGATGAACAGGATCGCGCCGATCACCAGGTTGTCCCCCGAAACGAACTGGCCGAACGCTTCGATCACTCCACCAGCCGCGCGCGTTCCGTTTGTTGCGCCATGAGAAAGGATGAGACGCGTCGAGGCGACGTTGAGCACCAGTCTCGAAAGCGTGGTTCCCAGCAGGATGGCTGGAAAGACGCTGAACTCCAACGGCCGGTTGACGTAAATGGTCGTCAGCAGAATCACCACCGCCACCGTGATGTTGCCCGCCAGCAGCAGGTCGAGCAGCAGCGGCGGCAGGGGCGCAACGATGACCAGCACCGAGGCCACAATGAGCATCGGGAAGATCAGACCTCGGTAGCGTGCGAAAAGACCGTGCACGCCGCGGGCTGCCTCGGGGGGCATCCGTGCCTCCGAATATGCGTCTGGCGTAGGGGGTGAAAAGTCGATGGCTTGGGTGAGGAGAGGGGCGGATTCATATCGAAAACCGCCTCGCGTGTCTAGATTCTTTTGACGCGAAAAACCCAGGGGGACAGGTCCATTGGGTTGCCGCTTTCTACGGAAGCGGCGCCTCGGTTTTCCCGGCGGGGTGACATCGAGCCGTCACCAAATGGACCTGTCCCCATCTCGACGGAAGTTTCGGCCGGCATTCGCTTTCGCTTCCCGGCACGCCTCTTTAGAATCTCAACTGCCGCCGAGGGTAGTCTTGCAGGGTGGTAAGATTCGGCCGGCGCATCGGTCTGGGGTGTGAGTGCCCGACGTTTGACTGGGCAGCGCGACTCCACGTTCGGTGAAAAGGATGTCAGCCGGCGTGACGTTTATGAGCCAACCGTTTCCGTCGCTACCCCAGTTTGTCCATGGACTGCAACTTTTGGTCGAGCGTGTGTTGATGAACGGCGAACAGTACTTTCCGGGGTTGGAGGGCGTGATCGCCGGTGAAACTTCCCTCTCCACCGTCGAGGGCGGCTTGCACTACCGGGGGTATTCCATCGAAGAATTGGCCCAAAGCGCCACGTTTCTCGAAACAGCCTATCTGCTGCTGTACGGCGAGTTGCCGAATCAGGAGCAGTTGGCAGACTTCCAGTCGATTGTCTCGGAATCTGCCGAAATCGATCCCGCCGTCTTGCGGTACTTTGGCGAAATTCCCATGCACGTCAGCGGCATGGACGCCTTGCGCACGGGAATCAGCGCCCTGGGCAATTTTGACCCACAAGCTGACGAAGAAGGACGCGATGCCAACATCGCCAAGGCCGTGCGGCTGCTGGCGCAGATTCCGATCCTGATCGCGGCCCGCTACCGGCAGGGCCGCGGGCTGCCGCTGATCGAACCCGACCCTCAACTCAGCTATGCCGGGAACCTGCTGCACCTGATTACGGGCAAAGAACCGTCGGCCCTGCACGAGAAGGCGATGGACGTGTCGCTGATCCTGTACGCCGAGCACGAGTTCAATGCTTCGACGTTCACGGCCCGCGTGGTGACGTCGACGCAGTCGGACCTTTACTCGGCGATCAGCGCGGCTGTCGGCGCCTTGAAGGGGCCTCTGCACGGCGGCGCGAACGAACGCGTGTTG
>JBBDVZ010000170.1:0-7149 GCA_040903115.1 Planctomycetaceae bacterium
GTCGCAGCGACGCCGACTTGCCCCGCTGGACTGTGCTCGACGTCGATACGCATGCCTCGTCGGGCGGGGCGACTTTCACGAAGCTGGATGACGGATCGCTTCTCGTCGGTGGTGAGAACCCGAAGAACGACATTTACACGCTCACCGCACATACCAATTTAAGCGGCATTCGAGCCTTCCGCCTCGAAGCGCTGCCCGACCCGACGTTGCCCAAAGGCGGGCCCGGCCGAGCTGAGAACGGTGACTTCACTCTGAGCGATTTTCGCGTTTCGCTTAAGCCGAATTCGGGAGCAGCGGAGCTGACGGCGGTCGCACTCTCCGGACCGCGAGCAACATTCGAGCCACCCGGTATGCCCGCTTCCGCCGCTATCGACGGCGATGGCAAGTCGGCGTGGGGAGTCGGGGATCAAGCCGGTCGGACGCATGCGGCGATGTTCGTGACCGAATCAAACGTGGGCTCGGTGGAAGGATCGACGCTCACGTTTACGCTCAAATTCGAAAACAAGGAGGCCCACAATCTCGGGCGGCTGAGACTGTGCGTCTGGGGTCCCGCGGTTGCGTCGGACGCACTCGCCGATTCTTCAGTCGTTCCACTCGATGCCGATGCCTCCCCGGCCGGCGTGCTCGACAGCCTGCATCGACCGGCCGAAAAGCGCAGTCCCGAGCAGACAGCGGCCGTGTTGAAATGGTTCCGATACCGCGACTCACATTGGCAGGAATTGAAGAAGCGAGTCGATGATGACCTCGCGCAAGCACCGCGGCCGAATCTCGTCAAGGTGCTCGTCTGCGGCGAAGGCTTGAAGCCGTTGCGTTTGCACACGCAGGGGGCCGACTACTTCGAGCAGACGTTCTTCCTCCGCCGCGGCGACCCGGCACAGAAGCATGGCGTCGCCGAGGCCGGGTACTTGCAAGTCTTGATGACCGCAGCCGACAGGGAGCGGCACTGGTCGGTCGAGCGTCCGCAAGGGGCCAAGTCGTCGTTTCGGCGGTCGGCGCTGGCCGATTGGATCACGGACGCCCATGATGGCGCGGGCCACCTGCTGGCCAGGGTCATTGTCAACCGATTGTGGCAGCATCACATGGGACGCGGAATCGTTTCCACTCCCAGCGACTTCGGCGCGCGCGGCACGCCGCCCAGCCATCCGGAGCTCCTCGATTGGCTGGCGACCGAGCTGATCCGACACAACTGGCGGCTCAAGCCGATCCACAAACTGATCATGTCGAGTGCCGCCTATTGCCGAACGTCGACGCCCGACGAAGCGAAGTCCCGCGTCGACGCCGACAACGCTCTTTTTTGGCGTCAGCAGCGTCGCCGCCTGGAAGGCGAGGTGATCCGCGACGCCCTGTTGACCGCGGGCGGGCGACTGGACGAACGCATGTTCGGTCCTGGCACGCTCGATCCGTCGCATCGACGCCGCAGCATCTACTTTACCGTCAAGCGCAGCAAGCTGGTGCCGATGATGCAGGTCTTCGACGCGCCCGAGGCGCTTTCGGGCGTGGGTGAGCGCAGCTCGACGACGATTGCCCCGCAGGCACTGTTGCTGTTGAACAATCCCGAGGTCCGCGCCTGCGCATTCAATTTCGCGCGGCGACTTGCAGCGGCGTCCGATCGTCCGCTTTCCGAGGTGGTCAAGGACGGATACCGAACTGCCGTCGGTCGCCCGCCGGACGACTCCGAGCTCCGCGACGGCGTCGCCTTCATCGAACAGCAGCAGCGGTTGTACGCAGCCGAAGCCAAACCAAACGCCCGCGATCTCGCGTTCGCTGACTTTTGCCAGGTGCTGATATGTTTGAACGAGTTTGTGTATGTGGAATGAATGCCGCAAAAAGTGAAGTGGCCATTTCAAACCCCCCTCCCTTCCAGGGAGGGGCTGGGGGAGGGTGGAGACCCTCGAGCGCTTCATGCAGCAATCAATTACTCTGCCAAACTGAAATGTTCGAAAGGCCAATGAGTGCCGAGAGGTGAATTGAAATGACGCTCCCCTGCTCTTTCGCGCCGCCCAATCCGGTTTTCGGTTCGCGACGTAATTTTCTGAGCCGCGCCGGCAACGGCTTCGGGATGATTGCGCTGGCGGGGTTGCTCGAACAGCAGGGGCTGTTGTCGACACCCGTCAAAGCAGCCGCCTCAATCGATCCGCTGGCGCCCAAGCAGGCGCACTTTGCGGCCAAGGCCCAGTCGGTCATCTGGCTGTTCCTCAACGGCGGCCCGAGCCAGGTCGATACATGGGACTACAAGCCCGAGCTGGCGAAGCGCGACGGACAGGCCCTCGAAGGCTTCGACAAAAACACCGGGTTCTTTACCGACCAGGTCGGCCCGGTGATGAAGTCGCCGTTTAAATTTCAGCAGCACGGCGAGTGTGGCGCCTGGGTCTCGGAGATCTTTCCGAACATTTCCCGCCACGTCGACAAGATGGCGTTTCTCTATTCGTGCTGGTCCGACTCGAACAACCACTCTCCGGCATTGTTCAAGGTGAATACGGGCATCAGCCGGATGGGAATGCCGTGCGTCGGCGCGTGGGTGACATACGGGCTGGGGACCGAAAGCCGGTCGTTGCCCGCCTTCGTCACAATGTACGACACGCTGGGGCGCGGCCTGCCCAAGGGCAACGCGTCGAACTGGGGCGCGGGGTTCTTGCCGAGCGTCTATCAGGGGACGGCGCTCAACCCGCAGGGCGCTCCGATCGAGAACCTCGATCGTGCCGAGGGACTGACCGCCGCCTCGCAGCGATCGCAGCTCGACTTGCTCAAAAAACTCAACGAGCACTATCAATCGCAAGCGGTCGGCGACAGCGAATTGGCCGCGCGCATCGAAAGCTTCGAGTTGGCCTACCGCATGCAGATGGCCGCGCCCGAAGCGCTCGACCTCGAACGCGAAACCAAAGCCACCCATGAAATGTACGGCACCACCAACTCTCGGTGCGCGCATTTCTCGAAGCAGTGCCTGATCGCGCGCCGGCTGGTCGAGCGCGGCGTGCGCTTCGTGCAGATTTACAGCGGCGGCATGGAAAACGAACGCAGTTGGGACGGCCACACCGATATCGTCAAGAATCACGGCGGGTTCGCCGGCGAGACCGATCAGCCGATAGCCGCCCTCTTGGCCGACCTCGAAGCGCGCGGCATGCTCGACTCGACGCTGATCATTTGCTGCGGCGAGTTCGGACGGCTGCCCATCGTGCAAAAGGGAGGCACAGGCCGGGACCACAACCCGCACGCCTTCACCACCTGGATGGCCGGCGGCGGCGTGAAAGGGGGCACGCTTTACGGCCAGACCGACGAGATCGGCTTCAAAGCCGTCACCAATCGCGTCAGCATCAACGACTTGCACGCCACCATTTTGCACCTGGTGGGCCTCGATCACACGCGGCTCACCTACCGCTTCAACGGCCGCGACTTCCGCCTCACCGACGTCGCCGGCAACGTGGTGCGGGATGTTATTGCGTGATACTGGCGGGCAGTTGCCGCGACTTGGGGAAGCACTAAGCACGAAATCTCTTTGGGGCCTTGGACATTCGTGCTTCTTTCGTCATTCAGTAGTACCAAGTTCGCTATTCAACAGGACGCTGTCGCAGCTTCTTTACCCCGAAGGGGTTGCATATCATAGCCCGGCGTCAGCGCAGCGCCACGCCGGGTTGACCGTGGATGCCATGGATTCAAAACCCTGAAAGGGTTTCAGCAACATTGAGTTTTTCCGTACCGTCGATGCAACCCTTACAGGGTTGGAGAATCGGTGCGCGACCTTGGACCCAGGGCGGCGCTGCGCTGGCCCTGGGCTATGTTATGCAACGCCTTCAGCGTTAAGACATTCCGTTCGATCGATTGTTCGTGGTGAAGTTGGCACTACTGTCATTTGGACTTCGTGCTTCGTGCTTATTCCCATTGCCTCAAACGCCGCTTTTTCCTATGAATCGCCCGCGTTTTCGGGGGGGTGGGAGAGCCGCAGTGGACAAGGCAATAACCGCATTTCGGCGACAATCGCGGAAGGCTGCAAGCCGCATCAAGACGTGGGGTCCTGTCGCCCTGCTGCTGATTCTGATCGTCGCGTGCGCGCCGTTGCTGATCGAGCCAAGCTGCCCAAAGCATATTGTCATCGCCACGGGCAGTCCTGACGGGGCGTATTTCGCGTTTGCCAATCGTTACCGCGAAATCGTCGCACGAGACGGCATCGAGTTGGAGGTCCGCAGCACGGCCGGCTCGGTTGAGAATCTCCGCCTGCTCAATTCACCGGACAGCGACGTTTCGCTGGCCATTGTGCAAGGAGGCGTTGCGCCGAGGGAAGATTCGCAGCCCATCGAGTCGCTTGCGAGCCTTTACCTGGAACCGGTCTGGGTCTTCTATCGGACCGAGCGCTTCCGCGACGCCAAACTCGGCGAGCCGAAACCCGTCGAGCGGCTCACGCAACTTGCGGGAAAACGCATCGCCGTGGGCGCCGAAGGAAGCGGAACGCAATCGATTGCTCTGCAACTTCTCCGCGAGAATCAGCTCACGATCGCAAACGACACAACCGCGTCGCTTGCGCTGGGCGGGCGGGAGGCCGTCGATGCGCTCAAAAAGGGCGAGCTGGATGCGGCTTTCTTCGTCATCTCGCCCACGTCGCCGCTGGTGCACGAGCTTTTGTCGACCGAGGGAATCGAGTTGATGAGCTTTCGACAAGCGGAGGCGTACCGTCGCCGGCATCCGTTTTTAAGCAACGTGACGCTGGCCGAAGGAACCGTCGATCTCGAGAATAACTTGCCGCATCGCGATGTCATGCTCGTCGCGCCGACGGCAAACCTGGTGTGCCGCAAGCCGTTGCATTCCGCGCTCGCGCCGCTGTTGTTGCGGGCGGCTTTCGAGGTGCACGAAGACGGCGGGGTGCTGGAGAATGCGGGCGACTTTCCCTCGGCCCGGTTCGTCGACTTTCCGCTCAACGCCGACGCGCGCCGCTATTTGAAGTCGGGGCCGCCGATGTTTTACCGGCATCTCCCGTTCGCGGCGGCCGCGTGGCTCGACCGCATGAAACTGATGCTGTTTCCGTTGTGCACGCTGCTTTATCCGCTGCTGAAAGCCGCCCCGCCGATTTACCGCTGGCGCATCCGCTCGAAAATCTACCGCTGGTACCGCGTGCTGCGCGACATCGACCAGAAGATGCGGCACGCGACGGGAAACGACGATTTCACCGCAGACATCGAAACGCTGGCCATTTTGGAAACCGAGCTGGCCGAAGTCTCGGTGCCGCTTTCGTACATGGAGGAGTTCTACAACCTGCGCCAGCACGTGGCATTCGTGCGCGAACGGCTGAAGGCCTGGGACCAATCGCACGCGATTGGCTCGCGCCGCGTGGCGTGACAATGACACATTCTTGGAAAAACACAATGTCGTTACGAAACGCACCTGTAATCGTTTCTCTTTTAGTATTCGTTGGATGCACCGCCGGCAGCGAGTCGGCGGATGCCGTTTCCGTGTCCCCAAAGGCCAGCACGGACAATGAATCTCAAATCACACGACTCGACCATGGGGAAACGACTCCGTTTGACAAGAAGATTCGTTTGCGAGGTGACTCCGACTTCGGTGGCATCGAAGACGGCAGTAACTTTGATCACGAAGCAATAGTATTCGACGCTAGAGCCAACGATGCTTTTGAGTTACTGATTCGTGGAAACAAGTTCTACCACGATGGCATTGCCGAAAATGCATTGGCTATCTGGGAGCGAGTCATCTCCGACTTTCCGAACACGCCGGCATGGTATATGGCAACGCTGAATTCGGGGCGCGTGTTGCAATGCGCGCGTCAACATCGTGCCGCCATTCGCAAACTTTTGCCGTTGCTCGAGGATGAGTCATACTCCGAGCTCGGAAAGGCGCAGACTCTGGCACACGAGGCGCGCTATGCCATCGGCGAGGAGGCTGGCAATGCCGCTCCAATAGTGTTCACTCCGCTGGAAGACTACCTGCATGCGGGAAACATGGATTGGCACGCGGCCTGCATAATGATCTCAGAGTGTTACGAGGCGCTTGGAAATATCGAATCGGCCAGGCATTACGCGATTGTGGCTCGCGACAAGTTTCCGTATCACGAGCGCTGCTGGGGCGCCAATAGTCGTAAACTCGAAATCCTGCTGGAACGGCTTGAGATTCCGGCAAAGGTCGCGGCGCTCGACGAATTCACGTATTGACGCTATCTCAATATCGCAAGACGCGCGCTACCGCACGGCGTCCGCACGAACTCTGCCACGCGTTCGATTGCTGCCCGCATCGCGTCGCGGTCGACGCGGTGAACGTCGATTGGGCGGCCGATGCCCGCGAGCATCGTCAGAGTCAATTGGCCGCCAAGATGTTGGCGGAATTCTTCCAGACCGCCGAACAGCTCGTCGGTCTGATGCAACGCGGGGTGGTCGAGCGCCAGTCCCAATTCGTCGAGGCAGCCGAGGACTTTCTGTGCGTCCGACTTCGGCAGGCCGTGCACCAGCGATGAGTAGACCGTGTCGACCGCGACGCCGATCGCCACCGCCTCGCCGTGCCGCAGCTCGAATTTGCTCATCACCTCCAGCTTGTGGGCCGACCAGTGGCCGAAGTCGAGCGGCCGCGCTTCTTCGGCTTCGAACGGATCGCCGCCGCGGGTGATGTGATCGAGATGCAGCTCGGCTGATGCGCGAATCATCGGCAACGCGACCGACATGTCGCGATTGCGAATCCGCTTTGCGGTGCGGCAAAGCTCGTCGAACATCGCGGGATCTTTGAGCAGCGAAACCTTGACGGCTTCCGAAAACCCGCAGACGAAATCGCGATTGGGCAATGTCAGTAACAGGCTCGCGTCGTTCACGACGGCCCAGGGAACGGCGAACGTGCCGATCCAGTTCTTTTTGTCGAACAGGTTGACGCTGTTCTTCACGCCGATGCCCGAGTCGGCTTGTGCCAGCGTGGTGGTCGGCAGGCGGACCAGCCGAATGCCGCGGTGCGCGATGGCCGCCGCAAACCCGACGGAATCGAGCACCGCCCCGCCCCCGATCACCACGACGTAGCTGCGGCGGTCGAGGTTCGCGCGATGCATCACCTTGAGCATGCGTTCGAGAATGTGGACGTCGTTCTTGACGGCTTCGCCGCCAGGGACGACCTGCACATTGCCGGCCTGCACGATCCGATCGCTCGAGGCGGCCACAAAGTCGGCCAACC
>JBBDVZ010000171.1:0-7136 GCA_040903115.1 Planctomycetaceae bacterium
AAAAGGGTAAAAGAAAAACTACAAATGGTAAAAGCGTCCAATGGCAAACCGCTACGGAGTCCTCGCCACGCGGAACCCGAAGCTGTAGTACCGGCTCACGGGCGTGAGCCCGCTCCGATAGGAAGAGCGGGTGTTCCTCGCGTCGTCGAGCCACGAGCCGCCACGCAGGACACGGAGCGAGCCGACAGAGGGACCCTGGGGATCCGTGTCGGGCGAGTTTCCGTAGTACTTCTCATCGGAGTAGTCGGCACACCATTCCCACACGTTTCCGTGCATATCGCACAGGCCAAACTCGTTGGGAGCATACGAGCCGACCGTCGTCGTACGCCTGAGCGATGGCCTTGTTTTTATGGTCCCGTAGGGAAAATTGCCATTCACATTGGCCTGTTCGCCGTTGAGTTGGCTGCCGAAATGAAACGGCGTCGTCGTTCCCGCCCGGCAGGCGAATTCCCACTCCGCCTCCGTGGGCAGGCGATATGTTTTGTCCTCCATCTCGCTGAGCTTCTTACAGAACGCCGCGGCGTCGTTCCAGCTCACGCTCTCCACGGGAAAACGACTTGTTTCCTGACCGGTGACGCGGTCCTTGCCGTTGCCAGATGATGCGAAGTCACTCGGGTTCGTCCCGATGACGCGCTGGTACTCCGACTGCGTGACCTCGTACACGCCGAGATAAATGGGCTTTGTGATCTTGACGGGATGCTGCTGTTCGTTGTCGCTGCGGTCTTGCTCCGATGCCGGAGAACCCATCTCGAACTCGCCCGGCGGAATCAGCACAAGCTTCATGCCGATGCTGTTCGTGACTTCCTCCGGTGCGTTGAGATGCGCCGCCCAGGCGGACCGCGCCTTCCGCGCTGCGGTTTCGTCGAACGGCGCGACCAGCAAGCCGGGCGAAGCAGCCGCGGCATTCCCCTTTGCAGCCAGGTCCGTTGCGCCCGCTGCGGGTTTTCCGGTGGCTTGATCGGCGGCCTTCTGTCGGTCGTCTGTCGTATCGAGGGCCGACTTCTCGCCAACGGTCACACTCGCCGGATTGGCATGATTCGCATTGCCCGGCTTCGCATCGCTGATCTTCGCCACGATTGGTTGGTCCGGCTCGCTGAGCACTCCGGAGTGCCGCTTCATCCCCCAGTACGTTAGACCGAAAACGACCAGCGCGGTGGCGCCTGCAATGGCAATCCATCGGACATATTCAGGAATCGTCGCGGATTTCCGTCGAGTGGACGATCTCCGTCGCGGGCCGCGGACCGACGTTCCTATGGCGCCGCCGGTCGTCAGCTTCTTATAGATTGCGAATGCCAGCCGGTGGCCGGGTTTGAGTTCCAGGAGGCGTTCGGCGGTGGGCATGTAGGCGGGCGTACCCGGCAGCATCCCGCTTTGCGTCATGCGGATGCTCTGGCGGTTGTTCACCTGCCGCGCGAGACCGAAGTCAGTGACAATCGGCTCGTGCCGCGGGCCGATCATCACGTTGGAGGGTTTCAAGTCGCGGTGAATGATGCCTCGCTGGTGTGCGTGGCTGAGCGCCTGCGCGAGCTTGCGGATGACGAGGGCCGCCTTGCGTTCGTCCATCGGCCGCTCGGGGCTGACGTAGTTCGACAGCGGCTTGCCGTCGATGTACTCCATCGCGATGTAATGCGTGCCGTCGACCTGTTCGCCGCCGTCGACGCGGCGCAGATACTCGGCAATCACGCCGTCGAGCTGCCGCTCGTTTGCACTCTTGGCTTGGCCCGGTTCGCCCATGTCTTCAACCTGATTCCGGGTGAGCGACGTGCTTGCGGAGGTATTTCAGCGCTCGACTTCCAATTCAGGACGGCTCATCACCGAGGCTTCAGCCAAGGTGCAACCTTCAAGAAAACGTCAGCCAAAAGGTCTCTCGGTCGTCCAGTTCTGGCTCTTACGCCTTGACCTTGGGAGTGACGACCATGGTCATCGAACGGCCGCTCTCCATTCCCGGCGTCTTTTCGATTTTGGCGATGTCGTCCAACAGGGTCGCGATGGCCGCGAGCACATCTTTGCCACGTTCATGGTGCGCGTTCTCGCGGCCCCGAAAAATGACGCTCACCTTCACCTTGTGGCCGTGTGCGAGAAAGTCGCGCGCCCGTTTCACTTTGAAGTCGATGTCGTGCTCGCCCGTCTTGGGCCGCAGCCGAATCTCCTTCATTTGCGTCTGATGCTGCTTGGTGCTCTTGGTCTGTTTTTTCTTCTGCTCGTACTTGAACTTTCCGTAGTCCATGATGCGGCACACGGGGGGCCGCACGTTGGGCGCCACCTCGACCAGGTCCAGACCTGCTTCGATGGCCGCCTGCAAAGCCTCATTGGTGGGAACGATGCCCACCACCTCTCCGTCCTGGCCAACAACTCGAACCGGCGAAACGCGGATCTGGTCGTTCACCCGATGGGTCGTTTCGATCGCTGATTTCCTCTCTAATTTGGAATGGAACTGTCTTGGAATGAAACTGTTCTCGAGGCTAATCGCCTCGCGCTGGTTCTGGCCAACCGTCCGCCCGAGTCGATGCGAAGGAGGGGGAAGAGGCTTCCACCTACGATGGCGACCAGCCGGGCGAACAGACGACCGCGTTCGAACTACCGATCGAAGCGGTCGCGTATCGCTGACGAAACTCTCTCAACATACTTCTATCGCGCGAATTGCACACAGTCAAGAAGATTAGGGCGGGTAACTGAATGTCGAAGAAGCCCGGCTTTTTCGGAAAAGCCGGGCTTCTGAACGCGGTAGGCGGTGATGCCGATTTGCATCACAAATCGAACGACGTAACGGGCCCCGCCCGCCGCGGCCCCGGTTGGCATCAGGAGGCGACAGGCCCGCTCGCAGGTTGGTTCTCGGAAAGCGCGAAGGGAGCAACCTTACCCGGTAGAACTCACGAGCCCCAAACCTCGACCGATGCCGCAAGACCCGAAGGCTGCCGAAAACTCCCCGTTTGACGCGTTGCCGGTGATTTGATTACCGTGATGGCAATACCGGATCGACATTGCCGGGGTATCCTGACTCGGGTGCCGGGACGCAGGGCAATCCGAGGAAACCAACCGTTATCGGAACTGCTTGGCGTTGTCCGCCGCGCTTGAAGTCCAAACTGGACGCGGCGTCTTGGTGATGGATAAGCTGGGCATAGATGCTGGAAATGCCGTTTACTTTGGGGAAGGAGAACGACCATGTTTCTGCCAACCATCGTGTCATTGGCCTTACTGGCCGCGGCGGACGCCCCGTTATACGAAGCGGAGCTCCTGTTTCCGCCGGAAGCGTTTCACAACCATTCCTCCAGCATTGTCGAGACTCCAGGCGGCGACCTGATTGCCTGCTGGTTTCACGGTAAGGGCGAACGCACGGACGACACCCTGGTCATCAGTGGGGCGCGGAAGAACAAAGGTGAGAAATCCTGGTCCGCGCCATTCATCATGGCTGACAACAAGAATCTGCCAGACCAGAACTGCACGCTCTTCATCGATGCCGACGGACGCCTATGGCTGTTTTGGATTTCTTCGATCGACAACCTTGTTCGAAGCTACTTCCTGAAGTATCGCTATTCGACGAACTACGAGGGCGACGGACCGCCGGTCTGGGCCTGGCAGGATGCAATCTTCTGTCGTCCGAAGGATGCGGAAACCGTATTTGTGAAGAATCTGGATAAACGCATCGAAGAGATCAAGGCGTCCACCGAGATCAGTGAAGATCGAAAACGCGCGTTTCTCTCCCGGATTGAGGGACGCCGGGAGGTCTATCGCGACAAGCTCTTCCAACGCCTGGGTTGGATGCCCCGGCAGCCTCCGATCATGCTGACGGACAAGCGCATGATGCTCGGCTTGTACTCCGATACATTCAATTGTTCCATGTTCGCTTTTACTGAGGATGCCGGACAGACGTGGGAATTCAGCCAGCCCCTGGCCCAACGGGGGATTCAGCCCTCCCTCGTGCGGAAGAAGAACGGCAATCTTGTGGCGTTCATGCGAGATTCGCCGGTTGTGCGCCGGGCGGAGTCAAGCGACGCAGGCATGACCTGGACCGAAGACCCGATCGATATCGCGAACTCCGGATCCAGCGTGGCTGCACTAGGGCTCAGAAGCGGCAACTGGATTCTGGCGGTAAATGACGTGCCGCGCGGCCGCCATATTCTGACGCTGTACTTGTCCGAGGACGAAGGCAAAACGTGGAAAGGAAAGCGGGCTCTCGAGAGCATGGAGCCGGGAATGGGCACCGGTTCCTATCCCACGCTCATCCAGACGGCCGATGGAAGTATCCATTGCACCTACACGCACGAGGACAAGAAAAACTTCGAGGGCAAGACCATCAAACACGTGCGATTCAACGAGGCTTGGGTCATGGCGCGATAATCCAATTGCCGTTCCGACTGCATCAGAAATGCAGAACTGTTGAGGCCATGATTGAGTGACGGACCGCAGCCGTCCGTGAAGCGAGTATGAGCACCAGGCTCCACGCGACAAGCGAGCGTCGGTTTTGTCTTGTTGGGTTGGGTTTGGGGCATTCGCTCGAATCCCTTTGCGAACAACTCAATCGATTTCTGTAAAAGTCGTAAAACGACCGATTTGTGAAACACTCTGCCGGGCGTCGTAAATCCTGGTTGAACGAAGCCATTACCGGATAGCGTTGTCCGCCGGGACGCCGAACTGCATCGTTCACTGCGGGCCGCCGTCGAGCAGTCACATTACCTCGACTCACCCCAGGAAATCGCAGCATCGTGCCGTTGTGCGTAATTCAGAAGGAGGCATTCTCAACATGTCTCTTCGACGAGACCTTCCGGCGGCGCCATCGTCTGGCGAATTCGGATCGCCTTATGTCCCTTGAAGACGCCGGCGAGGCCATCGAACAACACACGCCCTTCAATCAGGACCTGCAGCCCCTGACTCGTGGCGTGCTCGGTCATGATGATGTCGCCAACGGCGAGGTTCATCACCTCGGTGGCCGACAGCCTGGTTTCGCCGAGCTGGACGACCATGTTCACGCCGGCCTGTTGAGGGCTTGTTTCGAGGTTGCGCATTTGTTGCGGGTCGGGCAACCGATTCGCATATGCTGACCACGTGTCGGGCGAAAGCTTTCCCGCGAGCGATTCGATGGTAGCCAACGGAATGCACAGGTTCATCAGGCCGCGCGACTCGCCCAGCGTGATCTCGAAGCGGATCACGACGACGTCTTCGTCGAGCGCGACAATCTGCGCGCGTTGGGGGTTGCTTTCGACTTGAGTGACTTCTAGTTGAAGATCGCAGACGTTTCGCCACGCTTTTTCGAATCCCCGCATTGCCAGGTTGGTGATGCGAGACACGAGCTTGAACTCGATGTCGGTGAGTGGCCGTGCGGGAACCGCCTGCTTGTGTGCCTTCCCGCCTCCCAGCAGGCGATCCACCATCGGGAAAATGATCGAGGGGTTTACGTCGAGAATGAGGTGGCCGTTAAGTCCCTTCGAATACAACACGTTGAAGCACGTGGGGACGTCGACGCCGGAGACGAACTCCCTGTAGGTCAACCGGTCGGCACGAATGAGCTTGACCTCGACAATCGAGCGCAGCATGCCGCCGAGCGTGGTTGCGAACTCGCGCCCGAAACCTTCGTGCAAGGCGCCAAGCGCGCGCAACTGGTCATTGTTGACGCGTTCGGGTCGTTGGAAATCGTAGATCGAGGCTTGGCCGACGGCAGCATCACGCCGCGGACCGCCCGCGCCCCCCGCTTGCCGCTCCGACTGTGTTTCGGGAATCAACGCAGCGAGCAACGATTCGACTTCCGATTGGCTGAGAACGACTGCCATCCTTGGCTCCGTGTGAAATTCGACGTTGGATGTGGTCGAGAAGCCCCGGATTTTTCAAAAAGCCGGGCTTCTGCGTGCGTACATTATCCCAACACCTGCCCTGCCCCGTGCACGACGTATTTATAGCTGGTCAGCTCACGCAAGCCGCACGGCCCGCGCGCGTGAAACTTGTCGGTGCTGATGCCGATTTCCGCACCCAGGCCGAGCTGCGCGCCGTCGTTGAACCGAGTGCTGGCGTTGACCATCACCGCCGCCGAATCGACAAGAGTGGTGAAACGCTCGGCGGCCTTCAAATCGCTCGTCACAATGGCGTCCGTGTGATGCGAGCCATACTCATCGATGTGCCGAACCGCGTCGTCCAGGTCATCGACGACTTTGACCGACATCACGAGATCGAGCCATTCGGTGCGAAAGTCTTCATCGGTCGCGGCTTTGCATTCCGAAACAAATTTACGCGATCGCTCGCAACAGCGAAGCTCGACACCCTCCGAGCGAAGGGCCCGCGCGATTTCCGGCAGAAACGTCGCCGCGATCCCGTGATGCACCAGCAGGGTTTCAGCGGCATTGCAGACGCCCGGCCGCTGGCATTTGCTGTTGACCGTGATGTCTTTGGCCATCTCAAGGTCGGCGGCACTGTCGACATAGACATGGCAGACGCCGTCGAAATGCTTGATCACCGGCATGGTCGCCTCGGCGGCGACCCGCTCGATCAACGATTTGCCGCCGCGGGGAATGGTCACGTCGATCAGTTTGTTGAGCTTCAAAAAATGGCCGACCGCGTCGCGATCGGTCGTCTCGACGAGCTGCACGGCCGCGCGAGGCAAGCCCACGTCATCGAGTGCACGGCTCATTAAACGATAGAGCGCCTGGTTGCTGTGGAAGGCCTCTTTGCCGCCGCGGAGAATGACGGCATTGCCGCTCTTGACGCAAAGGGCCGCCGCGTCGACCGTGACGTTGGGCCGCGATTCATAAATGAAGAACACGACCCCGAGCGGCACGCGCACGCGCGTGACGAGCAGACCGTTCGGGCGGACATTGCTGTCGATGATCTCGCCGACCGGATCGGGCAGCAATGCCACCTGCTCGAGCCCCTCGGCAATTGCCCGGAGCCGCGAGTCGGTCAACCGGAGTCGATCGATCTCGGCCGCGGACAAGCGATACTCAGAGGCCTGTCCGATGTCGCGCTGATTGGCTTCAATCAGCGCGCTTGCGTTGCTGTCGATCAACTCGGCCGATCGGCGCAGCCAATCGATCTTTGTTTGGCCGCCGGCGGCCGCCAATTGTTTCGACGCCTGTCGAGCCCGCGTGGCGATTTCGAGCGTATAGGTTTGCAGATCGGTCATTCGAGAAGGCTGCCGAGGTGAGATGCAG
>JBBDVZ010000172.1:0-7118 GCA_040903115.1 Planctomycetaceae bacterium
TCTGCGGACCCATCCGATAGCTGGAAACGCGGCGGTTCGCGCGCGCAACGGCCGGTCGTCAGCTGCGGATGGGTGCCACTGGCTCCGCCAGTGCTTCGCCAGACGATCGAACTCGCGGTATTCGAGCATCCGCCCCGCAGCATACCGTCGCCAACGAATGGAGTGCAAAAGATGATGTTTGCGAAGTCTTGTCGGACCGTTGGCGTGCGCGCGGGACTGCTGACAGTTGTGTTGGCGGCGTTCTCCGCTCGCGTGGCAACAGCACAGGGCGTGATTCCCGGCAGCGGCGTCCGCGTCACCGACGTCGGCGACAACTTCGAAGATGCCAAGTGGACTTTCGTGTCACAGAATCCCAAAAGCAGCAATAACATCGATTTTCAAAACCGCTATCCAATCGGTCAGTCGACAAACGGCCATTGGCTCGAGAGCGCAAAACGCGGACATCCCGACGTTGTGATGCGCATCGACACTCCCGACGGCGGTCTCTCCGGCAGCACCGGCGCGCTCTTCCTGCAGACGAAGGAATCCGGCATTCCGGGCCGCCCCTCAATGAAGCAGCATCAGGACGATCTTGTCATGCACTTCAGCTCGTCGATCGGCGGGGCGATTCCCGTGTCGTGGTCGCCCAGCATGGTGGTGCGCGTGTGCATGCCCCCCTTCGAAAAGTGGGAGCAGCGCACCGGAGCTTCATTTGGCTGGCGCGCCAGTGTGACCGGCTTCGGTCCACTCGAAGAGGAAGACTCGCCCGAACACCGCAAACCGAACTGGTTCACTGGCCGGGTGAAACCGCTGGGATCCGGCGTCGACAATTTCTACCCCGGCATTTTTATCCAGTTCAACAGCAAGAAGACGACGGGCAAGGAAAAGGACTCGGCCTCCTTCATTATTCGAGGCAACTCGTTTCGGCAGGATTTTCAGGGGCCTGAGATCACCGAGCCCGGCTGGTGGACGCTGGGAATGTCATTCACGCCGGATGGCCGAGTGCACTATTACGCCAGCCCTGGCGTCGATGACCTCACCGCTGCCGACCACATCGCCTCGCACTTCTCGCAGGGCGTGACGTGCCACCGTGTGAACACGATGTTCTTCAACGTCGTGAGCATGGACGACGGACGAACCTGGTCGACGCCGTGGGTGATTGACGACCCGGCGTTCTACACGATGAATTCTGCCGCCTTGGCGGTCCAACCGGGCGCCGTTCGCCGTTAAGGCGAAGACGGCTCGCTCGAACCGGCGCGGCGGCGATTGACTCGTCGTTGTGATATACTGAAAGCCCGGCTTCTGCTTTGGAAGCCGGGCTTTTTGCGTTCACACGAGGATTCAACCGATGAGAGCCATCATCTGTCTGCCGTTGCTGCTGTGTCTTTCGTCCCGGATCTTCGCTGCCGACAATCAACTGACGGCCAGCGAAAAGCAGGCGGGCTGGATTCTGTTGTTCGACGGCAAGACGTTTTCCGGCTGGATGCGCAGCGACGGCAAACCCAGCAAGCGCCCGATCGAAGACGGCAGCATCAATCCGCACCGCGCGGGCGCGTACATGATGGTTCACGAAAAAACTTGGGCGAATTTCGTGCTGTCGCTCGATTTCAAGATCAGCAAGGGCTGCAACAGCGGCGTATTTTTCCACACTCACTCGCTGACACCGCTGCCGGGAAAGGACGTGGGCTATAACGGCCTCGAAGTGGCAGTCGACGACACGACTACGGCGGACTATCACGACACGGGAGCGATTTACGATCTCGTGAAGCCCAAGAAAAACGCGATGAAGCCGGTGGGCCAGTGGAACCACCTGGAGCTCACGTGCGACGGCAATCGCGTGCGCGTCGTGCTCAATAGCGAGGCCGTCACCGAGATGAACCTCGACGAATGGACCGAGCCTTCAAAGCGACCAGACGGCAGCACGCACAAGTTTCCGTTCGCCTACAAAGATCAGCCGCGCAAGGGTTACATCGGCCTGCAGGACCACGGCGCCGACTGCTGGTACAAGAACATCAAGATTCGGGAGTTGAAGTGACGTCCGTCGAGCGGTTCTGGTGAGGCGGCAGCGGATCGAACTTGAACTCCTCCGGCAACTCGCGCACGAAATCACCGTTGGGCAATTCGTAGTAAATCTGGCCGTTGAACGAATACACGTTCGGCACGCCGAGCCGGCGGCTTTCTTCTTGCGCTTTGCGGACTGCGGTCCGGAACATCCGTATGATCTCGTCGCCTTTGCGATAGATTTCGATGTCGCGGATCGTGTCAGTCATGCCTTTGAGCCTCGAGCAGCTTCTGGAATCGATCGAACACTTCGCTATCGCGAATTGCGACGTCCAATGCGTAGCCGTCCGCGACGATATGTGGATCCTGCGCTGAATTATAAACCAGGTACCAGCAATCAGCCAATGGGCGATAAATGTGCCAAAAATTGCGTAAGCTGCGGCTGAAGCGACGTCGGATGTCGGCGTCAGACACAAGGTGCCCGCCCTTTCCGACGCGTTCATGCACTCGTTGAATACAAGTCTCAACAGAATCCAGAAAAACGTATGTTATTGCGATCACGAACCCGGCTTTGCGTGCGGCTCGCAAAGTGCGTTCTGCCGTGCGTCCCGATAGCGTGGTTTCGATGATGAACCCATTTTTTCCAGCTAGCGCCTGATTGACCCGTTCGATGAAGGCGCGGCCGGCGGCGATTTTCGCAGCGGCCGGGTTCGCAGGAGACAGCCGTGCAGCGATAGCATCTGCGCTGAGAAATGCGTACCGCGTATTCAAAATGTATTCTGTCGCCAACGTGCTTTTGCCGGCCCCGTTCGGCCCGCCTAGCACGATCAGTTCTTTCGACACAATTTCGCCCACATTATGAATTGTTTATGTCGTTGAGGGCGGTTCAGAGTTCAACCTGCCCCCGAATCAAATCGCCCATCGATCCCGCGTCGACGAGCACGCAGCCGATGGTGTTGGCCAATTCGCGGGCCGACTGCGTAAATTGGCTGTTTGTGACGACCGCACAGCGATGGCAGCGGTGGCGGGCCATTCCGGCGTGGGCCGCCTCGACCGCTGAATCAGGCACGCTGTGGAAGTATCCCTTTGCGTGCACAAAAACTCTGCGGTCCGACTTGGTGAGCACCAGCTCACCAGGCTGGTCCTTCTTGCCGGCGGCCTCGTCGACGTTGTAGCCGAGCTCTTCGAACACGATTACGAGAAACTTTTCGAATTGGCCGCCGCGCATCGCCTTCCAGTTGCGCTTCGCCAGGTGATCGCGCCGCTGAGGGTTCGACTGGGTCAACTGCTTCCGCCGCAAGCCATCGACAACGTCCTCATGCTGCGCGCGGGTTTCTGCAAGTTCCCGGCGGTGGCGTTCGGCCTGTTGGGCCACCTCGCTGCAGTATGCGACGGCTTGCTCGAGTTCAGCCTGGCGGTCGCGGCGGGTTTCTTCGGCTGCTTCATCGTGGGGAAACAGCAGGAGAAATCCGAACACGATCGCACCGACGGCGAAGCCAAGGAGAAGGCTTAGCAGGGAAGGCCGAATGATCGCGGCCAGGGCCCCTGTAATCACAACGCATAGTCCGAACGCCCCCGACCGCCAGGGGGTCACCCGGTCCGCAAGCCTGCGGACTCTTGCGACCGCATTGCGCACGGCGAGTTCGAGTCGCAGCTTGCGAACGCGATTTCGCTGTTGCCGCGTTTGCGCCTCCAATACGACGCGCTCGGCCTCGAGTGTTTCGACCTGCTTGCCAAGCTCGCCCGCCTCGTGCCTCGTTCGCTCGTGCGGCGAAATCGTGCCTTCGGGAAAGACGTACGGCTCCTGTCCCGTGTCGGCTGCAGGTTTCTGTGGCGTGTGTTCTTGTTCCGGCGCCATGATTCGATGATTCTTGCTTTGTCGGGCGAACTTGACAATGTCTGTTCCTTCGGCACTGACCGCTGCCGCGTCAGCCGATCATGGCCAGCCGACCATCAGTCCGTGTGCAATGACGACGGTAATGGCGGCGCTCAAGCCCACGCGGATGTTGTCGGGAAGGCGAAGCGGCAACGATTCGACAAGCCCCGCAACGCAGGCAGCCGCGCTGCCGCAGATCAAAGCGGTGGTGAAAGGAATCCGCGGACCGAGCGCTTCGGGATTGAAGTGCGTCTCACCCCAATAAACGACGGAGGCCATGGCCGATCCGACGAGGAGAAAGCAAAGGAGTCCGGCCCAGGTTTTTTTTCGATTCCAGGGAAGGTTCGGGCCGCCGATCAACAGCCCCCCCAGCGTTGCCGACCCGTCTCCGAAGGCGAGGACTGCCAGCACGGTCATCGCCAACTCCAAATCGGCGGGAAAGAGCAGCAGCATCGCCAGCACACTGCCCGCGTATCCGACGACGGTCGCCGTCCGGTCTCGCAATTCACCCGGCCGCGCAATTTGCCTGTAGCGAGCGAAAATGAACGCGCCCAGCACGGCGATGATAGCGATGACGATGACGCGCAGCCTCGGCGATACGGGATCGGCGTGCGGGACGAACCACAGCAGCAGCGGCAGAAATCCCGGCGCCATGTGCCAAACGCGACGTCGCAGCTCGGTTGGGCCAATCCCGGACTTGTTGAGTTTTGTTCTCGTTTGCAAGTTCTACTCTGGACACGTGCCTTGAAGCTCAGATTGGAGCGATATCATGACGCGAAGCGGAACTTGGAAACAAGAAACCACGGGCAACTTAAGCACAAGTGGCGTCCGCCCCGATGATCCCATAGGATAGTCGTTATGGATATTTCAGTCGTCATGGCGGCTCGCTGGAGCAGCCGATGGGGCCTGATGCTCATCGCGAGCGCGTTGATTCTTTGTGCCGCCAGCACTATCTCGCGAGGCGTTGCCGCCGATGGATCTTCATCCGCAAATAGTCCCGCATTCACGGCCGAACAAATTCAGTTCTATGAAAAAGAGGTCCGGCCGATCTTGAAGGCCAACTGTCTCGAATGCCACGGCGGGCAGAAGAAGATCAAGGGTGGCTTGCGGCTGACCAGCCGAGCGTCGATTTTGAAAGGCGGCGATACCGGCCCGGCGATCTCGCTCGATAAACCCAGCGAAAGCCTGTTGCTGGAGGCGATCAATTATCAAGACCTCGAAATGCCGCCGAAGGGCAAGCTGCCCGCCGAGCAAATTGACATTCTCACCCGCTGGGTGAAAATGGGCGCGCCGTTGCCGCCGAGCGATGTAGCCAACGGCACAAAGCCGGAAACGCAGCACGCCGGGCCGCCGCAGGTGAACGACGAGAATCGCCAGTTCTGGTCGTTTCAGCCGGTTCACCGCCCCGAGTTGCCGCAAGGCAAAACGAGTGCTTGGGTCAAATCCCCGATCGATGCGTTCATTCTCGCGCGGCTCGAAAATGCGAAGATCTCCCCTGCTACGCCGGCCGGCAAGGCGGCGCTGTTGCGGCGTGCGTATTATGATCTGACCGGTTTGCCGCCGGAGCCCGCTGACGTCGACGCCTTTCTGGCCGATAATTCGCCGCGTGCCTTCGAGAACGTGGTCGATCGGCTGTTGGATTCGCCTCAGTATGGCGAGCAATGGGCGCGGCATTGGCTCGATCTCGTCCGCTATGCCGAAACTAACAGCTACGAGCGCGACGATCCGAAACCGTTCGTGTGGCGCTATCGCGACTACGTCATCCGTTCATTCAACGACGACAAGCCGTACGACCAGTTTGTGCGCGAACAATTGGCCGGCGACGAGTCCGACCGCGTCACGCCCGAATCGATCATCGCGACCGGTTACTACAGGATCGGCATCTGGGACGATGAGCCGACCGACCACGAGTTGGCGTTCTACGATGACATGGATGACATTCTGTCGACGACGGGCCAGGTGTTTCTCGGCCTGACGATCGGATGCGCGCGCTGCCACGATCACAAGCTCGATCCCATCCCGCAGTCCGATTATTACCGGATGTTGGCGTTTCTGCGCAACGTTCGCCGTTACGGCGTCCGCGCCCCGGAGACGGTTTTGGAAGCGTCCGTCCGTACGATCGCCACGCCCGACGAACAACGTCAACACGAGCAGCTTACCGTACAGCACAAAGCCAAACTGCAGTCGGCCGATGAGCAGCTTGCGGCGATCGAGAGCTCGGTGCGCGATAAGCTCGTCGGCGGCGAGAAAGATGATTTTCAGGACGAGTCGTCCCGCGTGCGGATACTCAAAAAGCATGTGCCGGCGGATCTTTCGCCAACCGATTACGACCGCTACGAGGCATTAACTCAGCAACGCGACGAGTTGCGGAAGAACCCGCCACCGGGGCTGACACAAGCGTTGTGCATTAAGGAAAACGGTCCCACGGCTCCGCCGACGTACGTGCTGATCCGCGGCAACTCGCAAGCAAAAGGCGACGAAGTTGCGCCGGGCGTGCCTGCGATTCTGGAAGCGACGACTCCGCAGTTAGCTTCGATTCAGCCCACGCAAGAATCGACCGGACGCCGCCGCGCTTTGGCCGACTGGATCGCCAACGACAAGAACCCGTTGACGGCGCGCGTCATGGCCAATCGTATTTGGCAATATCATTTCGGGCGGGGCCTGGTTCGCTCGTCGAACAACTTCGGCTTGCAGGGCACGCCGCCGACTCATCCCGAATTGCTCGATTGGCTGGCCTCGGAGTTGATTGACGACGGCTGGCGACTCAAGCGGCTCCAAAAAACCATCATGATGTCGAGTGCCTACCAGATGTCATCGCACGCCGATGCCGTGGCGCGCCGCCGCGATCCTGAAAACGATTTGTTCCATTCCTTCGACATGCGGCGGCTATCGGCGGAAGAAGTACGCGACTCGATGCTGGCGGTCAACGGCAGCCTCAATCGACAAAAGATGTTCGGCCCGAGCATTTACCCGGTCATTCCGCAGGAAGTGCTGCACGGGCAGTCGCGGCCGGGTTACGGTTGGCAACAATCCTCGCCCGAAGACCGGGCCCGTCGCAGCGTGTATATTCACGTCAAGCGGTCGCTGCTGGTGCCGATTTTGGAGAGTTTCGACGCGGCCGATCCCGATGCGACCTGCCCGGTGCGGTTTTCGACGACGCAGCCCACGCAGGCCCTCGGACTGCTCAACAGCGAGTTCGCCAACGAAGAGGCGCGCACGTTCGCGTCGTCTGTCGGGTTCAGATCCTCTTCACGCGCGAGAA
>JBBDVZ010000173.1:0-7078 GCA_040903115.1 Planctomycetaceae bacterium
CCGGCCAATCCGCAATCCGCAATCCGCAATCCGCAATTCCCGCAGGTACCAATACACGGCAAGCAACGGCACCAGGGCGATGCCGAAATACTTCGTCATCGCCGCGGCGGCAGCGGCGAGGCCCGCGAGTAAAAGCAGCCACGCTTTGCCCGTATCGGCGGCGCGAACGGTCAGCCAGATTGCGAGCAGCCAGAAGACGAGCAACAGTACGTCGGCCGACACGTTGGTCGCGCTGATCGAGAAGGCCGGCGCGATCAGCGTCAGCACGGCGACGGGTAGGGGATGTTGTGAGAACCGAGCGGCCAGCAGATAGCTCAGCACCGCCGCCACAATTGCAATCGGAAAATACGCGGCCACTCGCAACGTCCACTCCGCGCTGCCGACCACGTTTTCAGCCGCTGCCAGCACATACCCGTTCAGGGGCGGGTTTTGCGTCACCTGCCAGAACGATTCCGGCTCGTGAAACCAGTTGTACTCCATCTCATAGGGCGCCAGGGGATCGCTGCGAATCTGCTCGGCCAGCCGCAGAAACAGCGTATCGTCGATATGAAACGCCTTGTTGATGAAGGGAAGCAGCAGCCCCAACGTCAACAGCGACACCACAAACACACCGTGCGGGCAACACGGCCGCGTGGGTGCGGGATGCGACAAATCAGTGGTGCCGGTGTTCATATGCGAATGTGAGCCACGTGCCGAAGCGGACGAAGAGGATTAACCACCAAGACACAAAGGACACAAAGAAATGCAAGTCGACGATCCGACACGAATTCCATCCTTAGTGCCCTTTGTGCCTTTGTGGTAAATTCAATTCTCCTCTGGACTCTGGTGAGTGATCGTGATTTATTTCTTCTGTTTCGATGCGTCGAGCGCGTCGTTTAGGTTCTTCTGTGCCGGCGGAAAGTCGGGTTTGAGCCGCAAGGCTTCGCGAAAATGCTCAATCGCGGCGTCACGTTTTCCGTGCTGCAGCAGTATCGCACCCAGGGCGTTATGGGCGTCGGGTGAATTGGGACGCAGCTTCAGCGTCTCGTGAAAATGCTTCTCGGCCTCGTCGGTCGAACCCTGGATTTGCAGAGCGATGGCGAGGTTAAAGTGGGCCTGCCAGTTTTCAGGGGTCAACGTGGCGGCCTCGCGAAAGTACCCAATGGCGCGGCCGATATCATTTGACCCCGGCCCGGCCGCTGCCGTTCCCAATTGAAGCAGTGTAATCGTAAGGTTCATTTTCGCCTGCGCGTGATTCGGATCGATTTCCAGGGCGCGACGGAAATGATTGGCCGCTTTCTCCAGCTCGTGGCGTGTGCTCAATGCGGCGCCGAGATTGACGTGAGCCGCGGCATAGTCGTCATCCAACGCGACGGCCCGCTCGAAATGATAAATGGCGTCGTCGACGCGTCCCGCGCTGTGGTAGGCGAGCCCGAGATTCATTTGAGCAGTCGCGTTGTTGCGATCGAGGGCGCACGCCTTTTCCAACAGGCTGATCGCCTCGTTGAGATCGTCGAGTTTGTTGGTGGCTCGCAGCACCTCGCTGAGGTTGACTATGGCGTTTGCATTATCCGAATCAACGTCCAGCGCACGGCGATACTCGTCGATCGCAGCCTGAGTCTCACCCCGGTCGCGCAGCGCGTTGGCGAGATTGATCCGCGCGGTCGCATAACGGGGATCGATGCTCACCGCGGTTGCGAAATGTTCGTGCGCCTTTTCCTTGTCGCCTCGCGCCAGCAGCTCGACGCCGAGATTGTTGTGGGCGATCGCGTGGTTGGGGTCGATTTCGAGGGCGGCCCGAAAGTGGCGGATCGCCTCGTCGCTCTGCCCGAGATCGTGCTTGGCCAGGCCGAGATTGGTATGCGCGACGGAGTTGTTTGTCGTCATCGCCAAAGCCCGCTCGAAAAGCGTCACGCTGTCACTCCAGCAGCGCACCTGAAACGCAGCGGCGACCGCCAGCCCGCCGACAATCGCCAGTGATGCACCGGGCAGCAAAAATCTTCGCCAAGGGCCGGCCGGCACAATCTCGACCGCGAGCCAGCTAACGGCGACGAATATCCCGATCAGCGGCACATACGTGTACCGGTCGGCCATCCGCTGGCTGCCGACCTGCACGATACCGATCACCGGAGCCAGCGTCACCACGTACCAGAGCCAGCCGACCAAAAAATACGGGCGGCGTTTTGCCTGAGCAATGGCGACAGCAGTCACGCCGATCAAGATGACTGCCGCAACAACCACGTGAAACGTCGCGATGCCCTCAACCGGAAACGGATAAAACGCTGCGAGATTGCCGGGCCAAACCGTCTGAGCCAGGTAAAGAACGTAAACGACAATCGCGTTTGCCAGCCGCCGCTCGAGCGGGACCTGTGCCAGCGTCTGCACGGCGCCTCCATGTTGTTGGACCATGACGACAATCAACACTGCAATCCCCGCCAAGGCGAAATAGGGAATCTTCTCCAGCACGAGTTGCTGTACCGACACGGCAGCAGCATCCGCACCCCCCTCCCTCTCAGGGAGGGGCAGGGGGAGGGTCGCAGCGTTCGACGCTTCCAACCCTCTCCGAACTTCTTGACTCAAAGAGCGCGACATCCAGCGTCGCAGCGGCCAAACGTCGAGCAGCAGCAACAGCAGCGGCAATGTCACCAGCATCTGCTTGCTCATCAAGCTGGCCGCAAACAGCACCAGCGACGCGACGTACGCGCCTCTGTGCCCGCTTCGCCCGTAACGGCAAAACGTCCCAATGGCCAGCAGGCCAAAAAAGGTGCTCAAGACGTCTTTGCGTTCGGTGACCCAGGCGACCGATTCGACGTGCAGCGGATGAATGGCAAACAGTGCCGCAACGAAAGCACTCGGCCCAAGGGCGCCGGTAATTTCCGCCAGCAACAGAAAGAGCACGACCACGTTGGCGACGTGCAACAGCAGGTTGGTGAGATGAAATCCGCCGGCGTCGACGCCCCAGATTGAGGCGTCCGTCATCAGCGACAACCACGTGAGCGGAAACCAGTTCGCCGCATACGAGGTGGTCGTTGCCCACGCCGCATTCTCCCACGACAGCCCGGTCGCCACGTGACGGTTATTGGTCACGTACTCGGGATCATCGAAATTCACAAACTCAAACGCGCGCACCGGCTGATAGACGGCGACGGTCAGCACGATCAGCAACAGGCTGAGAACAAAGCGCAGGGGCATGGAACGATCGTATACGAACAGGAATGAGAGGGGGAGAGCGAAGATGTGACGCGGGGAAGGGGGGACGCGGCGACGCGGGGACAAAGAGCCAAGCGTTGCGATTTCAGCTCCGCGCTCCGAGTTCCGCGCTGGATTCATTCAACCCGATATTCTTTGGCCAACGCGCGAAGGGCCTCGGCGGCGTTGGCGTGGAAACCCGCATCACGGACGATTTCGACCGACGCGTGGCGATTGCCCGTCAACTCGCGCGCCGAGACGTGGACCCGACGGCGCGCATCGTAGCGGTAAGTCACCTCGACAGGCGATCCGACCGGCAGACCCGCGGGCAGATCGACGATGCGAAAGTCTCCGATGTAAGTGCACGCCGAAACGTCCGACGCTTCGCCCTCCAACAGTCGAATCGAAATCCCTCGCGGACTAGGAACGTTCGTGAAGAACCGCTGGCGATAAGCGTATGGCAGGCGCGTGTTGCGGGGAATCATGATGTGATTCTTTTTGGCCGCAACAGCCCCTTGTGCCGAGACCTCGACGCCCAACGAGTGAGAGTTGACGTCGGTGGTCGTCACCGATTTGAGCCTTTTGATGACCGCGTCCGCCATCTCCCCGTTGCCGCCCAACTCCTTGGCGATCAGCATGGCAGCGTGAATGGCGGCCCCCTGAGCGACGGCCAACTGCGGGTTCAACTCGCGCGAGGGCTTGCGGCCGCATAACGTCTGCAGCATCTGCTCAACGGCAGGAATGTACGTCGAGCCGCCGACCAGCAAAATTTCATCGAGCTCGGCCGGCTTGACGCGGGCGAATTCGAGCACCAGTTCGGTCGTATCGCGGGTTCGCTGCAATAGGTCGGCCGTGAGCCGTTCGAACTCGCGCCGGGTGACATTGACCGTTGTCGACTTTCCTTCAAACGTGACGGTCACGAGAGTTTGCGTCGTCTCGCTCAGCTCGCACTTCGAGTCGTCGCATTGTTCCGTCAAGGCGATGAGCGTGCGGAGGTCGCGGCGCGGGTCGAGGTGAAACTTCGCCTGGAACGCGTCGCAGGCATAATCGAGCAGGCGTCCCGTCCAGTCGAGCCCTCCGAGAAACGTGTCGCCGTCCGTCGCGACGACTTCGAAATGCGTCGGCGTGTAACGCACGACGGTCACGTCGAAGGTGCCGCCCCCCAAATCGTAAACCAGCACCGTCTTTTCGCGTTCCTTGACGTCGAGACGGCCGAACTCGCCCTTCATCCAGGCGTAGGCCAACGTGGCGGCAGTGGGCTCGTTGATGATGTCCATCACATTCAAGCCGGCGATGCGGCCCGCTTCGAGCGTTGCCCTCCGGCACGGGTCGTTGAAGTAGTAGGGGACCGTGATGACCGCGTTGGCAATGTGGCCGATTTGGCGCTCGGCATCCTGCACCAGCTTGCGCAGGATCATCGCCGAGATAAATTCCGGCGTGACGCGCTGGTTCTGGTAGACCTTGCTGTATTCGCGGTTGCCCATCTGGCGCTTGATGGCGGCGATGCGCATCTCGGGATCGATCCGCTCGATATTCTCCGTCGCGCCGACGCGGACAATGCCGTCGTCGCCCAGCACCACGACCGATTGCGTGATCGGGCTTCCCTTGGCATTGTTGAGGACGACGGGGTTCCCCGACTTGTTCAACCGGGCGAGCGCCGAATACGACGTGCCCAGGTCAATTCCAACGGTTTGGCCCGCGAGGATTTTCATAGTCAGCGTCTTTGAATGCCGCGATTCTTAGATGCTCTAAGGCTCACGGGATCAGAAGCCCGGCTTTTCCGAAAAAGCCGGGCTTCTGCGCAGTTTTTTCGAAGGTCAGAGCGTCATCATTCAGTCTAAATGGCCCCATCGGCGCTGTCCATGTAGAATCGAGCGGCGAAGAATGGGGCTGCAATCTGCGGCTTGGAGGCAACATTGATTTCGCCGGAAACTTTAATGCGGCTCGCTATCGAGAAGTCGCGCGAGGGCATCGCACAGGGCCAAACTCCGTTTGGATGCGCCATCGCGCGAGACGGCGAGGTACTTGCCGTCGCGCACAACACCGTGCTTCGAACCCTCGACATTACAGCACACGCCGAAATCAATGCGATACGCGGGGCGTGTCGGCAGGTTGGCGGCATCTTTCTCGAGCGCGCGGTGGTCGCCTCGACATGCGAACCCTGTCCGATGTGCCTCGCGGCGCTGCACTGGGCGCGCGTCGACGTCGTCTATTTCGGCGCCGGAATCGCCGATGCACGCTCAGCGGGCTTTAACGAGCTGCAGATATCGGCAGGCGAAATGTGCCGGCATGGACGCAGCCCAATTCGTCTCGTGCCCGGCCTCATGCAGGAAGACTGCCGCCGATTATTCGATGAATGGAAATCGCACCCGGCAGCACGCGCATACTGAGAGCCAAGAGGGAGGTGACCGCAGAGACGCCGAGGTCGCAGAGAAGAGGAAAATGCATCCACAGATTTCGCAGATTTCGCAGATTTGAATTTCCTACCTTCCTGCCTTCCTTAGAGGCATCTCTTCATCCGAGCCATCCGTGGTCAAAATTGAAACCGCCGATGAACGCGGATAAACGCAGATCGAGAACTTTTGAGAGCGACCACCAGCTTCGCATTGGCTCAATCTGCGCAATCTGCGAAATCTGTGGACGTATTTCTTCCGCTTCAGCCGATTTTTTTGCGGAGGGATTCGAGCAGGCGGACGGCGTGGCCGATGTCGGCTTTTTGGCGCTCGCGGTCGTGGGCAATCTCGCGCTCGATGGTCAGCGGCCCCTCATAGCCGATCGCCTTCAGCGTGCGCAGGTACGTTTCCATCCCCACGTCCCCTTCGCCGAGCGCAACTTCGGTTCCCCATTCGCGGCCGCGCTTTCCCTCGGCGGCCCATTTCGCGTCTTTGCAATGAACGCTGCGCACGAGATGCCCGACTTTTTTGAGCGCTTCGATCGGATCGCCCGTGCCGTAAAGGATCATGTTGGCCGGATCGAAATTGATGAACAGGTTGTCGCGGCCGACGTCGGAGATGAAGGCCAGCAGATGATCGGCCGACTCCTGGCCGGTTTCGAGGTTTATTTGTTGTCCGTTGGCCGCGACGTGATCGAGCAAATCACGTGTCACGCCAAGCAGGTCCTGATAAGTGCGGCTGCGGGTATCGGCCGGGACGAAACCAATGTGCAAAGCGACGGTCTTGCAGCCGAGTCGTTTTGCGAAGTCGGCGATTTGCTTCATTTCTCGCGCGCGGGCGGCGCGCGTTTGCTCGGGCACCAGCCCCACCGTCCTTGTCGTGGTGGCGATGTCGGCGTAACTCTCGTCTTCGAAGCCGCCAAAAACGGCCGTGAGAGTGATGCCCGCAGCGGAGAGGCGCTCGAGAAATTGTGAGGCGGCTTGCGTCGTTCGCGAAGACTGATGAGGAGCGTGCATTTGAACGGTCGGGATCCCCAGCTCCCGGGCGACATCAAGCTGCACGCCCAGTCCGGCGTCGACGGAAGTGAAAACGCCGATCGGCCATTTATCCATCGTCAAGCCTCCCGTTGAACGGTCAAAGTCGAACGATTGAAGACGGTACCTGGTTCACGCCTTCCGCGCCGCTGAACGGATATCATAACGCGGGCACTGAAGCTTCTCCAGCAAATGTGCGATGTGCAAACGTGCGCGACGAACGGAGGGTGCCTGGGGTCACGCGCCAGCGTGCCCCCAGAGCGCTCGTCTGGGGGCGAGCCTGGCGGCTCGACCCCAGCCACCCTGACCAAAAACTGGGTGTGCGAAAAGCCGTGCTGCGTTTTGCGCACGGAGTTGTGTTTGCCTCGTCAATGCGATTGACCCGCGGTATAGTGGATGCCATCCTACGCCGTTAACCGTTCGATTTAGCTTGTTCTTGGGGATAGGGGTAAGGAAGACCGGTTGATTCCCGGTCTCCCTCCC
>JBBDVZ010000174.1:0-7076 GCA_040903115.1 Planctomycetaceae bacterium
TCCCAAAAGCCGCGACCGGCGAGCCGAGGCAGATTCCGGTTGTGGAAAAGAGTACGTAACCCAAGTTGACCGAGCATCATAAAAAGGGTGGCTGCCATGCCCACCGCTTTGGGTGGGCATGCCCTCCGAGGACATGGCCACGCAGAGCCGTCCGCCGCGGCGGATGGCACCCGGCGCGAAACGCTTGAATGCGGAGCAACCCGATGACCGAAGAGCTTATTCCCACTGCAAAGAGCGACGACCCCAGCGGGAACGACCGGCAGGAACGGTTTGTGTTCACGCCGCCGATCGACATTTACGAGCGCGAGGACGGTTTGGTGCTGCGCGCCGACTTGCCGGGCGTGACCGGCGATTCGCTCGAGCTGCAGGTGCAGGACAACAAGCTTACGCTGTTTGGGCGCGTTAAGCCCAGCAGCGAAGAGAACGCCGTCGCGCTGCATCGTGAATACCAGGTGGGCGATTTTCTGCGATCGTTTATTCTCAGCGACGAGGTCGACCACGATCGTATCTCGGCCAGCCTCAACAACGGGGTCCTCGAAGTTGTATTGCCCAAGTTTCCCAAGGTCGAACCGCGGCGGATTCAGGTGACGACCGACTAGAGAAGGTGGGGCGGGGCGACACGGGGACGCGGGAAAGGAACGAGCCTCAGACACGCTCTGCACAATCTGAAAACTGAACACTGAAAACTGAACACTGGACCCTGAACACTGAATCCACCAGCCGGCTTACGTCGAGCCGCTCGCCAGCATTCCGCATTCGAATAACGCAAGGGAGAATTCAATGTCTCAGTCCGAACGACCGCCGCAAGCCGATGGCTGCGAGCCGAGCTCGCACGAGTCGCGTCCCGAACGTCCGTTGACCGCGTCGGTCGAAAAACTTCGCCGCGAGCTCGATCACTGGCTCGACGTCGCCTGGTCGCAGGGCGAGCGGGCATTGGACGCCTTTGGCCTGAAATCCAGTCCGACATGGACGCCCGCGGTCGACCTGATCGAAACGCCCGACGAGGTTCGCGTCGTTGTCGACGTCCCCGGCGTCGATTCGCACAAAGTCGAGATTACGCTGGCCGGCAACATGCTCACGCTCAAGGGGGAGAGGCTGCCGATTCTCAACCGCGATCAGCAGCAGATCCATCTCCGTCAGCGACACAGCGGGACCTTTGTCCGCTCCATTCCGCTGCCGGCGCCTGTCGACGCGGAAAAGGTCTCCGCCGAAACCGAGAACGGCGTGTTGACCATCCGCCTCACAAAATCCGAACGCGCCAAGCCGCGACAGATTCCCATCGAAACGCGCCGCCCGTCCGTGTAGCGGACCGAGCGCAAATGAGGGGTTGGGGTGCCATGACCACGGCTCTGCGTGGCCATGCCTTCCGATGCATGCCCACCCAAAGCGGACTTCGGCGAGCTCAGCCGAGCCGTGGGCATGGCACCCACCGTTTCACGACTGTCGGCCCATTAGGCGAATGTGACAACGCTGATTTGAACCCCTCGCCGCAACCAAGTATTCTCACTCTCTGGCTATTGAGTCACGACTGAGAATCGGCGATGGGGGCGCTCATGCAACTTTCCGACAAAACAGCACTCGTCACCGGTGGCGGCACCGGGATCGGGGCCGCCTGTGCTCTCGCGCTGGCTAACGAAGGTTGTCGTGTCGCGATTTCGGGCCGGCGTGTGGACAAGCTCTGCGTGACGGCTGCGGCGTATTCCGGCAAGCCGACAATTTTGACGCATGCGGCCGACGTCGGCGACCGTGACGACGTCGAGCGGTTGTTCGCTTGGGCGAACCGGGAACTCGGACGCATCGACATCCTCGTCCACAGCGCCGGACTCAACGTGGCCAAGCGGGCGATGCACGAGCTGACCCCGGAAAACTGGGACCGAATCATGTGCGTCAACGCGACCGGCGCGTACAACTGCATGCGTGCCGTGTTGCCTCAGATGCGAGACCGGCGCGACGGCCTCATCGTGCTCATCTCGTCGATTGCCGGCATACGCGCGAGCCTGTTGGGGGGGGTCGCCTACACGGCGTCGAAGTTCGCCATGTCGGGACTGGGTTTAACCGTCGCCCGCGAAGTCAACGAGCTGGGTATTCGCATCACCAACGTTTACCCGGGCGAAGTCGAGACGCCGATTCTAGACGACCGGCCGGTTCCCGTGTCGGCCGAGCATCGGGCCAGAATCCTTCAACCCGAAGACGTGGCGGCGGCCGTCGTGATGATCGCCAAGCTCCCGCCGCGCGCGAACATTTCCGAGATCGTGATCAAACCCACCTCACAGGATTTCGCATAACAAAGCCCACGGGCCGCGCCCCGTGGGAATTCCCTGGACTTATGAATGTTTCTCGGCATCGAAATCGGCGGGACGAAGTTGCAGCTCGGGGTCGGCGCCGGAGACGGGCCGGACCTCGTGGCCGTCGAGCGATTGAACGTCGATCCGGCTCGTGGCGGAGCGGGAATTCGCGAGCAGATTCTCAAAGTCGGCCGCGACCTTGTCGCGCGATTCGACGTCGAGCGCATCGCCTACGGGTTCGGCGGGCCCATCGATGCCGCCGCCGGAATTGTCACCACGAGCCACCAAGTCGAAGGCTGGGACGGTTTTCCGCTGGTTGAGTGGACAACGAAAGAGCTCGGCCGCCCCACAATACTCGGCAACGATTGCGACGCCGCCGCATTGGCCGAAGCGCGCTTTGGCGCGGGTCGCGGCTCGCGCATCGTGTTCTTCATCACGGTTGGGACGGGTGTCGGCGGCGGGTTGGTCATCGACGGCGCTCTGCATGCAGCATATCGCCCAGCCGTCGCTGAAATCGGCCACTTGCGCCCGACGCTCGATCCCGATCAGCCTCAAGCCACGGTTGAAGACATGGCGAGCGGCCGCGGGATCGAACAAGAAACTCGCCGCCGCCTTGCGCTGTCGTCAGCATCCCGGCAGCCGCCTGATGCGCATCATCGCGAAGATCTTCTGCAACGGTGCGGAAACAACCCCGAGCAAATCAGCGGCAAGATCGTCGCCGAGGCGGCCGCCGCCGGCAACAAAATTGCCCGCGACGTGCTGTCGCGCGCCTGCCGCGCCTTGGGCTGGGGGATCGCGCAGGTGCTGGCGATTGCGGCGCCGGAGGTGATCGTGATCGGCGGCGGGGTCTCGCTGATCGGCGACGAATTATTCTTTGAGCCGCTACGTGCGGAAGTCGAGCGGCAAGTCTTTCGACCGCTCGCAGGCTCGTACCGCATCGAGCCGGCGGCTCTCGGCGAGCTCGTGGTGGTTCACGGTGCGGTCCTGCGCGCTGCAGGTGGCAATTCGCAAACTGAACACTGAAAACTGAAAACTAATTTCACCAGCCGGCTGACGCCAGGCCGCTCGCCTTTCGCTCCGCACTCCGCGCTCCGAGTTCCGCGCTCGCTGGAGTCTTGCGGGCGATTCACCGTATAATCCAGCCCTTTGTCATTTTCCGCGTCGGATGGGCTTTTCGGTGCGGTTCCCTCCTGCAGATGCCTGAGAGGTGCCTCGGTGAATGTTGAGAACAAGGTGTTGCCGACCGCAAAGGCACTTCCCGGCCCCAACTATAAGTGGTGGGTCGTGGGCATGCTGTGGTTCATCTGCTTCTTCAACTACGCCGACCGCATGGCGGTGAACGCGGTTTCGACCGAGCTGCAGGACGAGTACAAGTTCACCGATGAGCAGATTGGCCTGATTATTTCGTCGTTCATGTGGATATACGCGATCACGGCGCCGCTTGCGGGACAAGTGGGGGACCGTTTCAACCGCAAAGTTCTCATTCTCGGCGGGCTTTTTGTATGGAGCGTCGTTACCGCGGCGACCGCGTATTGCAGCAAGGTTTGGCACTTTGTCTTCGTGCGCGGCAGCGAAGGGTTGGGCGAGACGTTTTACTTCCCCGCAACCATGTCGCTCGTCAGCGACTACCACACCAAGAAGACGCGGTCGCGCGCGATGGGTCTGCATCAGACCAGCGTTTACGCCGGGACCATCGGCGGCACAACGCTGGCCGGTTATCTCGCCGAACTCTACGACTGGAGGTCGCCGTTCATCGTTTTCGGCATTTGCGGAATGGTTTTAGGGGTGGTGCTAATGCTCTTTCTGCGCGAGCCGGGGCGCAACGAAGCCGAACGCCTCGAGTCGGGAGCCGCCGCGGACGAGGTCGATCCGAAGGCAATTCCTCTGCGCCGGTTCCTCGGCGAGCTGTTGCACACTCCGAGCGCGCTCTTGCTGGTCGCCGCGTTCTTTGGAGCAAACTCGGTGGGACTGGTGTTTCTGTCGTGGATGCCCAAATACTTGAAAGACAATTTTGAGATGTCGCTGACGATGGCCGGCTTCAGCAGTTCATTTTATCTCCAGGTCGCAAGCATCATCGGTTCCGTCATCGGCGGGGTGTTGGCCGACCGCGCTCGTCTGTTGCACCCCGGCGGGCGCATCCTCACCCAATCGCTGGGCGCGCTGCTGGGCATTCCCTTTATCTATCTCTCCGGATTGGCGACCGACGTCGTGAACCTTGTGATGTACCTGACGCTCTTCGGTCTCGCCAAAGGCATTTACGACGCCAATATCTGGGCATCGATGTACGACGTCGTGCACCCGTCGCGCCGCGCCACTATGCTGGGGCTGGCGAACATGATTGGATGGTTCGGCGCCGGCTGCGGAACCTTTGGAATCGGCGTCGCCACAACCCGCCTGAACATTACGATGGGCCAGGCCCTGGCTTCAACTTCGGTCATTTATGCCGTCGTCGCCATCCTGCTGCTGGTAGCCGGTTTGGCGTTCGCCCCGCGAGATATCCGCCGCGCCGCAACCGCCGCCGATGCCGAGGCGGCCGCCCTGACGCACTGATCGGCCACACCGCCAACCCCCACGCCTCGAGCCGCGGGGTTCATCCCCGCGGTCTTTGGCCGGTGTCCTCAAACCCGCCACAAGCATTCGCACGTCGCGAAGACCGGCGGGTTAAACCCGCCGGCTCGCGGCGTGGCACGCCGTCGAAAAATCGACCTAGACGAAATCGCGGCAATTGATTACAGGCTCCCTGCTTGGGACGAAAATCCGTCCCGGCCCAGACAATCGGGGGCTTGGCGGAGCTTTGTGGCGGCCGCGATCGGCAGGCCGAACTCTGCACCAACCGCTCCCGGACGATTGGCACAAGACCCGGAAAAAGCGCCACTGTTCGGCAGGCCCACGGCCGGCGGGCGACAAATGACCCAGTCAACGAAAGGATTCGAATGATGAAGCGACTCGCGACAAAGGACTGCGCAGGACGCACGCCGCAATCTAAAATCCATGCCGCCGGCGCATCGAGACGGTCGATTCTGTTGTACGCTTTGGGCATCGCCATCTTACTGGGGGCGGTCGCCGCCTCGCGCGCACCAGCCGCCGGTTTGGACGACCCGGAGCAACGCCGCCGTTACGTCGATGACCTGATCCGCGCCCTGATCGAGTCGGAATCCGAGCGATCGGAAAGCGTCGCGCAAGAGGCGGCGCCCCTCACGCAGAGCCGAAAGCGGCCGTCGCAGCAACTATCGCAGTCCCGCCCCCTCCTGACGCGCTTCTCGCAGGAAGCCACCGGCCTGGCCAAGGACCTCGATTACGACCTCGACAAAGGCCGCGGCATTCGCCCGATCTTCGGCGACGTGCTGAAGCTGCGTGCCCGGTCGTTCGTGCTGGCACAAAACAGCATGAACACCAACGACCACGAGCCCATTGCCGCCGATTACGGCATCCTCTCGAGCGAGTGGCAGACACTCTCGTTTCGACTGCGTCAAATCCGCGGCCTCGATCAGGCGTCGCTCGAGCACGTCGAAAGGCTCGACGAAATCGACGAGCAACTCGGCGGGATCCTGCAGGTGCGAAAGCCCGTCGACCGCGAGGAGCTGCTGCTGGAAATGGCCTCGTTGAGGGCCGATTTGAAGAACCTGCTGATCGACGTGGAAGTCGCGGTGCAGCGCTCATCGGACCGACACCGATACATTTTGGATGGACAAAAGGTGCAGCAGCAGGCCGAGCGCGTGGCATCGCTCGCGGGCGGGACCGCGGGCTACGATGCCATTGTCGCGGAGTACCGCCAGTTTGAAACGCGATGGTCGGCATATGCGATTTCCCTGCGTGCACTCGACAGCCGGCAAATCGAACGTAACGTTCGCCGGATCAACCACAGCGACACGCAGATTCACCTGCTGCTCAAACTACCGACGCGCGTCGACCGCGACGAGCTGCTGCACCTGACGATGTCGCTGATGAAGGACGTCGACGAGTTTTACGTTCGGGCGCCGCTGAAGCTGTTGATCACGCTTCCCGAGGCCAGTGAGGTCATCCCGACCTGCAACCAGTTCTACGGGGTGTGCGAGCATTTTGCCGACGCCGCTTCCAGCGACTCCGATCACAGCCAATTGATTGAAGACTTTCGCTACGTGGAAGACGCGTGGGACGAATTCCAGACGATGTTCCGCCAGCTCAACAGCAGCAAGGCTCAAGAGGTCTTGAACGACATCGAGCGGGGAATTATGGCCCTGCGCGAGGCGCTGCAGCTTCATGAGGGACTCGACCGGGAGAAGGCCGCCAGCCTGGCCGCCTCGCTGGCCTCCTTGCAGGAGCGTCTCGACTCGGACCTGCGCCGCTGGCTCGACCGCCAGCCTCGCGACTTCCGCAAGACGGCGCTGCAGGAATCGCAGGCGCTGGGTGACGCGGTTCGGCGCTTCCAAAATCACGCGCTCAATGGGAGCGACCCGTCGCAACTGCAGCGCGAATGCGAAGACATCTTCGCGCGCTGGCAGCGAGTTCACGGTTACGTCAAACTCTGCAACACCAGCGACCGGATCAACCTGCTCACCACGAGCGCCAAGATCACGCCGGTCGTCGTCGAGCTGCGGACACGGCTCGTGATCTGATTCGGATGACGCAGCCTCGACGAAGCAACGAATTTTATAAAAGCGTCCTCACGGGATCCCCCTCCCCCCTTGCGGGGGAGGGTCGGGGTGGGGGGCGAGTTGCTAACGACCTTCCATCGTTAATCTCACGCCCGATTCAACGCACGTTGACGCGAAGCGGAGCTTCGCGAAAGTGCGTTCCCAAGCGGAGCTTGGG
>JBBDVZ010000175.1:0-7058 GCA_040903115.1 Planctomycetaceae bacterium
CAATCCCGACATCCACTACCGCACCACCGGGCCGGAAATCTGGCGGCAAACCGCGGGCAAGGTCACGCACTTTGTCGCCGGGTTGGGTACGTGCGGCACGATCACCGGGACGGGCCGCTTCCTCAAGCAGCAGCGGAGCGACGTCAAGGTCATCGGCGTTTACCCCGAAGACGGACACGATATTCCCGGCGTGCGCAGTCTCACGCAACTCAAGCAAACGGAGTTCTTTCTCCCGCAAGAGTACGACCACACGACCGAAGTCGCCGACCGCGACGCGTACGAGATGTGCCTGCGGCTCAACCGCGAAGAGAGCATCATCGCCGGCCCGAGTTCCGGCATGGCGCTGGTGGGTGGATTGCGTCACATTCCCGACGAGCCGGGGACGATTGCGGTTATTATCTTCCCCGATAACGTGTTCAAATACGCGTCGTCGTTCCAGCGGCACTTTCCCAAAATTTGTCCCGCCGACGAGAAGGCCGAAGCAGCCAGCGGCCCGAGCGCCGACGAACAGCTTCTGGCCGAGATGCTCGAGAACCTCAAGAACCCGCACGACTCGGTGAAGGCGGGCGACCTCGATCAGCAGCTCCAGCAAGCCGCTCGGCCGCTGGTCGTCGACGTGCGGCCGCCCGACCTGTATGCGCAGTCGCACGTACCCGGCTCGGTCAACATTCCGCAAGAGCAATTAGCGGCCCGCGCGGGCGAATTGCCCGACGATCGCGCAGCGCCGATCGTGATGGTGTGCGGCATCGGCAAGTTTTCGAAGTACACGACGCTGTACCTCAAGTCGATGGGCTACCGCAATGTCCGCAGCATGAAAGGCGGCATCAACGAGTGGGTCCGCAAAGGCCTCGCGACCGATACCGGTAGAAGGGAAAGCACGAAGCACGAATGACGAAGGAAATCCAAAGCACGAAGCACTAAGCGAATTGGACTCGCGGGGTGCCTGGAGTCACGCGCCAGCGTGCCCCCAGATCGATGAACTGGGGGCGAGCCTTGGCGGCTCGACCCCAGCCACCCTGCCGCTTCGCGTCACCATGTCACTCGAAGCAGAGCTTCGAGACAGTAGGTTCCCAAGCAGAGCTTGGGAACCAGAAAACCGCTTGAACAAAAACCTCAGATGTCTACTCCATTGGACCCAGGGCGTTGCGCAATAGCCCTGAAGGGCGTCACAGGCTCATGGTTTTCGAGTGTCGGAATTACCTGACACCCTCACCCAAAGCAGTGGGCATGGCACCCACCGTTTTATGCTGGTCGTTCTACTACAGCCCGAGCAGCTTTCGCACTTCCGCCTCGACGTCGGTGTGATCGAACGGGTGGTCGACGTCGGTGTTGTCGAACGTGCGGGCGAGTTTGCCGTCGCGGCCGTAGATTTTGTACGTCGGCAAGGGGACGATGTCGAAGGCGTCGTACGCTGCCTCTTCGCCGCCGAGGGCCGAGATCAGGTTGATGCAGTCGGCTTTCAGCTCCTTGAGCTTTGCCAGCGCCTTTTGCTTGGTGTCTTCCTCCGGCTCCATCATACAGACGGAGATGATCACCAATCCTTTGTCGGCATACTTGTGGCCCAACTCGAGGGTGTGCGGAAACGCCTGCAGACACGGGATGCACCAAGTGGCCCAAAAGTCGACGACCACGACCTTGCCGCGGTGCTTGTCGAGAATCGCCTGCAGACCGGCAGGGTCGGCGGCTTCGAGCGTGATCGGTTTTGTCGCTGCGACGCCGTCCGGCGTTGACGGCGTCGTCGCGGGCTCAACGACTTTCGTACGCGACGGGGTTTCGGGGCATCCGCAGACGATCACCGCGACGATCGCGAGCAGCAGCGATGCAAAACAAGTCTTCAATTTCAACACAATTGGTCGTTCCATCTCGTTGCACCGCTCCTTCTCGCCATCCCAAAGCCGACGGGCTGACTTCGACGAGCTCAGCCGAGTCGCGCCCCGTCGGAACCGCATGTCCGGCGCGCATTCGCCAACCAACGGCGCTACTTCTCCGGATACACGATGCCGCAGCCGCGCGGGCGCGTTTCGGTGACTTCCGGCTTCGAGCCGGCCAGCAGGGCGTCAACCGCATCGAGCACGTACTGGTGCTTTACCTTCGACGCGTTCTCGTTGTCGTCGAAGGCCCCCATGTAAGCGATCTTTCGCTCGCCGTCGAGCACGAATAACTGAGGCGTGCTCGAGGCCCCGTAGCTGCGGCCGACCGATTGATCGGCATCGTGCAAATACGGATAAGTGAATTTCTTCTCGCTGGCTCGTTTTTTCATCTCGTCGAAACTGTCGACGGGCTCCTGCCCGCAGCAGACAGCCACGAATTCGACCCCCTTCTCCTTATAAGTCTTGGCGAACTCGCTGAAGCGTTCCTCGTAAATCTGGGCCACCGGGCAGTGATTGCACGTGACGGTGAAAACCAGCACTTTGGCCCGTTTGTAGTCGGCGAGGCTGTGTGGCTTATCGTCGGTTCCCTTGAGGCCTTTCCAGTCGGGAGCCCGCTGGCCGACGTCGACCTTTTTGTTGAACTTGGCCGCGGCAACCGCCATCGACAGCGCGGATGCGACAAGCGCCACCAAGCATGCAGCAATCATCAGTTTTCGAGTCATTGGACAATCCTTCCACATTCTCACGTTGCCGCCTCGAGCAACCGAGGCCCATGGTTGTGTGTCACGTTGATTCTAGGGGCTCGCAAAGAGAAGCGGAAGCGCGCCAGCCAGCGACCGAGCGGGATGATTGCGGATTTGGGATTTCGGATTCAATGAAGCCCATCCGCTGCGTCGGGTGGGAACTGAGACTTGCGCGGGGCTTTAATCGCCCGAGACCCGCGCCAAGCCCGCCCGATTCCAGCACGCGCGACACCTCCGCCGCCGCCACGCAGACTGCCCGGCATCGTGCGTTGACCCATTCTGCCAGCCTGTTAGAATGCACGCCGCAGCCGCCAGCCGGTCGGGGGTCAGGGCAGTCAGCGGATTGCGCGCGACCCACGACGGCAGGCGCGTGTCAAAGAAAGCAGCAAGCACGTCGGCAGCCGGCGAGTATCGCCAAAACCGGCGGCCAAACAACGGGGCGTGGCTCAGCCTGGCTAGAGCGCTTGGTTCGGGACCAAGAGGTCGCAGGTTCAAATCCTGTCGCCCCGACTATTTTTCCAAACGAGCCCTTCGGCGAGAACGTCGAAGGGCTTTCTCATTTCAGCGACAAGAGTTGCGCCGTCGAGCCGGCAGTTCAACCGAATCCGCCGGAACGAGGAGTTGTCTTTGACGGGTGACGTAAGTGTTTGGCACGATGGGACAAGAGGTGGTTCAAAAGGTGCTCGGGCGACCGCCTCAAGATAATCTCGGAGGCGACCTTCGCGACGCCAGCGTAGAGCTTATCTTTCTGATAAATGGAGGCGGTGATACTCTTCACGACTGCGTTCGTTTTGACGTTCCGCTTCGCGGCGTGACAATGCTCGGAGGATTGCGTCGAGCACTGTGTCGAGTTGCTTGCCAATGTCTTCGGCCAGGAACCGCAGCACGAAATAACCGTGCTCCTGCAAGAGCATATCCTTGCGGCGGTCGCGGCGATAAGCCTCAGGGCTGTCGAGATGCTGCGCGCCGTCCAGCTCAATGGCGAGCCGTGCCTCGGGACACAGCAAGTCCACCTCCATGCAACCGTTGCCGTCGAACGGAATCGATAGCTGGGCATTCAAGCGGAACCGCCCGGTGGTCTGAGGAAGGGTCTGCAAGCGGCGGTAGAGAAATGCCTCGGTCGCGCTGCGGGCGCGATCCGCGCCTTCGGCGTCGGGAGAAACTGATCGTGCCACATGAGCGAACAAGTTTGCCAACGACGCCTCAACGCCGTCACGAATAAGCCGCTGGACGCTGGCCGCGTAGTCGCTTTTCCACTGAGGATCGACCGGCAAGGGGCAGTCCACAGGCCAGCCCGGCACGGCGCTCGCCGGGAGCAGGATCTCATAACCGGCCGCTTCGTAGCCGCGGCAGCGCCGGTCGAACATGCGGGCCAGCATGGGCGCGTTCAGGTCCGCATAGTCATACACGCGCACCTCGCATTTCCGATCGTGTAGGCGGTGCAATCGGCCCACGTATTGTGCAATCGTGCCGCGCCACGAGACCGGCAGGGTGAGAAACAGCGTGTCCAGCCGCGCGTCGTCGAAGCCTTCGCCGATGTATCGTCCGGTTGCGATCAAGGCGCGCGGCTCGTGCTCGGGAATCGCTGCGAGCCTGGCGACAACGTCGCAGATCTGTTTTCTGCCCATGCCTCCGCGCAGCATGACCAGATGCTGAATGCTGGTTGACAGTCGCTTCGCCAGGGAATCCAGATGCTCGTTGCGTTCGGTCAATACCAATGGCGATCGAGCTTCGCCAACGGCTTGGAGTACCTCGTCGCAGATGAGCTGATTGCGGGCTTGATCCGCGATCAGCTCCGAATACAACTCTTGAAACTGGACTCGCCTGTCTTCGGCGGCAGGATCCGACGGACGAAAGCCCGTCGGACGGACATAGACGGTACGTTCAAAGGGCCGTGTGGCTGCCTGCGCCTTGGCATCGACGCGATGGCGAACCGGTCCGCACTGCATGAAGATAATCGGGTGGTGTCCGTCTTTCCGAGTAACCGTGGCGGACAGGCCCGTGACGAATTTTGCCTTCGCCTGGCGGACGACCTGCTCGAAACTGGCAGCGGACAGATGGTGGCATTCGTCCACGACGAGATGCCCGGACTCGCTTACCAAGTCATGCACGACCCCTTTCCGCGACAGGCTTTGGACTAGCGCCACGTCCAGCGAGCCCGTCGGTTTCTTGCGTCCGCCGCCGATTTGGCCAATCCTCTTTGACGGCAGATTCAGAAACGTTGCCAAGCGTTGCACCCATTGTTCCGCCAATTGGCGACGATGGACAAGAACCAGCGTATTGACTCCGCGCTTTGCGATGAGCCATGCGGCTACCACAGTCTTTCCAAAAGCAGTCGTCGCGGCGAGCACGCCCGTGTCGTGCGCCAACATCGCGTTGGCTGCGGCTTCCTGCTCGGCATGCAATCGACCGTGAAACTCGACATTCAGCGGCCTGCCCGAATGACGTTCGTCTCGCAAGACGACGTCCACACTCAAATTTGACAGCAACGTTTGCAGTTCCTCCAGACAACCACGAGGCAGGCCGATGTGTTGCTGACAATCCTCGGCGCAAGCGATGATGCGCGGCTTGCCATAGGTTGGCAGGCGCATGGATTGAGCCTTGTAGAACTCGGGGTTTTGAAACGCGGCTATTCGAACCAGGCGGTTTTGCAGAGCGGGAACCAGTTGGTCTTTGGCAATGTAGATCTGATTGCCCAGGATCAATTCGAGTTGGCTCGGCAGCGGCCCGTTCCACGGAGGCCCTTTTCGGCGACGGGACGGAGACGCCGCCCAGGGCCGAGCGTCGTCGTCTTCCACGGGGGCGAAGCGCACACCGACAATCCGCCCCTTTCTTTCCGCGTGAGATACGATTGTCTCGGCAGTCACCCGATCGATTCGACGAATCGCGGACAGCAGCGCCCATTGGTCGATATGAGGCTCGAATTCGTCGTCGAGAAAAACGCTGTTGCCCCACTCCCGCGGCACTCTCTGCAAGGGCAGCGCGATCAAATTGCCGAAACCGCCTTGAGGCAGGGTGTCTTGATTGGGAAAGAAGCGGTCGTAGAAATCCAGCCCGATGCCCGGTCGGCGTTCCATCGTCTCGGTCAATAAGGACGCGCCGAGCTTGCGTGCCAGTGTTGCAGGGATCGCCTCTTTGAAAAACAGCCAAAGGTGTCCGCCGTTTCCGCTACGCGATCGCTCCAGTGCCGCCGGCAGGTCGAGGCGATGACACGTGTCCATAACCGCTCGCGCATCCTCCTGCCAGTTCTTCTTGTCCAAGTCGATCGCCAGGAAGAAACAGGTTTCGTCGCGCAACAAAGGGTAAATACCCATGACGAAGTCGCGCCCCGTATTGTCCTGTCCGGACAGGTGCCAGCGGACGACGTCGTCGGTGACGGGTAGAAACCGTTGGTGCGGGCAGGCGGCGCATTTGATCCGGGGTTTTTCGCACACGCCGGGCGCCCACTCATTGCCACACGCGGGCGAATACCCCGACTTGCCCATCCTGCGACTTTCGAAGCGGCGGGCATAGACGTCGTCACGCCCTCGAAAGAGCGTGCGGAACAAGGCAATCTTGGCTTCGGGAGGGGAGAGACGATCGACGGCAGGTGTAGGCGGTTCATCGGCAGTCACCATCCATTCCCCTTTTCTGAAGTCCGATTCACCGAGTGCCATTCGACGGTGGTCGAATTATGCACGTGCTCCCTCCTTGCTGTGCCAGCGTCGGAGGACGTGATCTCACGCTCGTCGCCGGCCATCGGTCAATACTCACTTTTCCTGATTAGGAGTCGTGAACTCCCAGAGTCCGTTCTCGTGCAACCAAATGGGGTCGGCATTCTTGGCGATGAATTCCTCGACGGGCAAGCCTCGAATCAACTGAGGTCGCGGAACCCGCTTCTGCTTGCCGTCCATGAAGATCGTCATGTACTTCTGGTTTCGCGCGCGCTGCACCCGCTTTTCGGCGGCGGTGAGTCTGCGTTTTGGCTTGGCCTTTTTGCGTTTCTTCTTCGAGTTTGACATCGTTTCCACACTTCGCAGCCACTACTCGTCGCGATACTGCGGCGGAGATTTGCCCACCCGCTTGGTGACACGCGGGTAGGTGACGGTCGGGATGGCTTGCTCGATCCGGTCCACCTGAACCTGATGAAACCAATCGTCGCCGAAGTCGAACCAGTAACCGAAGACACGACCCGGAGTCAGATCCAGATCGTTCAGCTTTGTCACACAGGCGTCTCCATCCCCTTTCTTCCTTGGCCGCGGACTGGGACCTCCGTATTTGGGTCCGTCGGGATCAAACGGACGTTTGCCGAACTGAAACTCGTACAGATGTTCGTCCCAACGGTCGTACGCCTTGAAGATGGCATCATGCAGGTCTTCGAGTGTCTGGTCGCCGCGGATTTCGATGACACGGCTGATTTCCTTGTTGGCGAACTTCTTACTGGTAGGCCCACTCAGCAACGAGA
>JBBDVZ010000176.1:0-7056 GCA_040903115.1 Planctomycetaceae bacterium
CGCCGCCGGCCATCCACATGGTGAAGCAGCGCGGGTGATGGTCGCGGCCGTAGTTGTCCTTGGTGAGCGTGCCCTGGCTGTAAATGGTTCGGCCGAACTCGCCTCCCCAAATCACCAGCGTGTCGTCGAGCATGCCGCGCTGCTTGAGGTCTTTGATGAGCGCGGCCTGTGGCTGGTCGACGTCGCCACACAGTCGCCGAATGTCGCCCGGAAGGTCGCTGTGATGGTCCCAGTCCCGAATGAACAGTTGCACAAAGCGCACGTCGCGCTCCGCGAGCCTTCGTGCCAGCAGGCAATTGGCGGCAAAGCTGCCCGGCCGGTGCACCTCGGGGCCGTACATGTCGAGAATGTGCTTTGGCTCGTCCGACAAGTCGACGAGCTCGGGCACGGAGGTCTGCATCCGGTACGCCATCTCGTACTGGGCGATGCGCGTATTGATCTCGGGGTCGCCAACGCTCGTGAATTGCTCGTGATTGAGCTTCGAGAGCGCGTCGAGCATCGTGCGGCGCGTCTTGCTGCTGACGCCGTTGGGATTCGAAAGATAAAGCACGGGGTCGCCCTGGGAGCGCAAGCTCACGCCCTGGTGCCTGGAAGGAATGAATCCCGTGCCCCAAAGTCGGGAGAACAGGGCCTGCGCTTCGCGTTTTTGGCTGCCCATCGAATGCAACACGACGAAAGCCGGCAGATCGTCGTTCATCCGTCCCAACCCGTATGAGACCCAGGCGCCGGCGCTCGGGCGGCCCGGTTGCTCGGAGCCGGTTTGGATGAACGTCACCGCCGGGTCGTGGTTGATCGCCTCCGTGTGAATGGTCTTGATGACCGCCAGGTCATCAGCCACGCTTGCCGTATGGGGCAACAGCTCGCTGAACCACGTACCCGCCTGGCCGTGGCGGCTGAATTTGAAGATCGACGGAGCGATCGGGAAGCGCGCCTGCCCGGACGTCATCGTGGTGATGCGCTGCCCCATGCGCACCGAGTCGGGTAATTCCTTGTCGAACATCTCGTTCATCAGGGGCTTGTGGTCATACAGGTCGAGCTGCGACGGCGCTCCCGACATAAACAGATAAATCACCCGCTTTGCGCGCGGCGCGAAATGCGGCTGGCCCAAAATCCCGCGGTCGACGTCTTCCGCGCCGGCCGCCGCCGCGAAGAGTTGCGGATTGAGCAGCGACGCCAGCGCAGCCGTGCCGATTCCGGTCGCAGCGCGTCCGAAGAAATGGCGGCGAGTCTGCAACAGTTGAGAATCGAGAATCGGGTCCATGTTGTTGCTACCCCTTGGTAACGGCTTCGTCGAGATTGAGGAGCAGGTTGGCCACCATCGTCCAGGCCGCCAACTCGCTCGCATTGAGCGCCGGGTTCGGCGTCGAGTCGCCGACGTCGATCAACTTGCGGGCCGCCTCGGCGTTGCCTTGATACTCTTCGAGATGCGATTTCCAGACGGCGAGTAGGACACTTGACTCGCCGTCGTTCGGCATGCGTGCGGTGGCCAATCGGAAAGCAAAGACCGCTCGATCGCGCTCGGTCGCGCCTCCTTCGGTCATCACGCGCTCGGCAAAGCGGCGTGCGGCTTCGACAAATTGCTCGTCGTTCATCAAGTTGAGCGCCTGCAGCGGCGTGTTGGTGCGACTGCGGTTGACCGTGCACGACTCACGCGAGGGGGCATCGAAGTTCGTCATCGAAGGGGGCGGAGAAGTCCGCTTCCAGAACGTGTAAAGGCTGCGACGGTAAAGCCCCTCTCCTTCATCTTTGACGAACTTGGCAGTGGTGCTCGTCGGATAGGCGATCGCTTCCCATAGTCCGGGGGGCTGATAGGGCTTGACGCTCCTGCCGCCGATTTTGGACACCAGCAACCCGCTGATCGCCAGCGCGTTGTCGCGGATCATCTCAGCATCCATGCGGAATCGCGGGCCGCGCGTCAGAAGCCGGTTCTCCCTGTCAACCTTCAACAGTTCGGGCGTCACTCGCGACGATTGACGGTACGTCGACGACATGACGATCAGTTTCTGCATGTGCTTGACGTTCCAGCCGCTCTCGATGAACTCAACGGCCAGCCAATCCAAAAGTTCCGGGTGAGACGGCCACTCGCCCTGTGCCCCGAAGTCCTCGGCGGTTTTGACCAGGCCCGTTCCGAAATAACGCTGCCAAAACCGGTTGACCGTCACTCGCGCCGTGAGCGGGTGCTGGGGATGAACGAGCCACTTTGCCAAGGCCAGGCGGTTCTTTGGGGCCTCAACGCCAAGTTCGGGCGGAATGACGCGCGGCACTCCGGGAACCACCGGGTCGCCAGGCTTGTCGTAAGCGCCTCGAACGAGCACGTGCGCCGGCCGAGGCGTTTCCATCTCCTGCATGATCAGGGTTGAGGGAATGAGCTTGTCGAGGTCGGTTAACTTCTGTTTCGCATCGGCAAGCTGCTTGTGCAGAGGATCGAAAACCGGACGGGTTTCCGCATACACGTGCTCGATGAAATAGTTTCGCAGCTGCTGCTGTTGCTCCGCATTGCGTTTGTCGGCATCCAGCTTGATGATCTCTTGCAGGTGCTTGGGCAGCGTTGATTTCGTCACCTGGCGTTCGGCCTGCGCCCATGCCAAGAGCGACTGGGAAGCTGACCCGGCCGTCGACGCGGTCTCGGGCAAAGTGACCTTCGCGACTTCCGCCGCGATTGCTTGCTCCACGCCGGCCACCTGCTGCTCGAGCGTGCCTCGTTGTGCCGCTTGCTCGGGTGTCGACAACGGGAGGGTCGGCGGCGGCAACAGCGCATTGCCGTCCAGCCCCTTGTCCGCCACGCTGTTGAAGTAGGCAAAGAGCTGGTAGAATTCCTTCTGCGTGACCGGATCGAACTTGTGGTCGTGGCAGACGGCACACCCTAGCGTCAACCCGAGAAACACAGCCGAAGTGGTTTCCACGCGATCGACGGCGTAGCGGACGCGGAACTCTTCGTCGATCGCCCCGCCTTCGCCGGTAGTGACGTTGCACCGGTTGAAACCCGTTGCCACGCGCTGTTCGAGCGTCGGGTTGGGCAACAGGTCGCCGGCCAATTGTTCGATCGTGAATTGATCGAACGGCTTGTTGTCGTTAAAGGCCGTGATCACCCAGTCGCGATAAGGCCACAGCGAGCGCTCGTTGTCGAGATGCATACCGTGCGTGTCGCCGTAACGAGCCGCGTCGAGCCAGTAGCGCGTCATCTGTTCGCCATAGTGTGGCGAGCCGAGCAAACGCGTTACGAGCCGCTCGTAGGCGTCGGGCGAATTGTCGGCCAGAAACGCATCGATCTCCGCGAGCGTCGGAGGTAGCCCGGTGAGATCCAATGTCACGCGGCGAATGAGCGCCGTCTTGTCGGCCGCGGGCGAAAGTTGGAGGCCTTCCTTCTCCAGCCGGGCGACAACGAATCGGTCGATCGCGGTGGGTGCTGCGGCTTTGACCTCGGGCGGCGGACTTCGCTTGGGGGTGATGAGCGACCAGTGCGGCCGCAACTGGCCGCCGCCGTCAATCCACTTTTTGAGAAGTTCGATCTTTGCTGGGGTGAGCGTTTTTCCGCTGTCGGCCGGTGGCATGCGCGTCGCGTCATCGGTGCTCGAAATGCGCCGGTACAGCTCGCTTTTCGCGCTGTCGCCGGGCACGATCAACGTCTCGCCCGATTCGAGCTTTCCGGCGGCCGCGTCGGTGGTATCCAGGCGCATGTTCGCTTGCCGCTTCTTGTCGTCGGGTCCGTGACACTTGAAGCAGGTGTTAGACAAGATCGGGCGTATGTCCCGGTTGAAGTCGATCGGCTCGTCGGCACGAAGCCGGCCGGTCGACGCCGTAAGCGACAGCGCGGCCGCCAGCAGTAACAGGCCCGAAGTTGGACGCCAACATTTGTCCATGGCAGCTATTTGTTCCTCGTTTTGGGGCGAATCTCTAGCCGGGCGGCCCGACGCATCAGCATATCCGAATCTTAACGGACGCGGCAAACAAAGGGTATGTTTCGGAGGGCTTTAGATCGCCCAATTGGGCCGCCAGCGGCTTCAAAACCGGATAACAGGGCAGAACGGCATCTAATCGACCGGCTAGCCAAAATCTCGGGTGCCATGCCCATCGCTTTGGATGGGCATGCCGAACGTGCGCAGTACGCACAAGCATGCCCACGCAAAGCCGTGGGCATGGCACCCACTATGCCGGACGCTCCGCCGGCAGTACTTACCTGCACAGTTCGAACAGCCCGGCCGCCCCCTGCCCGCCGCCGATACACATCGTCACCACGCCCAACCGTGCCCCGCGGCGGTGCATCTCGTTGGCCAACGTGCCGACCATTCGAGCACCCGTCATTCCGTAGGGGTGGCCGATTGCAATCGACCCGCCGTTGACATTCAGCTTCTCCGGGTCGAGTCCCAGCTTATCGCGGCAGTAAACCACCTGGGCGGCAAAGGCCTCGTTGAGCTCCCACAAATCGATGTCTTTTACCTTGAGCCGGTGTTGCTTCAGCAGCTTGGGAACCGCGAGCGCGGGACCAAGCCCCATCTCTTCGGGGTCGCAGCCGACCACTGAGAATCCGCGGAAGGCAATTCTCGGCTTGAGTCCCAACGCCGCAGCGCGCTCGCGCGACATGAGCAGCGCCGCTGCAGCGCCGTCGGATAGCTGCGACGAATTTCCCGCGGTGATGGTTCCTTCGCCGCTGTCGGGATCGAAATAGGGTTTGAGCGCTTGCAGGCCTTCCAGGGTCGTGTCAGGTCGATTGCATTCGTCCTTGCCGAGCAGATGTTCCTCGGTGCCGACGACTTCGCCGCTCTTGCGGTCGATGATTGCCCGCGTCACGCGCATCGGCGCCAGCTCCGCATCGAAAAAGCCCTCGCGCTGCGCGCGTGCCGTTCGCTGCTGGCTTAAGAGGGCGTATTCGTCCTGCGACCGGCGGCTGACTTTGTACCGCTTCGCCAGAATTTCGCAGGTAGCGCCCATCACCATGTAGATGCCGGGATAGCGCTCCTTGACCCACGGGTTCGGGTCCGACTTAAGTCTGGAGATTTGCGTGATGCTCTCCACGCCGCCGCCGATGGCGACCTCGACGCCTTCGTGAATGATTTGATGGGCCGCCAACGCGATGGCCTGCAACCCCGACGAGCAGAACCGATTGACCGTCATCGCGCTGACTGAAGTCGGCAGGCCGGCGCGCAATGCCGCCACGCGAGCCACGTTCATCCCCTGCTGCCCTTCCGGGAAACCGCAGCCGGCGACAACCTCTTCGACGTCCGACGCTTCGAGTTGCGGCACGCGGCCGACGACGGCTCGAATGCAGTGGGCGAGAATCTCGTCGGGCCGCGTCATGTTCAGCGACCCGCGAAACGACTTGGCCAGCGGCGAACGCACACTCTCGACAACAACGGCTTCTCTCATAAATCGCTTCCTACTTGCGGCAACGGATTATGTGGTCGGCGTGGGTCTGCCGGGCAGCTTCACGATACGAGCGACACGTGCGAGTGACAAGCTCTAAACGGCGGCGACTTCGACTGTCGGAAGTTCGACGTGTACAGTATGCTTGCAAAAACGGGGACAGGTCCATTTTTCGAAGCCGGATGAGACCGCCTTCCATTGCCTCGCAAAAAAATGGACCTGTCCCCTTTCCCGAGAATTCTCATGCAGATTCAACAAACCAATTTGCCCGGCGTGGTCATTATCGAGCCACGCGTTTTTGCCGATGAACGCGGCTTTTTCCAGGAGATTTTTCAGCGCCAGCACTACGCCGACGCGGGAATTACAGCCGACTTCGTCCAGGACAATTATTCGCGGTCGGCCCAAGGGACGCTGCGTGGGTTGCACTTTCAAATTCAGCACGCGCAGGGCAAGCTCGTGCAGTGTTTGCGGGGTGAGATTTTCGACGTGGCCGTCGACCTCCGACGATATTCGCCCAACTTTGGCAACTGGGCGGGCGCGGTGCTCAGCGAGTCGAACCACCGGCAGTTGTACATTCCGCCGGGATTCGCCCACGGGTTTTACGTCCTCAGCGAACTGGCCGAGATGTATTACAAGTGCGATGATTACTACGACCGCGAACAGGAACGGTCGTTGTTGTGGAACGACCCGGCCATCGGCATCGACTGGCCGCTGCGCGGCGAGCCCATTCTCTCCGACAAGGACCGGCGAGCAACTCCGCTGGCCGAGATCGAGTGTTATGAAAAACCACCGTGATAGCGTCACTCCGTGCGGGGTGCCACGGGCATCTTGCCCGTGCTCTTCGCGATGAACCAGCGACGCAATTGAAATGGAACGACCGAAAATAGCCATTACACTTGGCGACGTTGCGGGCATTGGCCCGGAAGTGGTCGTGCGTGCTTGCACCGATCCTGACGTTCGAGGCCAGTGTCGTCCCACGGTCGTCGGCGACGCACGGGTCCTCGACAATACCGCACGACTGCTGGGCAACTCGCTCCGGATTATTTCCGTCGATGATTGTGACGACGCACAATACCCCAACGACGTCGTCCCTTGCTGGAATCCCGCCGATATCAGTCTGGCCGACGTCGTGCCGGGACGAATTGATGCGCGAGCAGGCAGGGCTGCATACGACTTTCTGGTCGCGGCCACGCGTGCGACGCTCGCCGATCGATTCGACGCGATTGTTACCGCACCGATCAACAAGGCGGCACTCAGGCTCGCCGGGATCAATTATCCCGGGCATACCGAAATCCTGGCCGAAATGTGCGGCTGCGATCGGTTCGCCATGATGCTCTATTTGCCAACCGGCCCGCAGGTCATTTCACCGAACGGGTTGGGCGTGGCACATGTGACGCTGCATACGTCGCTGTCCAGCGTGCCGCGATTGCTATCCACGGCGGGTGTGAATGAAAAGATCGAGTTGTTGTGCGGTTTCATGCAAGACGTCGGCTGTGCGCATCCCCGGATCGCCGTCTGCGCGTTGAATCCGCACGCGGGCGAAGACGGCCTGTTCGGCGATGAAGAACGGACGATCATCGCACCGGCAGTGGCGAGCGCGCGCGAATCAGGAATCGACGCAAGCGGCCCGTTTCCGGCCGACACATTGCTGCGCCGAGCCGTTGCGGGCGAGTTCGACGGCGTGGTGGCCATGTA
>JBBDVZ010000177.1:0-7049 GCA_040903115.1 Planctomycetaceae bacterium
AGGATATCGTCGCGGCCATCGAGAAACATTTGGGCGAACTGTTGCGCGACACGTAGTCGGCGAATCGGTCGACCGGCGATGCGATCGATACCCTACTGACAAGCGTCGCGCCGGACGTATTTTCCTCGGGTTCCGGCAGCAGCGTGAAAAAGATTCTGCCCGTCGACTATGACATCATTCAGCCGGAACCCAGAGACGCCCAACCGTCCGGCACATCGCATCGTGCCGAGGACGGAGACGATCTCCCGCCGCGATCCAAGTCAGCGGCACCGAAAGAAGAACGCTACGCCCGGCTGTTCAGCGATTTGCGCAAGCGCCGCATGGGATAAGCCGGCCCGGTCAGCGACGTGCAGCGGGCGCCAAGGCGATGAGCCAGGCGCGAAAATCGCGATCGACGGCATCGAGCGAGTCGGCCCCCAAAAGCTCGCGCAGCGTCTCCAATCCCGACGGGTCGCCTGCCACGCGTGCACGAAACTTGCGGTAGTATGGACCGAGAAGCTGCCGCTGTTGCAAGTACAGGCAAAAATACCGGGCGTGGGCGTAATCGACGGCCTCGTAGCCAGGACGCACGTTGCCGGAGACTATCAACGACTGCAATGGGCGGAGACGATTCTGCCGCAGCTCGGGCAAAATGTAGTTGAGCCGCCAGTTCGAGATGCCTGTCAAGCGCAGTCCGTCGTCGGAGAACTCGCTCTCCTCACCCAGCGACGCGAGTCCCTCGTCGAACCATTCGGGCATGTCGGGAAAGTCAAAGTGGGCCAGCGCGTGCGTCAGCTCGTGCGCAAGCGTGCCGCGGCCTGTGGAAATGTTGAGCACGATTCGCCGGTCGGAGCGCTGATAGTAACCCGAGTAGTTCGGTCGTTCGCGGCCGTCAAGTTTCTCGGCATGTTGTCGGTAGCTCGATTCGGTTGAGAACAACAACAGGACGATCGGTTGGTCGGGCTGGCGGTCAAAGTACAGTGTCGAAAGAGCGCGCGCCGTCGGCAAAATTGTCTCGCTCAAATGCCGCTCGAGCGCAGCCTCCGGCAAGTCTCCCCCCAGAACGTAAGGTGCGCGCACCAGCAGGCGGCAATCGGCGCCGAGGCTGGGTGCAAGCCGGCTCGCAGTCTGCCGGCACGCCTCTTCGAGAGATTGAGCGTCGCGAGTCGACTGCTCGGCGTGGGCCGCCGTCACGCGGCTCGTCGTCGCTTCGGCAATTGCGTCGAGCGAGTGCGGCATCGTCAAATAGTACGACGTCGCCACGATGGCTGGCGGACCCAGGATGAGGAGCAAGAACCGGGACGAACTCAAGACACACCTCGGCTGCGGCCGGGCGCATGACGTTTGCCGTCTGGCGGACCGCCGCACTGCGATTCTATGCTTTTCTTCGCTTTGTTTCGCACCGCCCTGGGGCGTCTCGGGGCCATTTCGGCACATTGCCGTCGATACGCGCCGTCGATACGATTCAACCTGCAAACTTCGCGTAGACGCTATCTTCGCACCGACTCCTTCACAAGCGTTTGGGTGCCGCCCTACGCCGTTAACCCTTTTCGTGTGCCGCTGGCTTTGCCAGTGCCCTTCGCACGGTTGACGAAGACACGGGCAGAGCCCGTGGCACCCCAAGAACAAGCTAATAGTGAGGGTTAACGGCGTGGGGCGCCGCCCGTCGTGGACCGACCCACGCGCGAAAGCCAACAAACTTTATCAAGCCGCATCGCGTAGTTGTCGAGATGATTCTGGGGAGTTGGGCCGTCCTGCGACCTCGTCATAGGCTGCCCCGGACTTCGTGCGCCGCGGCGTGTTGAAATACGCGGCCTGCGGCTCGGTCGCCAACCGGCAATGGCACGGCGACTTCCCCTGCCCCGATTCGAGTCTGCCCTTGCGATTCGACCCCGCTCGTGCTTTTCTGAAGGAGTTGAAGGATTGATGGACGACTTTGTTTTTCCGCCCAGCTCGCCAAGCGGCGTCTCCGAACCGCAGCTAAAATCCAACCGCCGAGCACTGGCAAAGCAGCCATTGTTTTCACGGTCGGAGCTTAGGGCCGTTCAATCGGGAACCCATTACGCAATGTATCGAACACTGGGCGCGCATCTCGACGAGGTTGACGGAGTTGCGGGGGTCCGCTTCTCGCTGTGGGCACCCAACGCGGAGGCAGTCTCGGTTCTCTGTGACGCCAATCAATGGACCCACGGCAAATACCAACTCAGGGGCAGCGACGCAGGCATCTGGTCGGGTTTCTTTCCCGGCCTGGCCGCCGGAACGACGTACAAGTACGGCATTCGTGCGCGCACGGGCGAACTGCTCGAGAAGTCGGACCCCTATGCCTTCTATGCCGAGCAGCGACCCAAAACCGCGTCGATCGTTTACGAGCACGGATGGTTTCCCTGGCAGGACGGCGAGTGGCTGCGGCGACGCGAAACGACCAACCCGCTCGAACATCCGATCTCGATTTACGAGGTGCATCTGGGCTCGTGGAGGCACCCGAAGGATGGCCGCCGGTACTTCAACTACCGAGAGCTCGCGCACCAGTTGGTCGATTATGCCCACGAGATGGGTTTCACGCACCTCCAGCTCATGCCCATCACCGAATACCCGTTCGATGGTTCGTGGGGCTACCAGGCGACGGGATACTTTGCACCCACCAGCCGATACGGCACGCCCGACGACTTCAAGTACTTTGTCGACTATTGCCACCAGGCGAACCTTGGCGTGTTGATCGACTGGGTGCCGGCGCACTTTCCGGCCGACGGCCATTCGCTGGGGCGCTTCGACGGCACCTGCATTTACGAGCATGCCGACCCGCGCCAGGGATATCATCCCGACTGGGGCACGTACATCTTCAACTACGGACGCAACGAAGTCCGCGACTTTCTGCTTTCGAGCGCCCGGTTTTGGATTGAGGTTTACCACGTCGACGGCATTCGAGTCGACGCGGTGGCATCGATGCTCTACCTCGACTATTCGCGCAAAGAAGGGCAATGGATTCCCAACCGTTACGGCGGGCGCGAGAACATCGAAGCCATTCAGTTCCTCAAAGATCTCAACGTCCACTTGCACGGCGAGTTTCCCGGAATCTTGACGGTTGCCGAAGAGTCGACGGCCTGGGGCGGAGTCTCGCGGCCCGTTTACACCGGCGGGCTCGGCTTCAGCATGAAGTGGGACATGGGATGGATGAACGATACGCTGCGCTACATGAACCTCGAGCCGGTTCACCGCGCGTATCATCAGAACGAGCTGTCGTTCCGCATGATCTATGCTTTCACCGAGAACTTCGTGCTCCCACTCTCGCACGACGAGGTGGTGCATGGAAAATGCTCGCTGCTCTCTCAGATGCCCGGCGATTACTGGCAGCAGTTCGCGAACCTGCGGCTGCTTTACGGCTACCAATACGCCATGCCGGGGAAAAAGCTGTTGTTCATGGGAGGCGAGTTCGCGCAGTGGACCGAGTGGGACCACGACTCGCAGCTCGATTGGGCGCTCACCGTACACCGCTATCACGACGGCATCCGACGCTTCGTCGGCGACCTGAACCACCTCTATCGAACCAACCCGGCGCTGTACGAGACCGATTTTGCCGGCGAGGGATTCCGCTGGATTCAGGCTGACGATTGGCAAAACAGCGTCTTCGCGTTCTGCCGGATGGCCAAAGACCCGCACAACTGCCTCGCGGTCGTCTGCAACTTCACGCCGGTGCCGCGCGAGAAATATCGCGTCGGAGTGCCGCGGCCCGGGTTCTTCCGCGAGATTTTGGACAGCGACGCGGGGATTTACGGCGGCGGCAATATCGGCAACGGCGGCGGCGTCTGCAGCGAACCCAAGGGCGCCCACGGCTACGATCACAGCATCGTGCTGACGCTCCCGCCGTTGGCCATTTTGATCCTGAAGCCGGAATAAGGTGTAGGGTGGGTGACAACCCACCACGATTGCGTGTGATGCTTCGAATGGTGGGTTGGCACCCACCCTACTTTCTCAAGCCGGAGTAAGAAGGAAAGCACGAAGCACGAATGCCGAAGGAAATCCGAAGCACGAAGCACGAACGTCAGCATTATCATTCGGATTTCGTGCTTCGTGCTTCTTTCGACATTCGTGCTTCGGATTTCAGCGATTGTAATCGCTGAATGCGGCACAACTGCTGGCACTCTCGTGCCGCTTCCCAGCGCAATAGTCGCCCCCCGCGCAATATCCCGCCATCGTAAGTCTGTCACGATCCCGCAATGCGGCACTCGTGGCTGCCAGGCGTGCCTCCACGCGCAGTTTCTGCCGATTCTGCTTTTCTCGGGATGGTGCGGCTCCCGATATCACACGTACCAGCCGAAATGCGTCCGGGAATATGACCTGCAGGTGCGACGCGCCTTCGGTCAAGCGGAGTCCGGACGGGATTTCCGTGGCATCACCACGCTGGAGACGTTCTCGTCCTGCGCTTCAGAGGAGCTCGAAGCGTCGGGGGTCGGGGCCTTACCTCGCCCGCATAACCCGCACCGGTGCGTTCAAGACGAAGCCGCATTGGTGCCCGACGACAGAGGTTCACTGATATGCATCGCGACAAGAAGCTTGGGCTTGCGCTGGGCGTGCTGCTGGTGGGAATCGTGGGAGCGATGTTCTTCCGGCTCGATCAGGGCAAGCGCGACTTTTTTCCAAGGCTGAAAAGCTCCCGGGCGCTCGACGAACAAATCGCTGAACGATCGCTGGGACCATATCCCGATGATGACGACTTGGAAGCTGACGCCGACAACGACGGCAAGCAAAAGAAGCTTGTCGAGCCTCCGCTTTGGGAGATGCCCGCCTTTCTGGCCGACGATGCGGAAAAGCGTCCGGAAGATTGGCTCGCCCGAACCCCGGCCGCCCCCGATCCCATTCCGGCCGAGGTGCACGACCTCGACATGTTCGACTCCGGCTCGTTTCATGGAACGCCGGTTCCGCAGCACAATAAGGCCTGGACGGTCTCCGATACCAAGTCGCGTGGCCCGGCTTCCCCCGCCCAGCCACAAGGCGTGCGAATCCACCGCATTCGCACCGGCGACACACTTTCGGGGTTGGCCTCGTACTATCTCGGCAGCAGCGCCCGCTTCAACGAGATTTACAATTTGAATCGAGAGGTGCTGGCCAATCCCAACGACTTAACGGTCGGCGTCGAGTTGAAAATTCCCGCCACCGTGCAACCGTCGCGGCCTTCGCATCAAGGCAACTCGATTTTTCACAATGCCGACGGCCAGCGCGTCGTCGAGCCGGGCGACAACACTGGCGGCCCGCTGTTGCCAGTCGCTCCTAGTTCGCTGAAAGGTCGCCCGAATAGAGGCAACAACCAACCGGGATCCGGCGCCCCGTCGCGTCGATTCATTCCTGCCGACAAGCCCCCTTTCGCCCCCGGCCGTCGGGACGATCGGGCCCGGCAGGACGCGACTCTGCCTGTCAAAAACACGCTCTCCCAGACCCCTCCCGCCGATTTGCCGAATGTCGATTGACGGCAATGGGCGAAGTGCCAGACTCCACGCCTACCGGAGCGCAACTGATCTCCGCCAACCGGGTTGAATGGAAATCCGAGCGGCCGCTAGCATCGGGCCAATTAGGCCGGCCCAGTGCTCAGGCCGGGGGTGGTAGTGCCCTGGCAGGAACCGATCTGGGAAGAATCGGCGGCTTTTGATATAAGGGCCGCCCAAGTCTCACCCAGACCACTTCCAAGATCGACGACCAGAGAGAATCGCGCCGGTTTCATGCCGGCCCTCACGATTGATCAGCGGTCCCGGTCTGATAAAAACACATGCCGAAAGGTAATTCGGCCATGTTGAATTTGTCCCGCCTCGCTGGTTTCGCGCAGTCGCTTGAGTTGACTGCCTATCGTTCCACCAGCCCGAAATATGCGAACGAGCAAGATCTCGTCACCGGCGAAGGGAGCCGCCAGTATGGCGGCCGCTGGAACCCGCCGGGGATCGCTGCAATTTACAGCAGCTTGACTCCTGAGACGGCGATGGCTGAAGCGATTGCTCATGCGCGCTATTACGGGTTTCCTGTCCAATCGATAATGCCACGAACTTTCGTTGCGATCAGCTTTAAGCTGCAACGAGTATTGGACATCTCCGACGCGAAGCTGCGTCGAAAATTGGGCATTTCTAAAGCCAAATTGGTCAAAACCGACTGGCGCGCTGCGAAAGATGCCGGGCAGTCGCCTGTGACTCAAGCCGTTGGCCAAGCAGCCTTTGACGCCGGCATCGAGGCTTTGATCGTCCCTTCAGCAGTCGTTCCGACTGAACGAAATCTCGTTGTTTTTCCCGGTTGCTTGCTCGACGGCAGCAGTATGACGGTGCTTGAATAGGCAAACTTGCGAGGAAAGGAAACATGTAGAATTGCATGCAAAAAGGTTTGACGATTTGGCAGTTTTGAGCGATACTTGCCTAAATGCCTGCCAAAACATTGCGGAAGTCCAAACGACGGCGTCCTGCATCGTCGCGCCGGTCGTCCAAGACGCCGAAGAATCGTCAAAAAGCCTCCCGGACGGCGGTCGCCGCTCGGAATCGCAAATCAACGACCGCTTCGACTCGCTGCCGTCGTGGGAGCGCGCTCGATCTGAGATCGCGGTTGAAATTGAGCCGCGAGCGGTTTGCGCGGCTTCTTCCCATTTCCACCAGGTCTCTGGCCAGCATCGAGCAAGGCGGAGTCACGAGCGAGGCCGTGACGCGGCGTGTCACGGAAATCCGCCGTGTCGTCGATGCACTCTCCGAGGTCATTGAAGAAGAGGCATTGGGTGCGTGGTTGCTCGAACCCAATCAGGCTTTCGCAGATCTGAAGCCCATCGAGGTCATTGAACGTGGTGAAGTCGACCGCATTTGGAGAATGGTTTATCTGATGCGGTCGGGGGCGGCGTTCTGAACGATCGCCGGATTGCTGTCGCCGCAACCAATTTCCACCAGCCGGGTTGTATGAGGATCGAGCGGCCGCGAGCACCGGTCCCATAAGGCCGGTCCCGCGGTCAGGCCGCGGGTTGGAAGTGTGCTGGTAAGAATCGGCGGCTTTTGATATAAGGGCCGCCCAAGTCTCACCCGGACCACTTCCCAGATCGACGACCAGAGTGAATC
>JBBDVZ010000178.1:0-2019 GCA_040903115.1 Planctomycetaceae bacterium
GCGCTCGAGAATTGTTGCCGCGGCCGCGACTTCGACGGTTCGACGCCGATCGCTGCAACCTGGGCCCAGAACACGGCAGTTGCGGAGAGACACAGCAAGAACCAACCGCGGCGCACTCGCATGTTCGATATCCCAAACGGGCGATGTAGTCGAATTGAGATCGCGAAAGTTACCCGGATGCGGCCGGTTCCACAAGACGAACCGGACATCACAAATAGTATGCAATCCAGGGCGCAGCAAGGACTTGATTACGGTCCGGTTGGCGCGATTATCGCGTTTGTGCCGAACTTTCCTGTTGTGCGCTTGTATCGACGGCCGATGAATACGAAGTCAAACCGCCTGGGTTTCCGGCCTGCTGCACTTTCGGATTGTCGGGCAGCACAACCTTGGCGCTGCAGATCGCATCCGATCAGAAGCCGAACGGGCCAAGCGATTTGAATACGGGGGTCGAGCGCCGCTTGCCCGCGTTCGAAGCGGCAACGGACTTATCGCAAACAGTCGAACGGAAGGCCCGAGCACGACTCGCACGCATCGGGCAGAAAAGGAGAGCTTCCATGCTGGGGCGCACGTTAGTTGCCGGTTTGATTTTTGTCGTCGTGCTGGTGGCCGCCTCAGGCATGACGCCGACTGAAGCCCGAGCCGCCGGTCGAGGCCAACCTGCCGACTGGCAACGATTTTACTACTACCCGTACATCTACTACCCGCACAATTTCGAAAGGCTCGAGGCCTACGACTCGCTGTACTACCGCTATCCGCCGAACCGTCGAATCCCGGTCTACAACAAGGACTGGTACAACGAGTATCCGTCGGAACGCCCCTACTACCGCGGACACCACTTTTATCTCGACGTGTTCTAATCGAGCCGTGCAGCAATTGATCCGGCGAGCGGCCGGTGTGAGCCGGCTGGTTGGTCTCGCCCGAGTTAGCGCTGTCAGGTCGATTGTGCGAACCAGCCAGCTCACGCTGGCCGCTCGCCATTATCCGCGCAACAGGTCCTTGACCGTGTCGCGTTCGGTGCGGAGCTCGGCAATCGTGGCGTCAATCTTTGCGCGGGCGAAAGCGTTGTGCTCGATGCCCTCCACGATTCGCCGCGACACGCCGTCGCTCGTCAGCGGAAAACTGCTGATCAGTCCCTTGTCGACGCCGTAGCTTCCGTCGCTATAAACGGCGGCACTGAAGCTCTCGCCTTTGGGAGTTGGTTGGATAATGCTCTTGATGCTGCCGAGCGCCGCGTTGGCCGCCGACGCCGCGCTGGAAGCACCGCGGGCCTTAATCACCGCCGCACCGCGCTTTTGCACCGTATCGATGAAGCTCGTCTTGAGCCAGTTCTCGTCCTTGATGACGTCGACAGCCGCCTTGCCGTCGATCGACGCATGGTAGAAATCGGGAAACTGCGTCGCCGAGTGGTTGCCCCAGATGTTCATGTTCTTGACGGCTGCTACGGGCTTACCTGCCTTCTTGGCGGCGAGACTGACGGCTCGGTTCTGGTCGAGCCGCGTCATCGCGAACCAGCGATCGCGCGGCACGTCGGGGGCGTTGTGCATGGCGATCAGGCAGTTCGTGTTGCAGGGGTTGCCGACGACCAGCACGCGAACGTCGTCAGCGGCCGCCGCCTGAATCGCCCTGCCAGTGCTCGTGAAGATTGGGCCGTTGATTCGAATGAGATCGCCGCGCTCCATGCCATCTTTTCGAGGAATGCTGCCGACGCACAACACGAAGTTGCAGTCGGCGAAACCGTCTTCCAGGTGATCGCTGTCGGCCTTCACTACTCCGGCGAGCGTGGCGAACGCGCAGTCGTCGAGCTCCATTTCGACTCCGTCGAGCGAAGGCATGACCGGTGGCACTTCGACAAGATGGAGAATTACCGGCTGCTTCGGGCCAAAAACCTCGCCCGACGCGAGGCGGAAAATCAAAGCGTAACCAATCTGGCCGGCTGCACCGGTGACTGCGACGCGAATGGGAGTTGGCATGGATCGAGGCTCCTCGGTCTCTCACGAAACGGTATTCAGCGCCGGGGGG
>JBBDVZ010000178.1:2029-7034 GCA_040903115.1 Planctomycetaceae bacterium
TCGAACGCATGCCCACCCAAAGCGGTGGGCATGGCACCCACGTGTTGATCGACAGCGGTAACACAGCCCTTTTAGCGACTTGCCCGCAGGCCGACAACTGTTTGGCTAATGCTCGGGTTGGAAGACCACCGCTTGGACCGACCCCGTAGCGGCGCGGACGGCGAGGGTTGTTCCGGGCGCGTTCGAGCCGCTGCGCAAATAGGCCAGCGCGAAGACGGGCTGATCGTCGGAAAGCCGTGCAGCCGATGTCAGCGTGCCGACTTCCTTCGCTCCGTCTTCGGAAAGAACCGTGGCTCCGCGCTCGGGCAGCCGACCGGCCTGCAGCTTCAGCCCGCGCAGCTCACGGTTGACGTGCCCTAAGGCGTCGATGCGGGCAATCGGCTCCTGGCCGAGGTAACAGCCCTTGGTGAACGAGATGGCTTGCCGGGTGCGACCGACTTCTTGCGCCAGGTTCTCGTCGGTGATGTCGATGCCGTACAGCGGCATTACCGCCTCGATTCTCAGCACTTCCAGCGCCATCGAACCGGCAGGACGAATTCCGCCGTCGACCAACTGCCTCCACAATGGGGCAAGATTCTCTCGCGCGCACGATAGCAGGAATCCCGGCGCCGCGAGAAAATCGACGCGGCGAATCGAAATCGACGTTCCTTCGCTTTCGATTGTTTTGTGCTCGAGCAGAGCCAGAGGGCCCACGTTCAGTCCGAGTTGGCTCAGCCGCTCGGCGGAACGAGGACCGGAGACCAGCAGCTCGCCAAATTGAGCAGTGCGGTCGTGCAGTTGAACGTCTTCGGTGATGATGTAGCGTTCGAGATGCGCCCGCAGGGCCTCTTGGGCGTTGGGCACCGCTTCGAGCCACAATGAGTCGGTATCACAGAAAACGAAGACGTGCCCGACGACCCGTCCCTTGACATTGGTGCAGAAGGCCTCGCATCCCTGGCCCGGCTTGAGCGTCAAGACGTTGTTCGTGCAAAAGTTGTGCAGAAACTTCGCCCGGTCGGCTCCCGTGAGTTCAAGCTGCGCGCGGGCACTAACATCGAACAGGGCACAATCGTCGTGTGCAGACTTATATTCCGCCCGGGCGTCGCCGAAGTCGGAGGGGGGTAGAATGGTAATCTTCAGCACGGCGGCTCCCAGTCGCCCCAGTGAGAGAGATAGTGCGCGTACGCGGGGCTGGAAGGCGCCTGTTTTTCGAGCCAACTCTTGGTTTCCGCGACGATTTTCTGCTCGTCGTCCAGTGAGAGCTTGCCCAGCAGCACGCGGGTGCGCAGAAAGACGAAGTACGTATCGAGCACATCGCAGCGGCAGTAGTCGTTGATGGCCTCGACGTCGCCCGCGTCGAACATGTCCTGAATTCGCGAGCCGTCGATGCCCGTTTTGCCCGGCTTGCCGATGAGGTTTGCCAGCAGGTTCAACCCCCCGGTGGTTTTCGCCGCGCCAAAGTTCGAAAGCAAATCCATCATGTCGAGATGCGATTTGGCGTTGTAGCGATTGCGCGATTGCTGGAAACCGGGAGCATCGAGATTGAACCACGTCGGCACGCTGAGCCCGTATCGGAACGCTGCCAACTCGAGCACCGGCAGATCGTAGCCGCGGCCGTTAAACGTCACCAGCGTCGGCCGTCCATAGTGGGTCCAGCCGCTCCAGAATCGCCTCGTGATCTCGTGAGGGCGATATTCGGGCGCATCGAGCACGGCGAGGTCGACGAGCCGCAGGTCGGGCGCGACCTTCGCGATGGCCACCGCCGCCGGCAGCATAAACGTCGTGGGCAGGACGTCTTTGCCGGTCTGCTCGATCAACTCGGCCCGGTACCGGGCGATGGCATCGCCGGCCGACAACGTGTCGTTGGGATAGCGGATGCGCGAGACAAGATTGCCATCGGCGACCGCTTCGACGTCGAAGATGAGGAACTCGATGCGCTGCTTGTCGGCCATCGATGCGAAGTTCCTGTTTCAAGGCCGATTTTAACCGGCGAAATTCGCGACCGTCGCCTGAAAATCGGCAGCCGCTCGGGTAGGATGAATCATACCGCATACAGAGTTTTTCTAAAACACGGTGACGCCGAATGAACGAACCCGAAAATACCGGTCGCGAGACCGTCGAGCCGGACGACCGCGAGCGCGAGGCCCAGGCCATTCGCGGCCTGTCGAATGCGTATACACGCATGCGCGAAGAAATCGGCAAGGTGATCATCGGGCAGCAAGAGATTGTCGACCAGTTGCTGATCGCGCTGTTCAGCCGCGGGCATTGCCTGCTGGTGGGAGTGCCGGGACTGGCGAAAACGTTGCTGGTGAGCACGATTGCCCAAATCCTGCAGCTTGCGTTTCGCCGCATCCAGTTCACGCCCGACCTGATGCCGTCCGACATCACCGGCACCGATGTGCTGCAGGACGACCCGGAAACCGGCCGCCGCACCTTTCAATTCATGCAGGGGCCGCTGTTCACCAACATGCTGCTCGCCGACGAGATCAACCGCACACCGCCAAAAACACAGGCGGCCTTGCTGGAAGCGATGCAGGAGCGGCACGTCACGGTCGGCTCGAACACATATCGGTTGCCTCAGCCCTTTTTCGTCCTGGCGACGCAAAACCCCATCGAACAGGAAGGAACCTACCCGCTTCCCGAAGCGCAGTTGGACCGGTTCATGTTCAACATCGTGGTCAATTATCCGACCGCGGCCGACGAATTGAAGATCCTCAAGCAGACTACCGGCGGCATCGAACCGGAATTGTCGACCGCGCTCACCGGACGACAAATCATGGCGTTGCAGGAAGTGGTGCGCAAAGTGCCGGTGGCCGAGCACGTCTTCGTCTATGCCCGCGACCTGGTGCGGGCGACGCGGCCCGGAGAGACTGGCACGCCGCCGTTTGTCGGGCAATATATCTCCTGGGGCGCTGGCCCGCGTGCGGGGCAGTACCTGATCATTGGCGCCAAAGCGCGCGCCATTCTCGAAGGCCGTTTTCACGTGGCGACCGACGACGTGCGCGCCGTCGCCCATCCCGTCCTGCGGCATCGCTTGGTGACGAATTTTCAAGCCGACAGCGAACACGTCACCGCCGACAACGTCGTCGATATGCTGCTGCAAAAGGTGCCCGTCGAATTGAAACAACGAGCCCGCAAGGTCGCCCCTGGTTGATGTACCTGGTTCGGGGTCTGGGTCATTTTTCGGCCTCTCAGCGATGAACTCGACGGAAAACGCGCGCCGAAAAATGAGCCTGACCCCTTTTTGCGCTGAATCGTTGTGACATCGAACCTTTGCGGCTCGGCAGTGATTCCCATGCCCACATCGTATCCGCTTTATCGTGCAGCCGGTCGTCCCGTGGAGCTGGGGCGGCAACATGGCGAACAGGCCGCCGAAAAAATCCGCGGTTTTCTCGACTACCTGGCCGGTCAGTTGAAGCTGTCGCACGAGTCGCTCCGAACGCGCGCCCGGCGCTTCGTGCCGCTGTTTGAGACCGCGTGTCCGCATCTGCTGGAAGAAATTGCCGGGTTGGCGGACGGCGCAGGGGTCGATTTCGCCGACGCACTCGCCGTGCAGCTTCGAGGCGAATTGGGCCAGGCGGGCGACGGAGCGTGCACGTCGTTTGTCATTGGCCGCCGCGGGACGGCCGATGGTGACATTCTCATCGGCCAGACCAGCGACAACCCTGCGGCACTGATGGACTATGCGTATGTTCTCGATCTGAAGCCGGCTTCCGGTCCTCAAATGTTAATGTGGACGTTCGGCGGCATGATCGGCTACCACGGGCTGAACCGCTGGGGCGTGGCACATTTTGCGAATGCACTGGGAGGCGGACCCGCGTGGAAGTTCGCGCTGTCGCATTATCCGCTGAAGCGCATGATGTTGGAAAAGAAATCGCTCGCCGAGATCCTCGCGCTGATGCATCAGGTGAGAGGGTCTGCTCGAACGGCAACTACGTGCTTTGCGACGGTGACGGCTGCATTCTTGACGTCGAACTGACCAGCGATGGTCCGGAAAATCTGACGCAATCGCAAGACGGATTTATCGTTCACGCGAATCATTTTTTGTGTTCGACGCACGCCCATCGCCGGAATCATGAACAGAGCCTGCCCGATTCCTTCTCGCGCCAGGACCGGATGACGCGGCTGATTGCGGCCCGCTATGGCTCGCTGACGGTCGACGACCTCAAGTCGTTCTTGAGCGATCACGAGAACTATCCCACCGGCATTTGCCGCCATCCTCACAATGGCCCCGATCATACGATGCTCGATAAGACCAGCCGCACCGTGGCGGCGTTGATCGCGGAGCCGGCTCGCGGCAGGCTGCACGTGTCGTGCGGCAATCCCTGCGAGAATCCGTTCGTGGAATACGCATTCTGAGGGATCAACTTTGCACACCTCGTTGAGCTGCGCTGCTTGCGGCTGCGGTCATGCCATCGATCAGCCGCAAAACCTGTGTCGCGCGTGTGGCAAGCCCTTGCTGGTCGGGTACGACCTCTCGGCGCTGCGATCGCGTTTTACGCCGGCGCTTGTTCGTGCCCGTCCGATCCGATCGATGTGGAAGTTTCACGAGGTCCTGCCGGTGTCGAATCCGGCGGAGGCGGTTTCGCTTGGAGAAGGCGACACTCCGCTATTGCGGGCGGTTCGCCGCGGACCATTCGAGCCGTTCGAGAACCTGTTCATCAAAGATGAGGCATTCAATCCGACCGGCAGCTTCAAGGCCCGCGGGATGTCGGCAGCCGTTACGCGCGCGGTCGCGCTGGGAGTAAAAGTTGTGGCGTTGCCGTCGGCGGGAAATGCCGGCGGCGCAGCGGCCGCTTACGCCGCGAAGGCGGGAGTGGATTGCTTCGTGTTTATGCCGGACGACACGCCGCCCGCGAACATTATCGAATCGGTGGTGCAGGGTGCGCACGTCTTTCTCGTCAATGGACTGATCGGCGATTGTGGAAAGTTGGTTCGTCAGGGCTGCGAACGATTCGGCTGGTTCGACTTGTCGACGCTCAAGGAACCGTTCCGCATCGAGGGCAAAAAGACGATGGGTTACGAG
>JBBDVZ010000179.1:0-6988 GCA_040903115.1 Planctomycetaceae bacterium
TTGCACGGCCTTTCGCCCGCCGGACATTTTCAGCTCAGACGGATCGTTGGACAGGTCGTAGCGACTCTCCAGCAGGTCTTTCTGGCGCTGCAGGACGTCGGCGCGCTCCGCTTCGTCCTTCCTCAGCGTGTTTTCGAAGTCATCGGCAATCACGGGGATGAAGGTCTGCGCCTCGCGCGGAGCAGCGGCTGCTTTGCGAACTGTTTTTTGCGGCGGGGCCTTGCGGGGACTGTCGTCGTCTTGCCCTGCGACGAATCCAACGAACGCGATTGCGACTGCCACTGGACCGATTGACTTTACTGAAAAGCGCATGTGTGGGGCCTCCGGCGATTTTGCCATCAGGTGTTGCGACGTTCGTAAACAATCTTCCATGAAAAAAGACGGGTCCGCAAGCGATGCCTCGCTCGCGGCCCGCTTTTTGGGGGCATCACATCGAGTTGTATGTCTTCTCATCGAAGACCGATTCCCGCCCGGCTACCCCCACTCGTGATCCTCGCTGGAATGACGAAGCACGAAATCCGAATGACGGCTCGACTGACTTCGGCGAGCTCAGTCGAGTCGAGCTCGCCGAAGTCCGCTTTGGGTGGGCATGCATTCGAAGGCATGGCCACGCAGAGCCGTGGCCATGGCACCCAACCCGTCATTTGAGCCCAGTCGGTCCTCTAGTCTCCGTCTCCGCGTTCACGGTTGAAGGCTTCCAGCAGCCATGTCTGCACGACGACTTCCTGCTTTCTCACCCGGCTCACGAAGGCGAGCCCGTCGTTCACGAGGCTCTCCAGCTCCTCATTCACCAAGGCCGCAGGATCGCGTTCGGCAATCGGAAGATTTCGAATGACGTGCGGAATATCGCTTGCCAGGTTGTCGAGCAGCCGGCGAATTTCGCGATCCCCGGTGTCGATCTGTTCGATGCGCTTGAACATCTCGGGATCGGCCTCGGCAATCTCCTTCATTTGCTTTCGGTGAGCCACGTCGACCGACGCGCGAATGCACCTCGCCGCCTCATCCCAGGCCTGCTGCAATGCGCGGCCCCACTCCGCCATTTCGCCTTCGACGACCGGCGTGGCCAGTGTTTTTTCGAACGCTTGCAGTGCGTCTCGCAACGGATCGTCGTGCTCGGCCGCACCGGTGGAAGGCGATGTTGTCTGAGTCATTGAAGTGCCTCAATGCGGACTTTCCGCGTGAACCAAGTCGGGCTACGAAACGGGCGGATGTTGGATTTGCTGGTCGGGCGATGGGCGTTCCAGGTCTCCCATCGGCGCCACGACGGCCGCGAGAAACGACGCATCAACGACGTTGGCATCGCGCGGTCGCGGATCAGTTCCCGCTGAGTCGCTCCTTTCTCGTTCCCAAGCTCTGCTTGGGAACGCATTTTGGCGAAGCTCTGCTTCGCGTCACCGCGCCACTCGAAGTCAGTCGAGTCGAGCTTCGAGAGAGTGGGTTCCCAAGCAGTCGTTCATGCCGCGGAGCGGCACTGTAAATTACGAAATTATCCCAGTTTAACACATCGAGAGCTATTTTCGGGGCAGAGCTTGGGAACCAGAGAACGCAAGAAGGGCCTTGGTTGCAATCGCAACCAAGGCCCTCCTCATGTCTGGGGGCTCGTGTCTGGGGGGGAGGGACATGAGCCACCCGGTGAAACCTGCGCGAGTGATTTACTTGTTCTGAGGCTCCCTCTTGCGGCTGGTATTTGCGTCCCGCTGCTGAGGGGTCTGCGCGCCGGTCGCTTTGCCTTCGACTTGAGCCATCAGATCTTTTGCTTGGGTCAGGTGCTGCTTCGAGGTGTCTGCACCCTCGCTGAGGATTTGCTTCAGTTCTGGAGACACGTGATTCTGGAGCACGTCGAGAGCATCGACGATCTTCATATGAGCGCCGACCTGGAAGCCCATGAAGCACCTGTCGAATTCCGCGCCTTCTTTCTGCTCGAGCTCTTGCTGCAGCGTGGCGAGGCACCGTTCGTGGATTTCGTCATTGATGCCGATCAGCGTCTGTACCGGAATTCCATGGACTCGGGCGGCATAGTCGCCTTGATCGACGGCGGTCGCCCCGCGACCGATACGAGGCACCTTGAGCTGCGGTTGCTTCTCCGCAGGATCGCGTTTTGCCTGCAACGCTTTGGTTTTCGGGCTGTCACCGGCGGCTCGACCCTGCTGATCTTGTTTGTCTTCGCTCGATTGGGCCGATCGAAGCTTTTGCAGAAATGCCGTGTGGTCCTTGATCATCTTCTCGGCAAATTGTTTTACCTGTGGATTGCTCGCCCGCTGCTGGGCGATCTTGGAGATCGAAATTTCAGCCTCGTTCTCACTCATGGCGCACGACAAAACGTATTGGTCGAGCGGCGCCCATTGTCCCGCGCCTTTTTGACGCAACCCCCGCTGCGCTTGTCCTGCTGCATCGTCGCGTTGCGTTGAGCCTTGGTCGCGATTTTGCGCAGTCTTGTTCTGTTTGCCTTGTGATTGGTCCTTTTGAGTGGCTGCACGTTCTTGCGCGACGAGCAAGCTTGCTGCAACCACCACCACTCCAAACGCCAGCAATATGCGGAAACGTGTCGACATGACTACTGCTCTCCTTAGGTTAGGGATTCCTGGGAAACCGAGTTCCGGCCCGTTAGCTCCTAACGCAGCTTCATGCCGCGGCTCTCATCCTGAAATCGACCCGTTCGCAAACGAAACCACTTCGCGCGCGCACCCGACCCGGCAACGGCCAAGAGGAGTACGCCCACCGTGCGATCGTTCGAAGCGGGCGCGTCGACCATCCCCCCAATTGCTTGCAGTCATCTCTCAAATGGCCGTCGCTCTACGTTGTCGACCGCCGATTCGAAGTAGGCAGTCTGATGCAATTTCGGTGCCGACTCACGGACTGAAACATCTATGAATCCGCTGAGAATCTCCGAAATTAGGGTGAAAGCCCGTTTCACTCGCCCGGATTTCGCGTAATAGGAAATCATTGGGGTGAATAACCTCCCAATCTGATTTCAAAATGCCCGCTGCCAACGTGGTCTAGGAGCCGCAGTTGGACATCGGCACGCAATATGTCTGATTCCATTGCGCTCATGCTGGTTTTCAATTGACCACAACTGCGGCGCGGGTGGACCCGACGCGCTCAGAAGCCGTCTCAGTGGACCGTCCAACGGCCGCCATTGCCGCAATTTCTCACAAATGTGATCGCAAGTCGCCGCGCGGTACGCCGTTTGAACGGAACCGCGCTGTCAGTAAAACTGCCGCACTTTGTGGGGCTCTGATAGGTGCCGGATTTTTTTGATGTCTTCGCTCAATCCATTCGTTGCCGGGATAAGAAAAGCATCGCTTTCGTTGGCGGGATTCTTTAAGCAAGCAAGTCCGGCGGCTGCCGAGCCGCCGCCATTTACCGGACCGCCGTTGCACATTCTGTGTGCCGATGATATTCCCGTGAATCAGTCGCTGATCTCAAATATCTTGCGGAAGTGCGGCCACCGGGTCGAGATCGTGGGTGACGGCCGGGCAGCCGCCGAACGTGCAAGACACGGGCCGTACGATATCATATTGATGGAACTCCAAATGCCTGTCATGGCGCGATTCTTCCGCGAAGACGCGCCGGCCCTGCTCGATCGCATTCGCGATGGCATTCATCGTCGCGACTCGTCGGCCGTTGTGCTGGCCGCCCACACACTCAAAGGGACTGCGGCCTTGTGTGGCGGAATGCGTGCGGCCAAAGTCGCCTCGCAGCTCGAGAGCTTGGGACACGACGAAGACTCTCCCGCGTTGGCGGCGGCGCTGCCGCGACTCAAAGCGGCACTGACGCACCTCGACGACGCGTTGGCTCAGGCATAGCAGACCGACGCGGAGTCTCTGGTTCCCAAGCTCTGCTTGGGAACCAGAACAATCAAACAGTTGGCTGTTCCACGCGGAAGCACGATGTTCGTCGGCAGTGAGAATCAGGGGGACAGGCTCATTTTTCGGCCGGCGCATTTTCCGATAAACGACGCTTCACCGGCCGAAAAATGACCCAGTCCCCGATTCGTGGCTCCCGCTGCGAACACGTTGATCGTCCTGCGATCAACTCACCTCGCACGACTCGCCTTCGATTTGAACCAATCGGTCGATCGAGACTTTGAGCGCGCGGATCTTGCTTCTCAGGCTGCCGCGCGTGATTCCCAGCGCTTTGGCCGACTTCGACTGGTTCCCCTGATACTTGGAGAGGATCCGCGTCACGAGATACCGTTCCATGAAGGCCAGCGTCTCGGCATAGAGATCTTCCGAGTCGATCTTGAGCCGTTCATCGACAAACGGCCGCAAGTCGGTCTCGAGCGCGTCGGCGTCGCCATTATTCTTCGTGGCGGCATCCGGCCAGCGAACCTGGTCGGGGATGAACTCGGGAATGATGACCGGACCGGCCGAACGCAGCAGAGTTTGCTTGACCACGTTCTGCAGTTCGCGGACGTTGCCAGGCCACCGATAGGCCATCAGCACCTCGAGCGCGTCGGGCGAAATGCTGTGGATGTCCTTGTGGAACTCCCGGCTGTAAATCTCCAGAAAGCTTTCCAGCAGCGGAACCAGGTCGCCCGATCATTCGCGCAGCGGAGCCAACTGGATGGTGAAGCCGCTCAGGCGATAGTAAAGGTCGCTGCGGAACTCGCCCGCCTCGACCATTTTTTCGAGATCGCGATTGGTGGCGGCAATGACGCGCACATCGGTACGAATGGTATTGTTGCCGCCGACGCGCTCGAATTCCTGCGACTGCAGCACGCGCAACACTTTGCTCTGAACCAGGGGCGACATGTCGCCGATCTCGTCGAGGAACAACGTTCCGCCTTCGCATTGTTCGAATCGGCCGATGCGCTGCTGGTCGGCGCTGGTGAACGCCCCCTTCTCGTGGCCGAACAGCTCGCTCTCGAGCAACGCGTCCGGGATCGCCGCGCAGTTCACCGCGAGGAACGGCCCGTCGGCTCGCGGGCTGTGCTGATAGACGGCTCGGGCGACCAACTCTTTGCCTGTGCCGCTCTCACCGCGAATGAGCACCGTCACGTCCTGGGGCGCGACGCGGCCAATTCCCTTATACACCTCCTGCATCTGCGTGCTGCGGCCGACCAGCACGTCGCCTTCGGCTTGCTTTGCACGAGAGGCATTGGTGAGTGAATCGTCGGGCACCGGCACGGGGACGTTCATCAGCCGGCGGATTTTAAGGGCCTGCTCGACCAGCCTTTGAATCTGCGGAACCGACAAGGGCTTGAGCAAATAATCACTCGCGCCCAGGGCCATCGCCTTGATGGCAGTCTCGCTGCTCTCCAGCGACGTGATGAACAGCAAAGGCAGCTTCGGATCGAGCTTGTGAATTTGCTCGAACAGCTCCAAGCCCGACGTTTTCGGCAGCATAATGTCCAGCAGGACAACGTCGGGACGCTGCTCGCTGAATATTTTCAGCCCCTCTTCGGCGGTGCCGGCCGTCAACACCTCGACATTTGACGATTCGAGTGCTTTGCCGATGAGATCCCAAATGGAACGATCATCATCGATCACCAGCACGGAGGCCATCTGCAAATCTCCTCGAACCTTACGTTCGTGCGCATGGACGGCCCGGCTTTTTGCTGCGGACGGACATCCGCGCTGAGCGAAATCCGACCAAAACTGATTTTGGGCGTCGCGCGGCCCAATAGCAAGCGGAATTATACCGTTTCCCGAGCCGTAAGCCGGCACACATGGCTGACTAGCCGACGGTAACGGCTGCGAAGTGCGGGAAAACACTGACGACTGATTTGGCTCGTTGATAACCAAACTGGCGATATTCAATTCGCAAAGGCGCACCAGTGGATCGACCGACCTCCTGCCGGGTTCCGTTTTCGCGCGCAAATCGCGCGTTTTTAGGGCATTTACTTGAGCGCCTGTACACCGAATAATTGTGCGTGGGTGCCATGGCACCCAACGCCTAACCTTAACTCGGGCAGTCCAATCGGCGCCCCTCTATTACCGTGAAGCTGCCATGACCGTGCACGCCAAAAACAAGACCGCCCTGTCGAACTCCGAAGTTGCCGAGCGGCTGGACGAACTCGCCGACCGGCTCGATGCGCAACAGGCAAACGGCTTTCGCGTTCGTGCTTACCGCACCGCCGCCGAAACCATTCGGTCGCTCGAGGGGCCGGTGGCAGAGCTCGTCGAGTCCGAGGGCATGGATGGTCTGACTCGGCTGCCCGGGATTGGGCCTTCTCTGGCGCGCACCATCACTCGCCTCACTCGTTCTCGCCGCGTGCCGCTGCTCGAGCGCCTGCGTCGTGACACGATGCCCGAGGCGATGTTTGCCACGGTTCCGGGAATCGGCCGAGAAATGGCTGCTCGAATTCACGAGGCCACGGGCATCGAGACGCTCGCCGATCTCGAAACCGCCGCTTACGACGGCCGGCTGTCTCGCGTGCCCGGAATTGGGCCCAAACGAATTCTCGCGGTGCGCGAATCCCTGGCGTCCCGCTTCCGCCGCCGCCCCGAGCCTGCGCGACGCATGGCAATGTCGGACAACTCGATCGAGCCGCCCGTCGATCACCTGCTGAGCCTGGACAAGGAATACCGTGAGAAAGCGGCGAGCGACCGCCTCCCGCGGATTGCGCCGAGACGTTTCAATCCCACCGGCGTCGCCTGGCTGCCGGTGTGGGAAACCCAGCGCGGCGAGGACCGCTACACGGTCATGTACTCGAACACCGCGCGCGCTCACGAGCTGGGCGCGGTGCACGACTGGGTGGTCATTTATTGCAGGACCGCCGGGCCGGCGGCCCAATGGACGATTGTGACCTCACAGTTCGGCGCGCTCAAAGGACGCCGCATTGTCCGGGGACGCGAAGCGGAATGTCGGCGCTATTATGCGGCGAGCAATGCCGACGGCGAACAGTCGCCGGTTGCCAGAACGCTTTTTTCTTCCGAGTCTTGGTGACGGGCGCACGATCGTCGCCGACCTTGAGAACGTCGTTTCACGCGACAGTTTTGCCCTTTCAGGGCGACTGCGTCGTACGACCGGCCGCAAACCCAGG
>JBBDVZ010000180.1:0-6988 GCA_040903115.1 Planctomycetaceae bacterium
CTTCTTTCCCAGCGCACGCTGGGCCGCGAAGAACTCCTGCAAGATCGCGCAGCACTCGTCCTTCAGCACTCCCCCGATGACCATCGCCTGATGGTTCAATCGGACGTCGCTGGTGATGTTGTACAACGTGTGGACCGCGCCCGCTTTCGGGTCGGCGGCCCCGTAAATGACCGTGGGCAAACGCGCCTGAACAATCGCGCCGGCGCACATGGGGCACGGCTCGAGCGTCACGTACAGCGTGCAATCCAACAGCCGCCACGACTCGAGCGCCTGTGCCGCCTGCGTGATGGCGATCATTTCCGCATGAGCCGTCGGGTCCTTGAGCAACTCTCGCTGGTTATATGCCTCCGCGATAATCCGTTCCTGGTGGACGATAATCGCGCCAATGGGCACTTCGCCGACATCGTAAGCAATGCGCGCCTGATCGAGGGCACTGCGCATCCAGCGGTCGTGCGGCTGCAGGATGTGTTCATGCGAGCTCATGGGAGATTGTCCGCAGCGCGAGCTTTACTGCCCGATTCTTTACGTGAGACAACGCGCGCCGCAAACGGGACAAACGGCCGTAACCTCCGTAAATTCCTCTCCGCACGAGGGGCAACTGTGCGCGACGCCAACGGGTTCTTCGACGCTCTTTTGTTCTTGCATGTTATGGAGATTGCGCACCAGCAGCAACGCTAAGACCGCCGACGGAATGCCTATCGCACTACTACCGATATCCACGCCAGTGGAAGTAATCAATTCCGAGACGTCATCCGCGCGAAACGATAGGCGCACGGACGCCTGGCTGGCGATATTATCCAAGATCCAAAATGTCCACCAGAAGCCGACGATCGGCGAGACCGGCGCTTTTCGCCAGTCGGCGACTGCCGGCGTGCTTGCCTGCCAAATCTCCTTGACTGCCTGATAGGGCTTGAAGAGGTTCATGATCGGGACGAAATACCATCCCACCGACCAGCCCGGGGAAATGGTCAAGGGACTTCGGACCAGCGCCTGGGCATTGCGGTTGGCGCGGTAAACCCACCTCAAGAAACAAATTGCCAGCGCGATGAAAACACCCATGAAAGTGATCGCGATGACGAACTCCCTCAAGTCGTTCATTTGCAATATCTCCTCCGGGACATCGACGCCGGCCTTGAGCTGGTTCAATACGCTCAACTGGAGCAAGCTTGACCCGATTGAGACAATCGTCATCAGGACATAGATCGCCATGAGCACCGTAACGACTTTGACCAGCGACGACATGGATTCGTATCCTCGAACTTGGCCGCTTTGCATGGTCGACTCTCCGCTTGAGTCCCGTGGAATGAATTACTGCGAGTTTGCACTTTCGAGCTTCGCGAATCAAGAAACTCTATTCGATTAACGGTTCCCGTTTGCCATTTTTGCGGCGTACCTCGGTTGCGCTTTGCCAGTTTGCCTCGTTTCGGCAGTGTATTCACCGATCGTGCGGCGGCCGGCCCATAGTCAGCGCCCGAGCGGCGTGTTATCCTTCGTGCTTCGGATTTCCTTCGACCCGCCGCGGCGGGTGCTTCGGATTTTCCTCCATGTCTCGGCAATACCCGCTGTTTGTCAAGCGTGACCTCGACGGCCTGTTCGGGCTTTTGATCGACAACCTGGTGCAATTGCTGTTGATTGTCGCGATGGTCGGACTGTGCGGAATCGCCCCCGACTCGGAGTTGTTGCTGCGATTCATTCTGCCGGGGGCCGCGCTCAGCATCCTGGCCGGCAACGTGTTTTATGCGTGGCAGGCGCATCGGCTGGCGGCTCGCGAAAATCGCAGCGACGTCACCGCCTTGCCGTACGGCATCAACACGCCGTCTCTTTTGGTTTACATCTTCTTTGTCATGCTTCCGGTCTACAAACAGGCGCACGACGTCGAAGGGCTGAGCATCGAGACCAGCGGCAGGCTAGCATGGCAGATGGGGTTGCTGGCCTGCCTTGGGAGCGGCGTGATCGAGTTGGCCGGCTCGTTTGTGGCAGAGTCGATTCGCCGCCGCACGCCTCGTGCTGCGCTTCTTTCGACGCTCGCCGGAATTGCGATCGGGTTCATTTCCATGACTTTCGCGATCCAGATTTTTCAACGCCCATTGGTGGCAATGCTGCCGATGGCGGTTATTTTTATCACGCTTTTCGCGCATGCGCCATTCCCTTTCGGATTGCCGGGCGGACTGGTGGCCGTCGTGCTGGGAACGGTTGCCGCGTGGCTGTTGACCGGTCTGCAGGCCCTTTGGCCCACGGGACCCGATTGGCTGGTCGGCAGCGCTATGAGCGTCGACAACGTCTCCCGATCACTCGAACAGGCGGGGCTGTGGCTGCCCAGGTATTGCGGCCAAGAACTCTGGGACGTGCTCAAACGGCCGGAACAGTGGGCGGGCTTTCTGTCGGTCATCGTGCCAATGGGCCTGTTCAACGTTATTGGCAGCCTGCAAAACATCGAATCGGCAGAGGCCGCCGGCGACCGTTACGACACGCGCTCGTCGCTGGCCGTCAACGGCATCGGGACGATCATTGCGGCACTGTTCGGCAGTTGCTTCCCCACGACGATTTACATCGGCCATCCGGGATGGAAGGCGCTCGGCGCGCGGGCCGGCTATTCGTCGCTCAACGGGCTCGTCATCACCGCGATCTGCTTCTCCGGAACGGTGGGACTGTTGAGCAGCATCGTGCCGCTGGAGGCCGGAATCGCCATCGTGCTGTGGATCGGCATCATCATCACCGCGCAGGCGTTTCAAGCAACGCCGCGCGATCATGCGCCGGCTGTCGCGATCGGGCTGTTTCCCGCGATTGCGGCTTGGGGGCTCACGGTCGTGCAAGGCGCCTTTGTCGCGGTCGAGCGCGGGACCGCCAAGGCGGTCACCATGCAAGAACTGCTCACGCAGAACGTCGCGGCGGACGTCAACGGCTTTCTATTGCACGGAATGATCGTGATCGAACGCGGCTACATTTTTACCTGCATGATGCTGGCCGCCGTCGCGGCCTGTTTGATCGATCGCAAGTTTTTCTCCGCAGGAGTGTGGTCGCTGGTGGCGGCGCTCTTCGCCTTCGTCGGGCTGACGCACGCCTATCAACTGGTGGGCAACAGCGTTGACTTCCTATTTCTGACGTCCGATCCGGCGGACAAGTCGCTCGCATTCCGTGCCACCGGCGTCGCAGTCGGCTATCTGTTGTTTGCCCTTGTCTTTTTCCTTTTCGGGCGGCTCTATGCATCCGGGTCCTCGCAGCGGCCGGCGATCCATGAATAAAGCACGAAGCACGAATGCCGAAGGAAATCCGAAGCACGAATGTCGAAAGAAGCACGAAGCTCTAAAACCCGAATAGAAGTGTCACCCCCCCCTCACGTCCAAACCTGCATGTGCAGCCGATTTTCGGTAGTGGGCGCGTTTGAAAAGCGAATTCGCGGGAATGGCACGCGAGTTAAAAGAGTGATCGCCGCTTCGTCGTATTGCGAGGTTCGCGCTTTGCAGGCTTCGCGGCTTTCGGTGGCAGATCCGTGCTTTTGATTTTGCGGATTTTCTTCACCATTGAGTCCACCGGATAGAACACCAATTGCCTTCCCAGCTTCGCCCTTTCCAAGAAACCTTTTTCTTCAAGCTGAAAGAGGTCTTTTCTGGCGGTCGTCAAGACAACGTTGTGCGACCCGGCATGAGACGCCAGTGTGTACGTCCGGCCTGGATGGCGAATCGCATCATGAAGCAGCGCGGTTTGGCGGTGATTCAGATACGGATATTTTCGCAGGATATTTGCCGCATCTTGCACCTCTCGTTGCTGCTTGTCGAGGTAGCTGTAGAGATCGCATATCGCGCGTTCCACCACGCCCAAGTGGTAGTGGATGAAATAAGTAACGTCGCCGCCGTCAGTCTCGGAGTACAAAAACGCCTTTGTATACTGCACAGGCGCATGAAGGAAGATTCGCGAAATCGGTAGGTACTCGAACAGCCAATATCCGCTTTTCAGTATATACCAATAGAAAATTGCCCTAGCCGTCCTTCCATTTCCGTCGACAAACGGATGGACAAAGCCGATTGCGAAATGAAGCATGATTGCCTTGAGCACGGGATGCAGGAAAGGCTTGGTTTTTTCGTTCGCAAAGTCGCATATCTCGTCTACTCGCCATTCGACATGGTGGTGGCCTGGCGGGCGATGAAGGACTGTGTTGTCCCGCGTGTCTTCCACCCGGATTTCATGGTCCCCAGCTTGGCGTAGCCGGCCGCAGTCCTCCGGATTATCAAGCGTTCCGTCCGTGATGATCGCCTGAAGCTGACAGAGCAATTTGGGGGTGAGCTTCTCTCCCTTAAGATCACGAATCTCTTGTATTGCTCGATAGTTGTTCAGGATCATCTTTTCCGAACGATCCCGCGGCTTCCGCTTCTGGCGAAGCATCTTCTTCGCGACCTCTCGTGTCGTGCTCGCCCCCTCTAATTGGCTGGAAGCAATCGCTTCCTCCATTAACGAATTCCACAAATATCGCTCTTGATCATCGGGAATGGAGTAACGCGATTGGGTTCCGATAACGCCTCCGGCTTGCTGGTCGATTTTGTGGAGCCATTCTAAATGCTGCGGAGGCGACCAATACCGAATCTTCGCTTCACCGTCATAGAATGCGATCGGAATCTCCCTGAAGTTCGGCATTCGCGTAAACTGCAGCGCGAGCCAGCACTCTCTTGGGGTCAGTCCTTCTGGCATCGGGTAATAACGAAACTTGTGCCAATGAAGGTATTGATCGTTAGCCTTCCGAAGGAAGCTAACGACTTCGGGGGCGCGGGTCGACTCGAAAAGGCCGACCTTACCGATGGCCTCTTTCAACAATTCCTCGAACGGCGGAGGCGATTGGGGAATTCGCATAAATATTGCCTCATTCAAGACCCGAACCAAACTGTCACACAACTGTCATTATCTGTTTCTGTGACAGTTCGTCAAGCCTGGAAGTGTCAGTGTGACACAAAATGACAGTTTAGTGACAGAAGGAGAACGGCCCGCGTCCTGGTCGGCGCAACGGCCTTATAAGCCGTCGGAGGGGTCCGTCCAACGGATGGGATCGAAACCCCTGTTCTCCGCTACGACTGTCGCGATTCGCGATGCGCGGCCTTCGTTAGGCGATCTCGCATCCATTCGCTGAAAGTCATATTGGCACGCTCCGCAGCAGCAAAGAATCGTGCCTTGTCGTCTGCCGATAGGCGAATTTGCAGCGTTTCGGGAAGCGTCGTTCCCTCCGGCTTTCTGGGCCGTCCAAGTCGGTTCTTTTCCATGTACTTACAGTAATGACGTAAAATCTTGCCGTCAAGCCCTTGTGTTTCGTAATTACAGTAATTACAATAAGGTCGCGAAGAGAAAACCCGGCAATTGCTGAAAACAACTGCCGGGCCAACCAACAAACGGCGAATCGCCAGAATGTCGGCCTCACAACTACATTCTACAGCGGTTCGCCCAGACCGGAAGGGCGAAACAAATGGCGAACGTCTTGAAGCGGGAAAAGCAGATTGCGATTTTGAAGCTCTTGTCGGAAGGCAACTCGATTCGCTCGGTCGTCCGCCTGACCGGCATTCACAAGAGCACGGTTATGCGGTTCATGGTTCGTTTTGGCGAGCAGTGCCGCGAATTCCTCGATCTCAGCCTCTGCAATCTCCACTTGGAGCATGTCGAGCTGGACGAAATCTGGACGTTCGTTCGAAAAAAGCAAAAGGAATAGCAGGGTTGGGAAATTGTTGACCCGGAGATTGGCGACATTTACTTGTTCACGGCGCTCGACCAGAAATCGAAGCTGTTGGCAGCCTATCGCATCGGAAAGCGGAACCATCAAACGACCGCCGCAATGATTGCGGACCTGGAACGTCGAATGGTGCGCCTGCCCGTCAGCGAAGGCGAAGACCGCCCGCAACTCTCAACGGATGGCTGGGCATCGTACATCCCGACAATCGGCCGCTCGTTCGGCCAGTCGGTAAAGCACGGCATCTTGATAAAGCAGTACCGCAACCCGGAAAGCGGACGGTACGCTCCCCCGGCCCTGACCGGGACCGAGCGCATAGCGGTTCAGAACATAACCGACGTCACCACGATATGCACAAGCCATGTCGAGCGCTGCAACGGAACCATCCGTCAATGGTGCAAGCGGTTCACCCGGTTGACCTACGCCTTCTCAAAGAAGCTTGAGAATCTGGCAGCAGCGGTTGCGATCCATGTGGCCGCCTACAATTTCGTCAAGATTCACGGATCGCTTAAAATGACCCCGGCGATGGCTGCGGGCGTCGTCGACAAGCTCTGGAGCATGGACGACCTGTACAATGCCGTCATGGAGCAAGCCGAGCGGAAGCGGAAGTCGGCCCGAATCGACAGGCTGATTGCCAAGCTGCGGGAGCAGAACTAAACGCCGTGCAACCTAAGCCCCGTCCGTCTAATCGACTGGCGGGGTTTCTTATGCGCGGGGTACAATCCCGTCATGGACAGCGAACACGAACACAAACGCAGCAGGTGGCGGACGGTCGCAATGTGGCTCGTCATCGTGCCGGTGTTCTACGTGCTCAGCATTGGACCGATTTGGGGGCTAAACATCCGGGGATATTTGTCGGATGAAATTTACTACGGTGTGCTAGTGACAACGGTTTACAGGCCACTTTTCTGGATTTCGCACCAATCAGAGACGCTGCATTACTCGCTCCATTGGTATTGCACCCTTTGGGATCCGCGGCCGGAACCCGACTACATGACTCTTGAACAATTACGCCAATTACAGCAATTCTCAAATTAGGCCATCCCCGAGTGGGCGCGTTTCAATTATTTCAAACTGTCCCACTACCCGATTTTCCGCGGGGCACCCTGGAACCCCCGACACCCGAACCGGGTAACATTCGGCTATTTTGGCCGCTTGGCATGGTAGACGGAGGCCGGCGCCCTCAGCCGGCTGGAGGATCCCGGAAACCTTGCAATCGGAACATGGTGACAGAATGAATACCGCCGCCACACAACTTCGCACTCCTCGGACAGTCTGTGCCTT
>JBBDVZ010000181.1:0-6857 GCA_040903115.1 Planctomycetaceae bacterium
CAGAGTTACTACGGCCAGGGCGGCGTCAGTTGCGACTTCGTCGGCATCGCGCGCCAAATGCGCGAGCAGCAGTAGCCGAACCTGGCACACATCCATTTCAACGGGGCAGGGGGCAACGTTGCGGCTGGGAAGTACAACAACGGTTCGCCGGAAGTTCGTCCTGTCCTGGCGCAGCGATTGGCCGCCGGAATGAAAGCCGCCTGGGAATCGACCCAAAAGTTTCCAGTCTCCGCCGCCGATGTCGGTTGGAGCGTCCGTCCCGTCACCTTGCCGTTGCGGGACATGTACGTGGATGAAGAACCGCACTTGGCGCTCATGAAGAATTCCGCCGCCGGCGCCCGCTATCGCCTGGGTGCTGCCTGCGACGTGGCTTATGCGCGACGCGTGAAGGCAGGCCGCGCGATCAACATTGGCTGCCTGCGCGCCGGCCAGGCGCGACTGCTGTTTTTGCCCGGCGAATTGTTCATTGAATACCAATTGGCGGCGCAGGCGATGCGCCCCGATGACTTTGTCGCAATGGCGGCATACGGCGATTACGGACCCGGCTACATCGGCACGAAGGCTGCGTATTCCCAAGGGGGCTACGAGACCGGCCCACCGTCACGGACTGCACCCGAAGTCGAAGACGTTCTGATGGAGGCCATGCGCCAGTTGCTTAAGGAATAAAGGCCGGAGCGATCGCCTCTTTCCACAAACAACGAACCTGCTTATGATTTCCCCTGTCCTGCCGGGCCGATGGCGATCGTTGTGCTCCCCGCTCGTGCGGCACATGCGCCACCCGCTTGCAGCCCCGCCCCTAACTCGCCGGTAAACAATCAATCGCCGCAAGGGATTTTGCGGTACGAATACACACGCCTGGGTTTTATGACTACCGACATCGCGTTCTCGGCCAACCCCGCCAGCGGCGATAGCATCTACAACCGAGGATTTTGGCTCGCGTTTGCGGCCAATTCGGCCCTTGTGACCGCCAACGCGCTGACGTTTCGGTTTGCGGAATTCGTGGCCTTTCTCGGAGGCAGCGAAGCGGTGGCCGGCGCCATTGTCAGCGCCGGAATGTTCGGCGCGCTGCTGGGGCGGCTGGCCATCGGGCAAACCATCGACCGCTGCGGGACGCGGATCGTCTGGCCCATCGGGTCGGCTTTGTTTGTCGCCGCCTGCTTGATGTTCCTTTACGGCACGCAGCTCTCGTGGCTGCTTTACGCCGCCCGCGTGGCATTTGCCGTCGGTCTGGCGGCGATGACGACGTGTTCGATCGTGCACATTCAGAACCAGGTTCCCGCCTTTCGCCGAACCGAAATCATCGGCAGCTTGGGGTCGAGCGGTTTCATCGGCATGATTGCGGGAACGCAGTTGGGCGACCTGATTTTCCACACGGTTCCCGAGGGTCGGCAGCGGTTCGTTGTTCTCTTCGGTCTGGCGATGGTGTTGGGATTGTTTTACCTCGTTGCGGTCACGCTGCTCACGTACCGCGAAGGTCACGAACGTCCGCAGCAGACGCCCGGTGCGCACCGGCTCATCTTTCGCTACTGGCCCGGGAACGTGGTTTTCGCGGCCATGATGATGGGAATTGCGTTCACCGTGATTTCTGTCTTTCTCACCCGGTTTGCCACGCATCGCGGCATGGGTGGCATCGGCGCGTTCTTTGCCTCGTTTTGCGTTTCGGCATTCGTCTTTCGAATTATGGGCCGAAGCTGGAGCCGCACGATCGGACGGCACCGGCTGGTCTTATTGGGCATGGCGGGGCAGGTGATTGGCCTGGCCACGCTTCCGCTGGTGACCCGGAGCTGGCATTTTGCGTTCCCAGCGATCGGTTACGCTTTCGGACACGCGCTCTTGTTTCCGTCGGTGGTCTCGCTGGGGGCCGGCGCGTTTCCCAAGGAGTACCGCGGCAGCGGCACCACGATTGTCCTGGGGTTCACGGAAGTCGGCGCGATGATCTCTGCTCAGCCTTTGGGTTGGATCATCGTGCAGTTCGGCTTCACGCCGATGTTCTTGACCGTTGCTTCGCTGGGGGTTGTCGTGGGCATCGTGTACTGGGTGACCGATGCGCACAAACACGACGACGAGATCGCAGCCGACGATTCGGAACCGGATATTGTCAAGATTGGCGTCCCGGCGACGAACGACATTCAGCGCCCGGCAGTCGTCGAGGCGGCTGTCGCAGTGACATCGGCAACCGGCGAGGGTGGCGTCTGAGTCGAACGACTCGCAGCGCTGGCTGTCTATCCAAGCCGACGGCTTGCCGTCGCTCCGACCGCAAGCGGTCGGCTTGGATAGACCATTGATCTTGCTGCCGGATCTCCCAGTGTGAGGCCCGTTTTCAGCGTCCTTGACAGCGGTTTCGAGCATTTCGTACCATGATCGCTCACGAGTTCGGTCCAGCGCAAGCTGTACGCGCCGCACGATGATGTTTCCAGGACGACACAGGAAGAGGATTTTACTGCGATGGCGGTTCCAAAACGAAGACATTCCAGGTCACGAGGACGGAAGCGGCGCAGCCACAACGCGATCAAGCCGATGCAACTTGCTTATTGCCCCCAGTGTGGAACTCCCGCCCCCAGTCATACTGTGTGTCCGAACTGCGGCTTCTACCAGGGGCGAACGGTCGTCGAAACCGAGGAATAACACTTCATGCGGATTGCGCTCGACGCGATGGGGGGCGATTTCGCGCCCGGCCCGAACATTGAGGGAGCCATTGTTGCCCTCGAAGCCAATCCCAACTTGGAAGTCATCCTCGTCGGCGACACTCCCCCGCTCGACATCGCCGTCGCACAGTCCGGTTACAAGGGTGGAAGGCTCACCATCCATCCGGCCGAAGGCTTTGTCGGCATGGACGAAAAGCCGACCGATGCTCTGCGCAAGAAGCCGAAAAGCTCGATCGCGGTCTGCTGGCAATTGATGGCCGGGCAGAAAGTTGACGCCGTCGTGAGCGCGGGCAATACGGGCGCCGTGGTTGCCGCCGGACTATGGACGCGGCTGTTTCTGAAGGGTGTGAAGCGCCCGGGCATCGCGGTCGCACTGCCGACGCTGAAGGGACAGTCGGTGCTGATCGACGTGGGCGCCAACCCGGCCGCTCGTCCCGAGCACCTCTATCAGTATGGCGTGATGGGCTCGATCTACGCCCGAGAAATGCTCGGCATCGCGGATCCTCGCGTCGGGCTGATGAACATCGGCAGCGAGGACGGCAAAGGCAACGATCTGTATCGCGAGACGCATCAGTTTCTCTCCGAGAGTTCGCTCAAAGATTGTTACGTCGGCAACGTCGAGGGACGCGGCCTGTACCAGGGCGAAGCCGACGTGATCGTCTGCGAAGGCTTTGTCGGCAACGTGGTCTTGAAAGTCAGCGAAGGCATGGCTGATTTCATGATGCAGGCGGTCGCCCGCGAAGTCTTGGGGCACCTGCAAAGCGAGCGCGACCGCGCGAAGGCGGCATTCAGCGCCATCGCGAAGCGGTACCAGCACAACGAATCGGGCGGCGCGCCGCTCTTGGGCATCGACGGCATCTGCATCATCTGCCACGGCTCGAGCGACGCCCGGTCGATCACCAACGCGCTGCGCGTGGCGACCACCTTCAAAGACCGCCGCGTCAATCGCCAGATCGTCACCGAACTGGCCGAAGTCGCTGTGACGTAGCAAACAAAGCGGTCGTGCTCTCTGAAACGTTCTCGTGCGGACGGGAGACGTTCATGCGGGTTGCCGTATTCAGTACAAAGCCATACGACCGTGCCTTTTTGACACGATCGAACAGCGGCTTCGGCCACGAGCTGACGTTCTTCGAGCCTCGGCTGACCGCCGAAACGTGCGGACTGGCAGCCGGGTTTCCAGCGATCTGCGTGTTTGTGAACGACCGCCTCGATTTCGGCGTTCTACAGCAGTTGGCTGCCGGTGGAACGACGATTGTCGCATTACGTTCTGCAGGGTTCAATAACGTGGATCTGCCCGCAGCGGCGCGGCTCGGCATCAAAGTCGTCCGCGTCCCGGCTTACTCGCCGTTTGCCGTCGCCGAGCATACGGTCGGCCTGATTCTGACGCTCAACCGAAAGATTCATCGGGCCTTCAACCGTGTGCGCGAAGGCAATTTCGCGCTGGATGGTTTGCTGGGTTTCGACCTGCATGGCAAAACGGTCGGCGTTGTGGGGACCGGCCAAATTGGGGTCCTTGTTGCCCGGATCATGTCGAGCTTTGGTTGTCGGCTGCTGGGAAACGACCTGTATCCGAACGCCGAGTGCGACAAGCTGGGCCTGACGTACGTCTCCGTCGAGCAACTGCTGAATGAATCCGACATCGTCACGCTGCATTGCCCGTTGACTCCCGAGACGCGTTACCTGATCAATGCGACGACGATCGCACAGATGAAAATGGGAGCCATGCTCGTCAACACCAGCCGCGGAGCGGTCATCGACACGAAGGCGGTCATCGAAGGACTCAAGAGCGGCCGGATCGGCTCGGTGGCGATCGACGTCTACGAGGAAGAGGCCGATTACTTTTTCGAGGACCTCTCTCAGCAGATGATCTCCGACGACGTCCTGGCCCGCCTGCTCACGTTCCCCAACGTCTTGGTAACCGCGCACCAGGGGTTCTTTACGCGCGAGGCATTGCAGGCGATTGCGGATACAACGCTCGCCAACCTCCGAGACCTCGAACAAACGGGCCGCTGTAACAACGAGGTCACCAGCAAGCTGGTTCAAGCGAAAACGCCTGTAACACGGTAACGTGCTAGCCAATCAGTTCCGGCAACGGTCGGTGCTCGCCGACAAGGTATTGCGGGCGGCCTGACAGGTCGGTGAATTGAGTCGTCGCGACATCAATTCCCAACTGATGGTACAGCGTGGCGAAGACTTCACGGAAATGAACCGGTCGCGTCAACGGCTCGTCGCCCCAGCGAGTGGTCGAGCCGACCACCTGTCCGCAACGCATGCCACCTCCGGCCAACAGCGCGCCCGCGACGTTCGGCCAATGGTCGCGGCCGGCGTCTTTGTTGATTTTCGGCGTGCGCCCGAACTCACCCCAAACGACGACCGCGATTTCTTTCAATAGCCCGCGATCATCCAGATCGTCGATCAATGCCGACAGCCCAAGGTCGAACAGAGGGAGCGTGGCTCGCGCTTCGCCGAAGTTGTCCTTGTGCCAGTCCCAGTTGTAGTCCCCCTGAAGCATGCGTCCGAATGGCCAGCGGCTGAAGGCCAGCGTCACGCAGCGCGCGCCGGCTTCAATGGCCCGGCGCGCCAAGAGAAACTGGTCCAGCAGCGTCCTGCCCTCGCGCTCGTGCGGATAGGCGCGGTCCAATCCATAACGGCTGCGCGCGGCGGCGTCCTCGCGGCTGAGATCGAGCGCCTCGGCCAGCCGGCGTGAGGTGATGACCTCGATGGCTTGCCGCTCGAACTCGTCGATTCCATCCGTGAGTCCTGCGCGATCCGCCTGTCGGCGGAAACCGTCGAAGCTGCTCAACAGAGCGCGGCGGTCGGCAAGGCGACTGAGGCTGACGCCGCGCAGCACGATGTTGCGCCGATCGACCCTTTGCACCTCGAAGCCGGCGTGGGCGGCGCCCAGGTAGCCGGGTTGCGTCGGCGGTGTGCGGAGAATGAACCGGGCATCAGGGTCAACCGGGGTCAGATCGATGGCCGGCGGCACTCCGGGCACCCGCGCTCCGAATTGCCTGGAGAGCACCGATCCCATCGAGGGCCAGTCCCCGGGCGGATATCCGGCCACGACTTCCGAGGAAGGCATTGGCGGATGCGACTCCCAGCCGGTCGAGCACCAATGCGTGTTGTGATCGTTACGAAAACCGACGAGCGAGCGAATCAACGTCAGCTTGTCAGCCCTGGCGGCCAATCGCGGCAGCAGCTCGCAGATGTCGACGCCCGGCACGTTCGTGGCAATCGGCTGAAACTCGCCGCGGATCTCGGCCGGAGCGTCCGGCTTGAGGTCGTACATATCGAGGTGCGACGGACCGCCGGGCAACAGCACCATGATGATGCCTTTGGCCCGGCCCCGTGTCGGAGTCGCGGTCGCCGATTCGGCCCGCAGAATATCCGGCAGCGCAAGCCCGCCCAGCGCGAGGCCGCCAATCTTCAGCCAACTGCGCCGAGAGATGCCGTCACAAAAACGCGACTCGCGTCCTGGGATCGTCAACATGGCCACACCCCTGAGCGGCCGAGGAACGCATCAACCAGTGGTAACGTACCGAGTTTGGTGGGGTGTCGCAATGTAGTACGCTCCGAACGATGAGAGTAATTCGGACATCGTATTTTAAGATCCTTTGAGGTCAGCAAGAGACTCATCCGGCAAGCTGCATTACCTACGCGGCAATTGCGAGCTTCCGCGGCTTGAGGTAAACTTCAGTTCGCGCACTCGGTTGTCGGCATTTTGCACTTCGGCCGAAACTGCAATGCGAGTTGTGCTGCGGCACGTTTACGGAGTCATCGGTGAGCAAGATTGCGTTTCTGTTTCCGGGGCAAGGAGCGCAGCACGTCGGCATGGGCAAGACGCTGGCCGCAAAGTATCCGGCGGCGCGGGCGCTCTACGACACGGCCGAAGAGATTTTGGGATACGACCTCGCGAAACTTTGCTTCGAGGGGCCGACCGCGGAGCTTGATACGACGGTCATCAGCCAGCCCGCCATCTTTGTCACCAGCCTGGCTGCTCTCGAGATGCTGCGGGCCGACTCGCCCGACGTGCTGCTGGCGTGTGAAATGACTGCCGGGCTGAGCCTGGGCGAGTATACGGCGTTGGTTTTCGCCGGCGCGCTGTCGTTCGAAGACGGGCTGCGCGTCGTGCAGCGGCGTGGCGAGGCGATGCAGGCGGCCGCCGATGCGACCCCCTCGGGCATGGTCAGCACCTTGCTGTTGGAGCGGGAA
>JBBDVZ010000182.1:0-6838 GCA_040903115.1 Planctomycetaceae bacterium
GACTTCTTCGTCGTACACGTCGGCGACTTTGTAAAGCATGTTGTCGAGCGCGCCCGTCTCTTCGCCCACGTCGACCATGTTCACCACCATGTCGTCGACGATGCGCGCTTCTTTAAGCGGCACGGCCATCGATTCGCCCTCGCGGATGGCGGTGTAGATGTTGTCGAAGGCGCGGCTGAAGACGGCGTTGCCCGCGGTGTCGCGCGCAATAATCAACGCTTCGAGAATGGGAACGCCGGAGGCGATGAGGGTGCCCAGGGTGCGGCAGGTGCGCGCGACCACCGACTTCTCGAGAATTTTGCCTAGCAGGGGTATCTTCAGAGACAACTTGTCGACGATGTACGCCCCCGTTTTGTTCTTTTTGATGATCTTGACCAGCAACCAAAAACCGAACGGTATGGCGGGAATGAGATAGAAGTAGTTGGAGACCCAGTCGCTGATGTCGATGAGCATGACGGTGATCGCCGGGAGCGTGGTGTCGAAGTCGGCGAAGATCGCCTTAAACTTCGGAATGATGGACATCATAATGAAGGTGACGATGCCAACCGCGACCGAGATCACCGCGACCGGGTAAATCATCGCCCCCTGCACTTTGCGCTTCAGGCTTTGGGCGCGTTCCTTGAATTCGGCGAGGCGCTGGAGAATGACTTCCAGCGCGCCGCCGGCTTCGCCCGCCTTCACCATGTTGACGTAGAGGTTGTCGAAGGCCTTGGGCTGCCGCGCCATCGCTTCCGAAAGCGTGCTGCCGGATTCAATGTCTTCGATGACGCTCATCAGCGAGTTTTTGAGCGGGCCGGGCTTCGATTGCCCTTCGAGAATTCGCAGGCTGCGGAGGATCGGCAGTCCGGCGTCCTGCAGCGTCGAAAGTTGCCGCGTGAACGTGGTGAGCTGCTTCGGCCTCACGCCGCCGATGGCGAACGTGCGTCCCTTGCGGCCGCCGGTTCGTTTTTTTTTCGCGGCGGCGGCATCGGCCTTCTTTTTTTTCTGCCGGTCGCGCTCCTGGATTTTGGTGACGAAGAAGCCTTTTTCGCGGATGAGCTGCTGCGCTTCGGCTTCGGAGGAGGCGTCGATCGTTTCCTTGATCTCGAGCCCCGTGTTGTCCATCGCCTCATATTGATAGGTCGGCATCGGGCGTCTCCGTCAGTAATTACCGGCCGGCTGACCGGCCCCGTTCGATTCACTCACCAGCCGGCTGACGCCGGCCGCTCGCCTATTCAACGTCCTCCATCACGGTTTCTCGGACCACTTCATCGATGGTGGTGACGCCGTCGAAGATCAGCTTCAACCCCGCCTCGCGCAGGGTGGTCATGCCCTGCGTGCGGGCGAAGTTGCGGATGTCGTCGATCGAGGCGTCGGAGGTAATCATGTCGCGGATTTCGTCGGTCACCGCGATCAGCTCGTAGATGCCGGTGCGGCCCTTGTAACCCGTGTTGTTGCAGCGCCCGCAGCCTTTGCCGTAGTAAAAGTTGTATTGCCTCGCCTGCTCGATGGGGAGCTGAAGCTCCATCAGCAGCTCGTCGCTGGGTTCAAACTCGGTGCGGCACTCGGTGCAAATCTTGCGGACCAGCCGCTGCGCCAAAATCGCTTCGAGAGTGGCGGTGATCAAGAACGCCGGAATGCCCATGTCGCGCAACCGCGTGATGGCCGTCGGGGCGTCGTTGGTGTGCAGCGTGCTGAAAACCAGGTGCCCGGTGAGCGCGCTTTGAATGGCGATTTCGGCGGTCTCGTAATCGCGAATTTCGCCGACGAGGATCTTGTCCGGATCGTGCCGCAATATCGCCCGCAGCACGTTGGCGAACGTCACGTCGATGTCGGGATTCACGGGGACCTGGATCAGCCCTTCGATGTCGTACTCGATGGGGTCCTCGGTGGTGATGATCTTGGTTTCGATGTCGTTGAGCTCGTTGAGGGCCGAATACAGCGTCGTCGTCTTGCCGCTGCCGGTGGGACCGGTGACGAGAATGATGCCGTTGGGGTTCTGAATCAGCCGGCGGAACCGATCGAGCGTGACCGAGTCCATGCCGATTTTGTTCAAGTCGAGCTGGACCACGGTGCGGTCGAGGATCCGCAAAACGACCGACTCGCCGAACATAGTGGGCAGCACGCTCACGCGCAAGTCGACGGGGTTGCCCCCGACGTTAAGTTCGATGCGCCCGTCCTGGGGAAGTCGCCGCTCGGCAATGTCCAGCTCCGACATGACCTTGATGCGCGTGGTGATGGCGTTCGCGAGGTGGCGCGGCGGAGGCACCATTTCGTACAAGATGCCGTCGGCACGGACGCGGATTTTGAATTCGTCCTCGAACGGTTCGAAATGAATGTCGCTGGCCTGGTCCTTGATCGCCAACAGCAGCACCATGTTCAGCAGCTTGCGAATGGGGGCCGCCTCGGCCAGCTCTTCGACCGAAGCCAGGTCGAAAGGCACGTCATCCAAGTTCTCTTCGTCGCCGCCCGACAGCGCGCCGAGCACCTGTTCGATGCTATCTTCCTTGTCGGCATAATGGCGGGCGATGGCCTGCTCGACGTCTTGTAGATTCGAAACGGCGCCCCGCACGTCGTAACCCAGAAAGTTGCGCAGGTCGTCGAGGGCCGCGACGTTTTGCGGGTCGGCCATGGCGACTGTCAGCACGTCTTCCTTGAGCGAGATGGGCATGATCTTATAGATCTCTGCCATCGTCTCGGGCACCAACTCCAGCACCTTGGGCGGGATATTGGTTTCAGAAAGGTTGATGACCGGCATGCCCCACTGTTCGGCGAGGGCTTCGGTCACCTGGGCGTCGGTCACCAGGCCCATCCGGATCGCCACCTGGCCGATGACCTCGCCGGGACTTTGTTTCTGCTCTTCCAAAATGTCCCAGAGCTGGTCTTCGGACAAGTAGCCGAGATCGACCAGAATTTGTCCCAAACGCCGTTGCGCCATTGTTTGTGCTTTCTGGTTGCCGTTGGCGTTGCAACTGAAGCCGGTTCAGCAGCCCGAGTATTCGATGAAGCCGGGCTTCTTCAAGTCATTCGTCTTCGAATTCTTCGTCGGGTTCTTCGTCGTCCAGCAGTCCGCGCTTGGCCCGTTCGATGCGGGCTTTGAGCTCGCCCGGGTTGTTCGACTTCATCAGCAAGTCGGTCTCCTCGACGAGGTCGTTCTTCCAGAGATTGAACAACGAATCGTCGAGCAACTGCATGCCGTACTTTCGCCCCGTCTGAATCGACGAGTTGATGCGGTAAGTTTTGGCTTCGCGAATCAGGTTCGAAATGGCCGGCGTGACCACCAGCAACTCGTAGGCAGCCACCAGCCCCTTCGGCTTTCGCGGCAGGAGCGCCTGGCTGAGAATAGCGATGATCGACGTCGACAACTGCGTGCGAATCTGTTCCTGTTGGCTGGTGGGAAAAACGTCGATGATTCGGTCGACCGTGCCTTGCGCACCCGTCGTGTGCAACGTGCCGAACACGATGTGGCCGGTTTCGGCGGCGGTAATGGCCGATTGGATCGTATCGAGGTCTCGCATCTCCCCCACCAGGATCACGTCCGGGTCCATTCGCAGGGCTCGCCGCAATGCTTCGGGAAACGTGGGCACGTCGACGCCGACTTCGCGCTGGTTGATCGTCGCCGTGTTGTGCTCGTGGTAATATTCGATTGGGTCCTCGACCGTGATGATGTGATGATCGAGGTTGTGGTTCATCCAGTTGATCATGCTGGCCAGGGTTGTCGTCTTGCCGCTGCCCGTCGGCCCGGTCACCAAAAACAATCCGCGGGGACGGCAGATCAAGTCGCGAATGACGGGCGGCAGACCGATCTGCTCGAGCGTCATAAACTCATTCGGAATTCGCCGCAGTGCCAACGCAACGTGGCCCCGTTGCTTGAAGACAGCCACCCGAAACCGGGCCTTCTTGCCGTATGCGAAACCGAAGTCCGTTCCACCGACTTCTTGCAGCTCTTGCTGGTTCCGTTCGGGCGTGATGCTTTTCATCAGGCCGACGGTGTCTTCCGCATCCAGCACCTTGGTATCGAGCTTGATCATTCGCCCGTGAAGCCTCACCACGGGCGGCTGACCGGTTGTGATATGCAGATCGCTGGCGCCCTCGCGGACCACAGTTTCCAGCAGTTTATCGATTTGGAGCGACGGCATTCGGCTGCTCGTTACCAACCCCGTTTAACAAGAAAGTTTTCGGCGTATTGGGAGTACGCGGCTAACAAGTTGGCGAGGTTGATTTTCACCCCAAACTATCGCCGCTGGCTGGTGAAGCAATAAATGTCGTGCCCGGCAAGACATTATTGCTGGCCGACTTTCGTAACACAAAAAATGCGCATCTTTTCGCCCTGACGACCGTCGCACTCGCCCCACAGCGTTCGGTCGCCCCCCCCGGGAAGGTCGCCAAGTCTCTTCTGGAAAGGTGAGCTACTCAATTCAGTCACCACCGACTTTGATACGAGCCTGCGGGCGCCATCACCAAGATCTTCGAAGGACACCAAGCTCTCAGCGTCTCCGGCGCAGATCCCCTGGTTTTCCTACTTGGCTAAATTGGCGCCATGGACTTCTTACTTATTTTGTACGGCGCGCCGACCATCTCGGGCGATCGATCGAATAACGAATTGCGATTCGCACACTCACCCAAGACTCTAATCGCCGCTCTTCTCTAGCCGATAGACCTCTGCCAGTGTCGTAACCCCTTCCATGGCTTTGTCTTTCGCGTCGTCGACCAGCGTCTTCATTCCGAAAAGTCTCGCTTGCCGCCGGATGTTTTGTGTCGGTTCGCTGCGAAACGTCATCTCCCGAAGCGTGGAGTTCATGGTCATCAACTCGAAGACCGCCTTGCGGCCGCGATAGCCCGTGTGCTGACAGTAATTGCACCCCTTTCCCTTCATGAACGTCGCGGATCCGGCGTCCTCTTCGGAGATATTGAAGTGCTCGAGCTCCGTGTGGTCGGGGTCGTACTGCTCGCGGCACTTGGTGCATGCGAGGCGGACCAATCGTTGAGCCATGACCGCCATTACACTCGATGCGACCAGGAAAGGCTGCACTCCCATGTCAATCAGACGTGTAATAGAACCGGGCGCATCGTTCGTATGTAGCGTACTGAAAACCAAGTGTCCTGTCAAAGAAGCCTGAATTGCCATGTCGGCGGTCTCGACATCGCGGATCTCTCCGACCAGGATCACATTCGGCGCTTGCCGCAGCATCGACCGGATGATCCGCGAAAACGTCAGTCCAATGCTCGAGCGGACCTCGACCTGGTTGATGCCAGGCAAGATGTACTCGACCGGGTCTTCGGCTGTAATGATCTTCCGATCAGGTCGGTTCAGTTCTCCCAGGGCACTATACAGAGTTGTAGTCTTTCCGCTGCCCGTCGGGCCGGTGACCAGGAAGATGCCGTTAGGTCGCCGAATGATGTTCTGAAAGACCCGGTAGTTCTCCTCGCTGAACCCAAGGTTGCGGATGCCGATTTTGATGTTTTCGCGGTCGAGGATACGCAAAACGACGGCTTGCCCATGGTTGGTGGGGAGGATACTGACCCGGAGGTCAAATTCGCGTCCGCCGGCTCGGGTTTTGATCCGTCCGTCCTGGGGGCGTCGCTTTTCGGCAATATCCATAGACGCCATGATTTTGATACGCGAGACGATGGCCCCCAACAGTCGCCGTGGCGGACTGTCGCGTTCCACCAACTGCCCGTCGATACGGTAGCGGATACGGACCCGGTCTTCGAAGGGCTCGACGTGAATGTCGCTGGCCCGCATGTTGACCGCTTCGCTGATGATCAGATTCACCAGCTTGATGACGGGTGCGCTCTCGTCAACCTCGGCGTCGAGGGCCGCCTGCATCTCGGTTTCGGTGAAGTCGATGGCAGTTTCGGTGAATTCCTGCAGCATCGAGTCGACCGATTCGGTCTCGGTTTGACCGTAATGGCGGTTGATGGCCGTCTGAATCGATTCGCGCGACGCGATGGCCACCCGGATGTCGCGGTTGAGAATGAACCGCAGCTTGTCGAGGACATCAAGGGCCATCGGATCGCAAACGGCGACCACCAAGGCCTCATCTTCCAGCGACAGCGGAATTACGATGTTCTCGCGTGCCACCGACTCGGGAACCATCTCGATCACGGTGGGCAGAATCTCCTGCTCCTCCAAATCGAGATAATCGTATCCGTAAGCCTCCGCGAGCGCTCGTCCTATCACCGACGACGCAACGTAGCCCTGCTTGATCAGCGCGTCCTCGGGCTTAATGCCCAGGTTAGCGGCCATCTCCTCGGCTTCAGCGAGCTGTTCAGAGCTGATAATTCCGTCGTCAACAAGTCGGTGCAGCCAGTCGGCAGCCATTCGGTTCTCTCGCTGAATTTGCTCGAACTACGTCGTTTCCTGCGCGCGAATCACACGGGTCCGCAACCGTGCAGCGCGACAGATGCCAATGGGATTGATAAATCGCCCGCAGCGCCAAAAATGGCGCTAATCTCGACTATGATTAGAGATAGGTATCCACGATGATTTTGATGCTCTTTGGGAGGCGTGTCAAGGATCGTGTCGCCCGATGGTGGCAGTCGGCCCCTTAAGTGCACCGTTACAAACTGGTCATACGGATGGTGGCTCGAAATCCGTCGCTCGGCCCTCTTGGAGGCGCTCGCTCAGCGTGCCGTTACTCTCTTCGCTGGCGTTCGCAAGTCACATCCCGCGGCGAGGCTACGCTTTCCTTCGATGGGCGGTTCTCATAGAATATCGCCGAATTCCGGCCTCTCTGGCATTCCCGTCAATGGAATGAAGCGGCCGGAGAGTCTCAGCGATCCGGGGCGGTAGCTCAATTGGGAGAGCGCTGCGTTCGCAATGCAGAGGTCGAGGGTTCGAATCCCTTCCGCTCCA
>JBBDVZ010000183.1:0-6834 GCA_040903115.1 Planctomycetaceae bacterium
TATCAGGATTTTCAATGCGCCATCCGCTACGTGCATGCCCACGCCCAGGAGCTCTACGTCGATACCACGCGAATTTTCCTGATCGGCCAATCGTCCGGGGGGCACATGGTGTCGTTGGCGGCCACGCTGGGCGACGGTGATTATCCGCGCACGGGAGGTTGGGAGAAGTCCAGCAACGACTTCAAAGCGGCGATCAGCGTCGCGGCGGCCTACGACTTGACGACGCTCGATTGGGGCGCGTTGTGGACTCCGCCGGACGTCGCCGCCGACGCCGCTCGCGCGCAGGCTTCGCCCACAAAGCATGTAACGAAGAACTCGAAGCCCTTGCTGATTATGCATTCCGATAACGATACATCCGTGCCAATCGGCAACGCGCTGGCCATGGTCGACGTGCTGCAAAAAACGGGCGCGCAGCACACGTTCCATCGCTATCCCAAAATGGGGCACATGGGGATCAACCAGGAAGTCATCGACAAGTCGCTGGCGTTCATTAAAGAAGTCGCCGCGAAACCGGCGGACGAAAAGTGAACTAACAGTTTTCAGTGTTCAGTTTTCAGTGTTCAGTTCGGAACGCGAAATGATGGCGAGCGGCCTGGCGTAAGCCGGCTGGTTCGATTTCAGTTTTCAGTGTTCAGTTTGCGGATTAGTGCAGTGCGGAACTCGGAACGCGGAGCGCGGAGCAAAGAGTAAGATTCTTATGCTGGCGACACGACAACTCGGCAGTCCACGCTTGCGCGGTCTTTTCCCCGCGTCGCTCGTACTGCTGCTGGCTGGCGGGTTGACAAACGCATCGTCCGGCGACGCGCCGGCGACAGGCCCGCAAACGGAAAGCCGCTTTCCGCCGCTGGTCGTCCCACCGGGATTCAAGGCGACGCTGTTCGCCTGCGATCCCTTGGTGGAGTATCCGTCGGTCATCGCGTTGGGCCCGCGGCCCGGTTCCGTTTTCGTCGCGTACGATTACATGTCGGGACTGGGGACGGAAATTGTGCGGCGCGACGAGATTCGTCTCGTGGAAGACACTGACGGCGACGGGTACGCCGACAAGTCGACCGTCGTTGCCGGCGGGTTCAACTCGATTCAGGGTCTCGCCTATCATGCCGGCACTGTGTTTGCGATGCATGCTCCGCTGCTCACGGCGGTCGTCGACACGAACGGCGACGGAATCGCCGACGAGCGTCGCGACCTGCTTTCCGGCTTAGGGTTGCCGCCCGAAGAGAACCCGCCTCGACTGCATTGCGCCAACGGCGTCGTCGCGGGGCATGACGGCTGGCTGTACCTGGCGATGGGCGATCACGGGGTGGATGTCCCGCGACCGGAGGGGAATCGTCTCGTGCTGCACGGCGGCGGCATTCTACGATGCCGGCCCGACGGCCGCGACCTGCACGTCTTCGCGACCGGCCTGCGGAACATTTACGACGTTGCGCTCGACGAGGAGCTGAATGTCTTCGTCCGCGACAACGAGAACGACGGCGGAGATTACATGATCCGCGTGTGCGATAGTTTTTTTGGCGCGGACCATGGCTATCCCTACAAATACTACGAACGGCCTCAAGATGCGCTGCCCCCTCTAGCGGACCTCGGACGTGGCTCGTCGGCCGGCGGCGCCTGCTACCTGGAGACCGCGTTCCCTCCGGAGTTTCGCGGCAACTTGTTCTTTTGCGAATGGGGCCGCTCCGTCGTGCGGTACGAACGCCGGCCGTCCGGCAGCAGCTTTGCCCCGATGAAGGAAATTGAATTCGCGGCCGGTGCGTCCAACGATCCATACGGCTTCCGGCCGACCGACGTGATCGTCGATCATGACGGATCACTCGTCATCTCCGATTGGGGCGACGGCCAGCGTCCCAAACGCGGCCGCGGGCGACTGTACCGTATCTCATACGTCGGAACTGGCGGCGCTGCGAAGCCACCGATTCCAACGACGAACACCGCTGCTCAATCTACAGTCGCGGAATTGGACTCGCCGAGTCACCTTGCCCGCGTCGCCGCTCAGGTAGCACTCGAGCGCAACGGTCGAGAAGGGTTACAGGCCGTGCTGCGGGCACTGCAAGACAAGGCCCTCGGCCCGTTGGGCCGGATGCACGGTGTCTGGGTATTGGCTCATGTCGGCGGTCGCGAGCGAATTCCGGATCTCATTGTCCTTGCACAATCCGATGCCGATCCGCGCGCGCGGGTGCAAGCCGTCCGGGCGATTGCCGATCTGTGCGACCCGGCATTCGATCCCCATTCGAAAAATCTCCCCTCCCGCAATGCGGAGGTCGCGCGTCAGTTGTCCGAGTTGGCGATCGACCAGGATCCGCCCGTGCTCCGGGAGGTCATCATTGCCCTGGGACGTTTGCGATGGGTCGGCGCCCCGGAGTGGCTGCGCACTCATTTGGGAAATCCCGACGCGGCACTCGCGCATGCCGCCATGCAAACGCTCCGCGGCGCGGAAAACGATCAGGCCGTGCTTTCGCTGCTGGATGAATCCGACGACCGTCCGATTTGGCGCATTGCCCTTGCGGCGCTTACGGACCGCGCCGACCCGGCGATCGTCGACGGACTGATCGATCGACTCGGCAAGGAAACCAATCCCGAGCGCCGCCAGCGGTACGCAGATGCCCTGGCCCGCGTCTACAAGAAGGCAGGACCGTGGACGTATTGGGGCTACCGGGCGCCGCCGCGCCCGGCGAATGATGTCGCATGGGAGCGGACCCAGGCCATCGAAGAGGTTCTCGACTGCGCGCTCGCCGATTCGAACCGCGACGTTCGCACGGCGATTCTGCTGCGAATGCAGCGGGAACAGGTCCCCGTTCGCGTCGCCACGCTGGGCCATTGGCTGCAAGAAGATCGTGCCGCCGACCACGTGAAGGCCATTCTCGATTCGCTGGCGAAAGCGCCCATCCAGGAAACACGCGACCTTTTGGAAGACGTCGTCCGCACGCGCGATCATGCTCTCGGCAATCGGCAAAACGCGCTGTCGATGCTGATCGCCGGACTTGATGAAACCAGCCAGCAGCGGCTGACGGGACTGGCCGACCAGGTCGACGAAGGACCGCTGCTCGTCGAGCTGCTGCTCGAACTCGGGAAACGTCCGAAAGTTGATAGCCGCCAGTTGCTGCTGCGAAAGCTGGATTCCGCCGATGCCAACGTCCGCGAAGCGGCGCTCAAGGCGTCGACCAGCCTGCGCCTCACCGAAGCGGCGGGGCGGGTTCCCGACTTCCTCAAGGATGGCGACGTTCGCGTCCGCCGCGCGGCGGCTGTCGCCGCCGGGGCGCTCGACGTGAAAGACTCGGTTGCGCTGCTGTTATCGCTGACTCACGACGCCGACGCAGCGGTCTGCAGCGCCAGCCTCGATTCGCTGCGCGCGCTGCGCGAGCCGGCCGCAGTCGACTCCGCCAGTGCGGCCCTCATTCATCCAGAGTCGCGGTTGGCGGCCATCGACTATCTCGCGGAATTCGGGACTGCGGCGCACGCGGAAGCGCTGGCCGCAGTCGCGTCGAGCAATCGCTCGGCCGACGTTTTGGCAGCGGTCGTGCGTGCGCTCTCGAACTGGGAAATTCGCGAGCCGGCCGATTCGCTCCGTCGGCAAGAGTTGGCTCGAATGGTGGCGAAGGTGCAAGGCGGAACGGGCGCACTTGTGCGGTGGCACGTGTGGGGACCATTCCCGGCAGCAGCCGCCGCGGAGACGCTCGCCAAACAGGATTCACCGGACACGCTTCCCGCTGGCGCCCGCGCAGTGCTGGCCAGCGGGATTGAATCGCAACTCGATCTCGATGCTAGCGCGCCGAATTTCGCCGGGTCCGTTTGGCTGGCGATCTCCGACGTCACGATCGCCGGGCCGATCCGCGCGCAATTCCTCGCGTCCAGCAACCGGCCGATTCAGATCGATGTGAATGGCCGCACTGTTTTTCGCCGCGAAAAGGAGGGCACATTTCAGCCCGATTCCGAGCGGTTCGAGACGGAACTGCCAACCGGCATGAACCGAGTGGTCGTGCAGTTGGACGCGGGAAAGCCGGCAAGGTTTCACGTCCGGTTCCGGCCGCTCAGCTCTTCGGCCGAGCAAGAGCGGCTCGTTCAGTTTGCCCTGAAGAATAATGGCGACGTCGCCAAGGGGCGCGAACTGTTCCTGAATGCCGAGAAGTCGCTGTGCGCGAAGTGCCATCGCATCGGCGACAAAGGGGAGAACGCCGGGCCCGAGCTGACGGGCATCGGCGAGCGGTTCGCGCGCATCCACATCATCGAATCGATCCTCGACCCGAGCCGTTCCGTCGCCGCCGGTTACGAGAGCGTCACGGTCGCGCTCACCAGCGGCCTGGTCATTACCGGCGTGAAGGTCGCGGAAGACCAAACGACGCTGACACTCGGCGACGAAAAGGGAGCACGGCACGTCATTCCCAAATCCGACGTCGAACAGCGCTCGACTCAACCCCGCAGCATCATGCCCGACGGATTGGAAAAACACTTCACCGACGGCGAGTTCCTGGACCTGTTGACGTTTCTCCTTTCCGAAAAAAAGCCTCGTTCTCCGTGATGAGCATTCCCTGGAATCAACTTCCGACTGGGGTTGCCTCCGATTTTCCTTGCCAATCTTCAACCGTGTAATGTTCGACGGAACGCCGCCATGAAATGCACGCGTCGTCGTCCTTCAGCAGGCTTGTTGTCGGTTCCTGCTGAAGGCCATTGTACGTTTTGAGCCGGCGATGATGGACAGTGCACGGCCGCCGACGCAGAATGAAGAGGAACATGACAGAGCCGAGTTCGTCTCTGTCGTGGCGCACGGAAGATGGAAAGCGAACCCCAAGTCTGGAGAGTCAGCATGCATCGATACATTCTTTTGATCATCGTCGCTCTCGTGGTTCCGCAATCTGCTGACGCCGCCGACAAACCGAAACAACCGAACGTCATCATCTTTTTGTCGGACGACGTCGGATATGGCGAGTATGGGTTCCAGGGGAACAAAGAGATCCCCACGCCAAACATCGATTCGATCGCCAGGAACGGCGTCCGGTTTACTCAAGCGTACAACGCGGCGACCTACTGCAGCCCGTGTCGGGCCGGGCTGATGACGGGCCGCTATCCCACTCGGTTCGGCCACGAATTCAACGAAGGTGGAGCGGCGGGGACAAAACGAGGGTTCGGGCTGCCCCTCGAAGAAAAGACGATCGCTGATCGAATGAAACAATTGGGATACGCCACATTGTGCGTGGGAAAATGGCATCTTGGCGGCGGACCGAAGTTCATCGCCACGGCGCGCGGCTTTGATGAGTTCTACGGCACGGTTGCAAACACTCCTTTCTTCAACCCGCCGAATTTCATCGACACCCGCAAGTCGCCCGAGGTGACGCCGATCAAGGACGATTCGTTCTACACGACCGACGCTTACGCCGCACGTGCCGTGGATTGGATCGGCCAACAGAACGACAAGCCGTTTTTCTTGTACTTGCCGTTCAATGCCCAGCACGCACCGCTGCAGGCGCCGCAAAAGTATCTCGATCGGTTCCCGCAGATCGAGGAAACGAAGCGGAGAACGTTCGCGGCCATGATGTCGGCCATGGATGACGCGGTCGGAGCCGTACTCGACCAGGTGAAAAAGATGGGGCAAGAAGAAAACACGCTCATCGTGTTCTTCAGCGATAACGGCGGGCCGACTCCATCAACCACGTCGCAGAACGGGCCGCTCCGCGGGTTCAAGGCGACAACGCTCGAAGGCGGCACGCGGGTGCCGCACTGCATGCAGTGGAAAGGCCAAATCGAACCCGGTAGTACGTTCGACTACCCAATCCTAAACCTGGACGTCCTCCCGACGGCCGTGGCGGCGGCCGGTGGCGAGATCGACGCCAATTGGCAGCTCGACGGCGTCGACCTCATGCCTTACCTGACAGGAAAGAACGCCGGTCGACCGCACGAAACCCTGTACTGGCGATTCGGCGACCAATGGGCGATCCGCAAAGGAGACTGGAAACTCTGCGCGAACCGCATCGACGGGGTCGCGACTCCCAAGCTGTTCAATCTTAAGGACGACATCGGCGAAGCGAACGATCTGACCGCCATGCACCCGGACAAGGTGCAGGAACTGCAAGCCGACTGGACAAAGTGGAGCGGCGAGCAGATGAAACCTCGCTGGGTCCCACAACCGCGGCGCGCCAGGCCGGCTCGTTAGCGCCACCTTCACAGGTTATTCGGCAGTTTGAGATTGTTGCGCGTCGACCGGCACGAGTTCTTTGCGAGATTCCGACGGTCTTGCTGCATTCACGCTGGCAAGCAACTGGTTTTTGAGAGCTTCGTCAATCGGCGCCTCGCCGATCCAGATCCCAAACAGCGCTTGTTTGAACTCGGCTCCTTGGACCGTCGCTTTGACTTCGCCGTTTTTGACCACGCGCGTTCCAATACCTGGCTGATAGACGAAGTCGAACACGTCTTTTTTCTTAAGAGGATCCGCAAACGCAGGTAGAAGCTCCGCGAGTTCCGCTTGCAGTTGATTTGGCTTGCCGAATGTCGAATTGCGGAAACCGCGAATGACGGCCCTCTCGAAGCGTTCTTTCGAGACGAGGTTCGAAACGATTTCCAATCGAATGGCCGCTGGCAGGTCGAACTCAATAATGTTCCTGTCTGACTGCGCGCCGGTAGCGCAGTAGAGTGCCATCGCGTACATCTCGAGACGAAACTGCGTGCGAACACCGACTCCAATCAGTTGCAGCGTGCCATCGCCAAGAGCGAGAAGTTTGGGAAATGCGGCGCCTGCAACTTGAAGCGTCTCAGCCGTAAGCGCAGGTTTCGGCAGCGAGTCAGCGCCGATTTCCGGATCCGGTTCTTCCGGGAGATTGACGGCGATCACAATCAGCGCGACTGCCAATA
>JBBDVZ010000184.1:0-37871 GCA_040903115.1 Planctomycetaceae bacterium
GCTCGCCGAAGTCCGCTTCGCGTCACCGTGTCACTCGAAGCAAAGCTTCGAGGCAGTGGGTTCCCAAGCAGAGCTTGGGAACCAGAGAAACATCATCCGAGACATCCGTGCCATCCGTGGTCGGGCATTTCTTCTTTAAGGCGCCGATAACGACGCGGAGAATCGTAACGGGCGAAGTGAAAAGCGAGCGGCGAGTCGGTCGGCTACTCGGGCATCAGCTCGACCTGCGAGCCGCTGTCCTTAAACTTGCCGCGGTCGTCCAACGGTATCGACTCGTCATCGTCGTCGAAGTCGACGATTTCGCTGCCATCCTCGTCCGCAGCGCCCGGGGGTGGCAATTGAAAGACCTCGGGCGTGCTCGGCATGGGCGGGTCGACGGCAAACCGCTCCTCCGACTCGGCGAGCGGGATCGGAAAATCCACACCGGGACTTCGCGATCGCGAGGAATCGTCTTTGTGACGAGGACGGTCTTCTTTTTCTTTGCCGCTTTTTCCGCCGGGACCGCCCGTAACACTTTTGCTCTGTTTGGCATCCTTCAATACGTAGCGGCAATCGCCAATCAGCAACTCATCCCCCTCGCGCAGCGGGGCCTCTTTCGTCACGCGTTTGCCGTTAACGTGCACGCCGTTCATGCTGCCCAGGTCGCGCACAATGTACGAGCCGTTCACCTGGGCGATGCAGCAATGCTTGCGGGAGATCTTTTTGCTGTGCGTGATCAGAACGTCGCAGTCGGGATGCCGGCCGATGAACACGACCGCCTTGTCGAGTACGATCGGTTTGCCCGAGTTGACCGGCATCAGAAGGGCGGACATGACCTCGAACTCCGGGTTGCAATACACACGGCCCGCAAGATCTGAGGATAATCGAAACCCCACCACAAAGGAACGTTTATGTCCGGGCCGGGGGGTCGTAGCCGACGGCGGCTGCCGCGCGCCGGCCTCCTGCAATTGGATCGGATTATCGACATTCCACAAGCAATGCCATTATAATGGTTTGTGCATTGCGACGGCAGGCCTTCAATGAGGGGCAATCGCGGGGGATGCACGCGTGCCCGGCCGTTGCGGGCGACGTGCGGGCCGAGGAGATGTTAATGATGCGATCGTCTCGGCGAGTCGCGTTCGGCGTGTTGCTTGCCTCTCTGGCCGCCGGATGCGTGGTTCCAGTGCAGGCCGCCGGCGGCAAACCGGTGCCGCGAGAGCTTTCCGACGCTGCGACCCAATCGAAGGCCCTGATTGAGGACATCGATCGCAGCTTGGAGCAGAGTTGGACCGACAACGGCATCGCGCCGTCCGACCTTGCCGACGATTATGAGTGGCTTCGCCGTGTCTACCTCGACATTATCGGCCACATACCGTCCGCCGATGAGGTCGACGCGTTCCGTGACGACAAAGACAAGGCCAAGCGGTCGAGGTTGATCGATCGGCTGCTCGAAGACCCGGCCTACGTCCGTAACTGGACCACCATTTGGACGAATCTCGCCATCGGTCGCGGCACGCCGCGCGGAACGAGCCGCGAAGGCATGATGCGTTTCTTCAGCGAGGCGTTCTCGACGAACCGTCCCTGGAAAGACGTGGTGTACGACCTCGTCACCGCCGAAGGCCATTACGAGAAGAACGGCGCCGTCAACTTTTTGCTGGCGCAAATGACGATGAACGATGAGAAAGTCCAAGCCACCGCCAAGACGACGCGGCTGCTGATGGGTATTCAGGTCCAGTGCACCCAATGCCACGATCACCCGTTCAATCCCTGGAAGCAGAACCAGTTCTGGGAGTTCAACAGCTTTTTCCAACAGGCGCGGCGGATCGAACATCGCAAGGCCGATTCCAACATGTACGAATACGCCGAGCTTGTGAACGAGGACGTCGAGCAGCCCGTGTTTTTCGAGCGGCGTAACGGCGTGATGGAAGTCGCGTATCCCAAGTTCTTCGACGTGAAGGTCGACCCGGGCCTCGACACAAACCGCCGGCTCGAGCTCGCGAAGCTCATGATCGGCGGCGACAAGCCGCTGATCGCCACCGCGATGGTCAACCGGATGTGGGGACATTTCTTCGGGTACGGATTTACCCGGCCCGTCGACGACATGGGGCCCCACAACCAGCCGTCGCACCCCGAGCTGCTGGATCGACTGACGGTGGAATTCGTGAAAGGCGGGTACGATGTGCGGCAGTTGATGCGTTGGATATGCAACACCCGCGCGTATCACCTGACGAGCCGATTCGGCAAAAACAACGAGAGCGACGATCCCGCTTCCGGGCAGACGCCGCTGTTCAGCCGCGTTTACGTTAAGTCGCTCGAAGCCGAGCAGCTTTACGACTCGCTGATCGTGGCGACTGATGCACGCAAATCGGGGCGTGCCAACTCCGAAGACGCGGAGAAGCAGCGACAGGATTGGCTGAAGCAGTTCGTCGTGGCCTTCGGCACCGACGACAATGACGAAGCGACCACGTTTAACGGCACGATTCCGCAGGCGCTGATGATGATGAACGGGCCGCTGGTGCAGGACGCCACCAGCGCGAAGGAAGGCAGCTATCTCCGCCGCGTGTTGATCGAGTCGGGGCCGGATCGCAAGAAGATACAAAAGTTGTTCGTCTCAGCGCTGGGGCGGCCGCCGGCGCCACGTGAACAAGCCGCCGCGGTGAATTTGATCCAATCGAGCTCGGAGCCGCTCGCCGGTTACCAGGATCTTTTTTGGGCGCTGGTCAACTCCAACGAATTTATCTTGAACCATTAACCACATGAGCCGCGGGGTTTATCCCCGCGGGCTTTTCCCCCCTCCCTTCCAGGGAGGGGTCGGGGGAGGGTAGAAGCGCTCGAACGTTTCACCCCTCGCCTCGACTGAGTTCGCCGAAGTCTCCCAACCTCTCCCCTGAGGGGAGAGGAGTTCACGATACCAATCTCGCCACGAGAACAAACGATGAACCTCGCAATCCCCCGCGGCATGAGTCGTCGACACTTCCTCACGCATCTTGCGGCCGGCGGCGCAGCCGGCTCGGCCATGGAGTTCATCGCGCACGTGAGCGCCCGTGCCGACGAAGTCCGCAAGAACCAAAAGGCCTGCATCCTCATTTGGCTGGGCGGAGGACCGCCGTCAATCGATATGTGGGATCTCAAGCCCGGTTCGAAAAACGGGGGCGAATTTAAGCCGATCGACACGGCCGGCGAAATGCAGATCAGCGAGCATTTGCCGAAAACCGCCCTCGTGATGGACAGCCTGGCCCTGGTGCGCACGATGAGCACGCGCGAGGCCGACCATAACCGCGGCCGGTATTACATGCAGACGTGCTACGTCCCCAACCCCACCGTCGTGCATCCGGTATTCGGCTCCGTCGTCAGCTTCGAGTTGGGAAGCAAACGGACGGGACTCGAGATTCCGGCGTTCGTCGCGGTGGGCGGCTCGGACGGCAGTCCCGGTTTTCTGGGGATGACTCATGCACCCTTCGTGGTCGGAAGCGACGGGCGAATTCGAGACTCGGACCGCAAAGGGGACGACCCCGATCGTCTCGACCAGCGACTTTCCATGTTGGCCGTGCTGGAAAAGAACTTCATCGACTCGAAGCGAGGCGGATTGCCGCAGGCGCACAAGGAGGTTTACGCCAATGCGGTCAACCTCATGACGTCGAAACAAATGGACGCCTTCCGCATCGAGAAAGAACCCCCCGAAGCCCGCGAGCAATACGGCAATACCGAGTTCGGACGCGGCTTATTGATGGCGCGGCGGTTGGTCGAAGTGGGCGTGCCATTTGTCGAGGTCGACTTGAACGGCTGGGACCTGCATCAGAACGTTTTCACCTCACTGCGCGACCGCCTGCTGCCCACGCTGGACACCGGCCTTGCGGCACTCACCGCCGACTTGAAACAGCGCGGGCTGCTGGATCACACCACGATCGTCTGCATGGGTGAGTTCGGCCGGACGCCGCGGATCAACGCCAGGGTTGGCCGCGATCATTGGGCGTCGAGTTGGACGGCGGTCATCGGCGGCGGCGGGCTGAAAACAGGCCAGGCGATCGGCGCCACCGATGCCGACGGGGTCGAAACGCAGGGCAAAACATACCTTCCGGGCGATATTTGGGCCACGGTGGCTCATTCACTGGGAATTTCGCTGGCAACGGTGCACGTTTCGAAGCGAGGCCGCCCGATGAAAATCGCCAATGGGGGCACGCCGATTCAGGAATTGATCGGCTGAACGCAGGCTCCGGGGACGTGTTCACATTTACACGTCTAGCGGCAGACCGCGTCGCGTTGAGCCAAACCTGCGGCCCACAGTCAGTCGAGGCCTTGTATTTACTCTTTCCCGGAAATATAGGCCGTTGACGGCTTTGGTGCAGGGTCCAATAATTCGCCATGGGGGCGGAGGACGAATTTCCGTTTTTTTTCCAGCCCTTAGGAAAATGTTGTGCGCGGGAGCGGGGATTTTGGTAGCATGAGCGACCACCTGCGGCGAATTCGAATTCGTCTCTGGTTCTTGAGGAGAGAACGGATGCTTTTGCTCAGAACCCACTCATTCATTCCTGCTTGCCAGAACTTCCCCGAAGTTTCTCCCCTCGCAGGCTTACCGGTGCGGTTGAACTGAGCGCTGGCTCGGAGCGATCTGCCGTCGGGACACTGTTTGCCTGTTCGAGCCGGATCCTCCGTTGTGCGTGTCGCGAGCCGACGTTTGAGTATTCGTGGGATGATTGGTTCTCCGGCGGAGAGTTTCGCAAGCATGCAGTGTGGTGACGCGTTGGCGAAGTTTTGCCGAATTTTTGGTGAAAATGCCGTTAGCGGCTGATGCTCGATGATCGCTCCGGGCCATTCTGAGTGAGCGACGGTTCGTGCAAGGACGTACGATCGTTCTCAGTATTTCATAACAGGGAGTCATTCGTGCAGCGACAGGAAATCGACCTCCAAACCGTTATTGAAGAATCGCGCAAGAAGGGATTCGTGACGTTTCATCAAGTCGACCGGTACCTGCCCGACGAGGGAGGTGAGCCAACACTGGTCGAACAGATGGTGCTGGCGCTCGAAGAGAACGGGCTTGATCTGCGAGAAGACCCGCACGCCATCGATCCGGCGGAGAACGGCGAGTCGTCGCACGATTCGGGCAACGGGCAATCGGCGGGGGCACTCATGGCCCGCTCGCTGTTGGGCCAAGAGTCGGCGGCGCTCTCGTCGCGCGATCCTATTCGCATGTATCTGAGCCAGATGGGGAATATCCCCCTCCTGACGCGCGAGCGGGAAATCTTCCTGGCCAAGCAGATCGAAATCACCCGCAAGCGATTCCGCCGCACCACCCTCCAATCGGATTTCGCCATCCAGGTGGCGGTCGAAACGCTTGAAAAGGTCTTTGCCGGCGAACTGCCCTTCGAGCGCACCTTGCGCACGTCCGAGACCGAGGACGTCCGCAAGGAGCAGATCTTGGGACGCATGCCGCATAACCTCAAGACCTTGAAGCACCTGATGCAACTCAACGCCGAGGACTTCGAGATCGTGCGCTCGAAGTCGTCGGGAGCGCGGCAGCGCGAGGCGGCCGAGGCGCGTCTGGTGGTGCGCCGCCGAAAAATGGCCACTCTGTGCGAGGAGTTGAGCCTCCGCACGCAGCGGTTGCAGCCGATCATGAAGCGGATGCACCAGATCGCCGAGCGCTTCGAGGAGATCGAAAAGCAACTGCGTTCGCCCAAGCTGCGAAACGGCCGCCCGAACGATCGCCCCATTCTGGAGCGCGAGCGGGAAGAGCTGACCCTTATGTGCCTCGAGACCCCGCAGGAATTTTGCGCCCGTTCGCGCGAAATCCGCCGCCGCTTCGACGCCTGGACCAAGGCCAAGCAGAAACTTTCGGGCGGCAACCTGCGGCTGGTCGTCTCGATCGCCAAGAAGTACCGCAACCGCGGACTCAGCTTCCTCGACCTGATTCAGGAAGGCAACGCCGGCCTGATGCGCGGCGTCGAGAAGTACGAGTACCGTCGAGGCTACAAGTTCTCGACGTACGCCACCTGGTGGATTCGCCAGGCCATTACCAGGGCCGTTGCCGATCATGCCCGGACGATCCGCATTCCGGTCCACATGTTCCAGAGCATTTCGACGCTGAAGGCCAAGAGCGAGCAGATTCGGCAGGAAACCGGACGCGACCCCAGCATGGAAGAATTGGCGATTGCCGTGGGGCTGGGAGTCGATGAGACCGAAAGGATCATGAAGACCTGGAAGCACCCCATCAGCCTCGACACGCCCGTCGGAGAGAGCGAAGACAGCAGCTTCGGCGATTTCCTGCAAGACGGCAACGAGTACTCGCCCGATCAATCGGCCATGCAGCAGATGCTGCGCGATAAGATCAACCAGGTGCTCAAGAGCCTCACTTACCGCGAACGGGAGATCATCCGGCTGCGCTACGGCCTGGGAGACGGCTACAGCTACACTCTGGAAGAGACCGGCCGCATCTTCAAGGTGACGCGCGAGCGCATTCGGCAAATCGAGTCGAAAGCCCTCAAAAAACTGCAGCACCACACCCGCAGCGATCATCTCAAGGGCTTTGTCGAAGAGCTGTTGCCGAGGATCGCCGAGCAGGCCGACGAAGAGGCGCGCGACGGCGTGCTGGTGCTGGCCGAATAAGGCTGAAGCACTAAGCACGAATGACGAAGGAAATCCGCAGCACGAAGTCCTAAATGAACACACCGCTAGTGTTCGTCATTCGGGCTTTGGGCTTAGTGCTTCTTTCGACATTCGTGCTTAGTGCTTATAGGATTGCGCTTCTTGATCGATCCGCTTTCACGCGGTATCCTACGGCATCTTCCACGGCTTTACGCCCGCACGACCTTGCACACGGAGGGAGCGCACCATGGGTCTGTTCGACGGCAAGAAGGGGCTGGTCTTCGGCATCGCCAACGATCATTCCATCGCCTGGGCGATTACGCAGCAACTTCACGCGCAGGGTGCACAGATGGGGTTTACCCACCTGCCCGACAAGGACCCCGAGCGCCCGCGCATGGAACGCCGGCTGCGAAAGCTGGTCGAGCCGATCGATGCAAAAATCATCATGCCTTGCGACGTGCAGCACGATGCGGACATCGATCGCGTGTTTTCCGCCGCACGAGAAACGTTCGGCCGCATCGACTTCGTGCTGCACTCGATTGCTTACGCGCCCATCGAGGACCTGCAAAAGCCGACGGTCGAGGCGAGTCGCAACGGATTCAAACTCTCGATGGAAATTAGCGTTTACAGTTTGCTGGCGATTGCGCGGCGGGCGCGCGACCTTTTGGTGCCAGGCGGCAGCATCCTGACGCTGACGTACCTGGGCGGAGAAAAGGTGATTCCCGGTTACAACATCATGGGCGTCTGCAAGTCGGCGCTCGAAAGCTCTGTCGAGTACCTGGCCAACGATCTTGGTCCGGCCGGCATCCGCGTCAACGCCTTGAGCGCCGGACCGCTCAAAACGCTCAGCTCATCGGCGGTCGGCGAATTTGACAAGATGGTAAGTCTTTACACGTCGTTTTCGCCGTTGCGACGAAGCATCACGCCGGAAGAAGTCGGCAAGACGGGAATGTTTTTGTTGAGCGACCTGTCCGCGGGAATTACCGGCGAAAACGTTCACGTCGATGCGGGCTACCACATCATGGGCGCCCCACCGGCCGACTTCCAGGCTTAGGCGGCATTTCAAAACCCCTCTCCCCTCAGGGGAGAGGTTGGGAGAGGGGTGAAGGGTGCACGTGTTGTGAAGCGTTCGATTCGTATGACCCTCCCCCAGCCCCTCCCTAAGAGGGAGGGGAGTTTTCCTTTCCAGGACAGCGCCGTGTCGAATCCCCGAATACCAATCGGTATCGCGGTCGTCGAGCACGCTGGGAAATATCTCGTGGGACGCCGCGCTCCGACGGCGTCTTTGCCCGGCCGAGACGAGTTCCCCGGCGGAAAGTGCGAACCCGGCGAATCACCGCGCGACTGTGCCGTTCGCGAATGTCTCGAAGAAACCGGGCTGCGGGTGGAACCGCTGGAATTGCTGCTATCTGTCCCGTTCAATTACGATCATGCCAAGGTCGAACTTTTCTTCTGGCGATGCCGGCTCATCGATGCAACGCGCGCTGGAAATCTGCCGGACAAGTGCCGCTGGGTGCCGCTCAATGAATTGTCGGGCCTCAATTTTCCGAAGGCCAATGCGCCACTGCTCGAGCTGCTGTTCTCGCGCGCCTAGGGATTCACTGTGGTGCTCTCCGCCACCTCGCCCGTCCACTGGCTTGTCGCTTCGGTGACGCGCGCGCGAAATTCACCCTCGCCGGGGAGTGTCGCACGAACGCGAACTTGGTAGCGCGCGACCGAACCCGCCGCCAAAACGTCGATCGGCGCGAACTCGAGCATTCGCCCGTCCCGATTCGCCTTTTGAGCGAGAGCTCGCTTGTCGACAAGGACTTCGCTATCCAACGGCTCGAAAATCTCGGGAACGTCGGCGACCAGCCGGACGGTCCGAACCGGCAGCCGCGAGCGGTTTCGCACAAAAACCGTATAAACCATCTCCTCGCCGGCTCGCAGCCGCTCGTCCGAATCGTCGATTTCGAGCGCCAACGCGCCCTCCGCCGCGACAACTTGCGGCGCCAGCTCGATCTCGTCGCCCGGAAAGGCGTCGGCGATTGCCTCCAGCATGACGCGGCCATGCTCCGCGTGATTCAGGCAATCGAATTCCACTTGCATCTGGACCCCTTCGCCGGGCTTGAGAGCGCCCAGCTTCCACTGCAAATTTCCACGACTGCGCTCCGCGCCGGCCGATCCCGATCGCTGCACAAAACAGGCATCGTGACGAACTGTCGCAATCAGCCCGGTCATTGGAACGGCGGAGATGTTCGTCAACTTGGCGGTGAACTCGGCGCGCGTGCCGACCGTGCGCAACCGCGGTCCCAACAGGCGCAGATCGAGACGCCGACGCACAAATTCGACTCCGACGGTTTTTGCAACCGGTGCAGCCCCCTCGGCATAGACCGAGAACGTGCACACCTTCTTTCCCTCGTCCACGCCGAACAACGTGAGTGCCATCTCGCGAGATTCTCGCCCGGCAAGTCTCCCCAGCGGGCGGACCACGTGGTGCTCAGCCTGCCCGGGCATTGCCAGACCATCACAGAACTCGGCCCTCGCATACACGTCCTCGATGGGTTGGCGGCTGGTGTTTTTTACCGTCAGGTGGAATGTGCTGCCCGAGCCAACCTGTCTCCGCGGTGCCGCGACGACCGTAAGACTGATTGCGGGAGCCGTGTTTGCCGGTCGCTCGCCGCGGCGCACCGCGTCGGGATTTGCGTCCGAACGCCCCACAAATTCCTGACGATACTGCCGAATTTCGGGGGCGTAAAGTTGCTCGGGCGGCGACTTATCGGGCGATTGCGATGGCGCCGCGCTCGGCGGCTTGGCCATCCAGGGAATGAAGCGCGTAAAGCCTTGTGCAGGCTGCGGAGGACTGGAATAACACCTGGACTCGGCCAATATGCCAATCAGGCAGCATGGGAGAAGCAGCCAGCCGCCACACCGCGCGAGAAAATGGCGATGCGCACTTTTGAGGATAATCGGCTGAAGCAAGGACATTCGAATCGGCGCTCTTGAAGGGATGATGCCACGAAGTCTATCACGCTCTTGCAGAGCCAAGGGAACCGCATCGCCAATTACGTTTCGCGAATGGCAACTTCGTACCCAGCAGCGCGGCGCGATCCGTTGACCTCTCATTGGCACCGCAAACGATCTATCTTCGCCGATCGGCACGAACCACCACGCGTCGACCCGCGTCGTGGTCTGTCGGATACTGCGAGCGAGACAATTTATGGGGTGTTTCGCCGGAGACACGAGAAACTGCACTCCTACTCCTCTTGCCATGTAATGTATACTTTTGTATCCTAATTGTTGCCGGCCAATGGCTGGTTAACGAGAGCCGCGACGACGCATGAACAAAGACGAACTTCCAACACGCAAGGGCCGGGGATCGTTTATCAGTCCCCCGAACCGGTTCGAGACGTCGCACCACGAACCCGACTTCGAACATTTGGAGCACGACGAGGAGTTCGTCGATAGCCTGGGACGGCAAAAGACCGAGTTCGTGCAGGACACCACCCAGAGCGTCGTCACTGAGAACGACAGCCCCGATATTGGTTTTCGCTACAGCCTCAACCCCTATCGCGGGTGCGAGCACGGCTGCGCGTATTGCTACGCGCGGCCGTCGCACGAGTACCTCGGCTACAACGCGGGGATTGATTTCGAATCGAGAATTCTCGTCAAGACGCGGGCGCCCGAACTGTTTGCAGAGTGGCTCGCTCGCGACCGTTGGAAACCCGAGCCGATCATCTTTTCGGGCGTCACCGACTGTTACCAGCCCGCCGAACGCAAGTTCGAACTCACCCGTGGCTGCCTGCGCGTCGCGCTGGAGGCGCGACAGCCAATCTGCATCATCACAAAAAACGCGCTCGTGTTGCGCGACCTCGACGTGCTCGAAGAAATGGCTCGATGGAACATCATCAGCGTCGCAATCAGCGTGACGTCGCTCGATCACGCGTTGGCCCGCACGCTCGAACCGCGCACCAGCCCGCCAGCCGCGCGCCTGCGTGCCATCGCCCAACTTTCGGCCGCCGGCGTTCCGGTCCGGGTGATGGTCGCCCCGGTCATCCCCGGCCTTAACGACAGCGAAATTCCCGCCATTTTAAGCGCCGCGTCCGAGGCAGGCGCTCAATCGGCAGGTTTCGTGCTGCTTCGGCTGCCGCTGGCCGTGCGACCAGTATTTCTCGAATGGCTGCGCGTCCATGAACCAACCCGCGCGAGCCGCGTCGAGTCGCTGATTCGCACGACCCGTCAAGGAAAGCTCAACGACCCAAACTTCGGCAGCCGAATGCGCGGCAAAGGCCCGCTGGCCGAACAAATCGAGCAAACCTTCCGCGTCTTCACGCACAAGCACGGCCTCGATAAGCCCATACCGCCGCTCGAAACAGCTCGCTTCCGCCCGCCGCGCTGCTCGCGGGGACAACTTCGTCTGTTCTGACGCGAAAGATCCGGATCCCGCCGGGCGCGGCCGGCGGGCTTTGTTATTACATCGACCACAGCAGGCCGAGAGCGCCCAGGCCGTAGAAGGTGTACTCGACGTCGCATTGCTGGTCCCAACTGGCGCCGCGAAAGCCGCCCGTGGGAAATTCCAACCACTGGCTGAGAAATGCTTCCACCTTCGCCGAGTCAGCGATGTGGGAACAGCCGAGTTCGCCTGCCGTCAACAGGCCGGTAAAGGTCGATAGGCCGTCGGCGAAGGGAATGCGACGATTGGCCTGAAAGCCCCCTTCGCTGCTGCGGACTTCGCTCAAAAACCCGCACACATCCGCTCGGAGCTCATCGTCGAGCGCGCCGAGTTTTGCGAGAAGCGCGACTGCTGCCGCGGTCGGGTTCGTGCCGCTGCTCTTCATGGGAGCAATCTCGACGAATCCGCCGTCGTCGCGCTGCCGATCGTACAGAAATTGAACGAGCGCGTCGGGATTGGGGACGCTGCGGCCGATGAGCTCGTAAGTTTGGGCCACTAGAAACGAATGATACGTGCTGCCGGCGGCCCCCTCGGGCGTCTTGGCGTAGCCGCCGTCGGCGGTTCGCACTTTCTCGACTGCCTCGACGATCTGGTCGATCCAATCGGGCGATGCGCCCGCGAAGGGATCACCCCCGCCCGACGCTTGGACGACAAGTCCGGTATACAACCAGCTCAAGAGGTCGATGATGCTCAGCCGCTGCTGCGACTGCGCGCGGACGTAGCGAGCGACGCTCTCACATTCGTTGGGCTCGAGGCCGCCTAAAACAGCCAACGTGCGCACGGCGAATCCTGTGTAGTACAGGTCCGAATCGCCTTCGCGCCCGCGAAAGCCGCCATCGGGCATTTGGCAAGAAAGTACGAACCGGCGGTGGCGTTGCCGCCGGTCTTCATCCAGCGCGCGTAAGCCTTGTGAGAGACGAGCCGCAAGTCGTATCAGATAGGGCTCGGTTGCCATGCCGCCAACGCAATGGGTGTGAACGTGCCGGTGGGAAATGCGCCTATCCCATTCTGGAGACAAGCTCAGCGGCTGAACAGCCTGCGCAGAGCGGATCGCTGAATTCAGGCCGATCCAAGCGGTCGCCGCGAACTCGCTCGGCGGCGACAGTGGCGATCTACGAGCCGGTTCCGCGCACATTGTGCGGACCTTCGGGACCGGCGAGCTCTTGCTCGATCTCGTCCCGAGCGGCATCCGATTGAGCCACGTGCAAGCGCAGGATGTGCGGCTCCGGCGGATTGGAGGAGTGGCCTTCATCGGACATCGTTTCGTCCGCGGCCTCGGACCTGGCGAACACACCGGGCTGCGGGGCGCCATTGCCGGCCGTTCGATCCGCGCCTCGTTGCTGCATCTGAGCCCGGAACAGCCGTTGATAGGCCGGACAGGTCCGGATCAGGTCGTCGTGCGGGCCGACGGCGATCATCCGACCCTGTTCCATCACCACGATGCGAGTCACAAAGTCGAGGATGCTCTGACTGACGGTGTGCGTGATGATAAACGTCGTGCGTCCGACGGCGAAATCCCTGAGCGTCTCGTGAATCAGCCGTTCGCTGGTGGAGTCGATCGCGGAGGTTGCTTCATCGAGAATGAGGATGTCGGGGTTTCGCAAGATCGCACGGGCCAGGGCGATGCGCTGTCGCTGCCCTCCCGAGAGTCGCCCGCCTCGTTCACCCACGAGCGTGTTAAACCCGTCTTGCATTTGTTCGACGAACTGCGACACGTGTGCTCGACGAGCCGCGTTGGCGATCTCTTCTTCCGTCGCGGTGAGTTTTCCATAGCGGATGTTGTCGGCGATCGACTCGTCGAACAACAGGGTTTCCTGTGTGACGACGCCGATATGGCTGCGCAAGTCGCGCGTGCGGACGTCGCGAATATCCACGCCGTCGACGAGCACGCTGCCGCTGTCCGGGTCGTAAAATCGCGGCAGAAAGTTGACGAGGGTCGATTTGCCCGAGCCGTTTTCGCCGACGACGACAATCACCTCTCCGGCCCGGACCTCGAGTTCGACGCAGTCCAAAACCTGTACGCGTCTAGAGCGATCTCCATCGTGCCGCGCGTAGCTGAAGCTGACCTTATGGAACTCGATCGAGCGGCAGTGGCGAGGCATGGGCTTGGGTTCGGCGGGCTCCGTGACGAGCGACTGCTTGTCGATGAACTGAAAGATGCGCTCGGCGGCCGCGCTGCTGTTTTTCATTTTCGAAAAAATCGTCGAGAGCTTTCGGGCCGGATCGATGATCCCGGCCAACGCGATGTAAAACGACGAAAGGTGTTCGACCCTCATCGGCTCGGACGCCAGCGTGATGCCCCAGATTTCTCGCGTGTCGCGCAGCACCAGGTATGCCCCCGGCAGAAGCGCCAGCGAGGCGGCAAACAGTCCCATAAACTCGGTCATGGGGCTGGTGAGCGAATCGATCCTCACGATCTTCATCGCCTTGGCAAAGTACTCTTTGTTCTCACGATGGAACCGCTGACGGTGCCGCCGCCCGCCGTTGAACGCAATGACGATCTTCGTCGACGAGAGCGTCTCCTCCAGCGTCTTGTAGATGCGCGACATGCTTTCCATCAGCCGGCGGCTCGCCTGTTTCAGCTTGCGTCCCAGCCGGTAAAAAGTCACCGCGGCGATGGGGGCCAGCAGCAGCGAGAGCAGCGTCAACTGCCAACTGAAATACATGGCGATTCCGATACAGGTCAGCGCCTTCAACGGCTCGCGCACGACTTTTCCGCCCATCAGCTTCAGCCCGTTTGTCATCGCGCTGAGGTCGTACGTGAAACGGGACATCAATTCGGGTGTGCCGGTCAGCAGCACGGACTGATAGTCGAGCGACAGTGCTCGGCGGAAACAGTGCTTTCGCAGCGAAATGGCCGTCAATTCGACGACCGATCCGATCAACACGTCCTGGGCAAAGATACACAGACCCTTGAGCACGGTTGCAAGAAGCAGTGCGGCCAGAATCAGCGCGTACAAGTCGAAATGGTCGTGCGGCAAGTAAGGCACGACGTGCGACTTGATCCATGTCAGAATCAGCAAGCGTCGCGACGCCTTGCTGAGCCGCTCCTGCTGCCGCGCCTTGTCCTTCAGGACGTCGGGAGCCTCTTCAACGATTTTGGAGGTCTCTTTGAGCACGGCGGGACGCTCTTGATTGTCGTGGTCCGAGACCGTGTTAGGCTCCGACGGCGCGCCATCGAGATGCTTGAGGGTGTTTGTTCGTTTGGCGATCTCGTCGTGCGCAAACGAGATTTCCTCGTCAATGTATTGGCCGACCGTCTGTCCCTGGAGAAAGACCTTGACGACCAGGAAAGTCATCGACAGATTCACGCCCCAGAAGAATGCAACCAGCCATGCCAGCACCACCGACAAATAGAGCTTGCGGCGGTGCGGATAAGCATAGCGATACAGCCGAAGAAACGGATTAACGACCTGGGTATCTTTCACGACCGGAATTCTTCTGTTAAAGACGACTGCGCGGAAATGCGGAAGATATGGGGTCGGGATTAGACAAATATTGCGCAGATTGGTCCATATGAAACCCAATCACGTGACGCAACCTGTTGCAGCTCATGGAATTGTGGTAATAAGCGGATCTTCGATCCGGTGCGGTACGTTTCCCGTGCATGGTCTCCACGCAACATATAATTGCGGGTGATTTCGCTGCCGACGGTTTGACCCGGCGCCAATCCCCGGCTTGGCTTAGAATCTCAGCGAACCAGCTTGCTGATGCGGCGGTCCGTAAGCAGGCGCCGGCAGCGGCGACAAGGATGGCGCCGGCGTCCCTTTCGCAGTAGAGCATCGGTCACGACGACCCCGCACCCCTGGCAGGCACAATGCAACCCCACCGCTCGCTCCCACATCAACCGGGCACCTTCCGCGAGCTTTGGGCCGTTGCCATTCCGCTGGTCCTCAGCTCCGGCTCGCTGTCGCTCATGCACGTCATCGACCGGGTCTTCTTGACGTGGCATTCGACCGATGCTTTGGCCGCCGCCATGCCGGCCGGCATGATGCACTGGACGGTCATCAGCGTCGTTCTCGGCATGGTGACCTACGTCAACACGTTTGTCGCCCAGTACGACGGGGCGGGTCGCACCGACCGGGCGGCCGCCGCGGTTTGGCAGGGCTGTTACCTGTCGTTGTTTTCCGGCGTGCTGTTTCTGTTCGTGGTCGGCTTTTCGGACGAGATCTTCGCGCTGCTCAAGCACGCCGCGAGCGTTCAGCGACTCGAAGCTCAATACTTTTCGATCTTATGCGTCGGTTCGGCACCCGTGACGCTCTCCTGTTGCCTCTCCTGCTTCTTCAGCGGCAGGGGCGATACCAAGACCGTCATGTACGTGAACCTCGTTGCGGTCGCGGTCAACGGGGTGCTTGCGTACGGTTTGATTTTCGGCAAGGCAGGACTGCCGCAATTGGGAATCGCCGGCGCCGGGCTGGCAACTGTCTTCGCCCACCTTGCCGCAGTGGCAATGTACGTCGCGATGTTGCTCCGCCGCCGAGAAAGGATCGAATACGGTTTCTGGCGCAATCGAGGCTTCGATCGCGAGTTGTTCGGACGACTCCTGCGCTACGGCTTGCCGACCGGCTTTCAGTACTTCGCCGAGATTTCGGGGTTCACCGTTTTCATCTTTCTGGTGGGATCGATCGGCAAGAACGAATTGGCCGCCACCAGCCTTGCGTTCAACCTGAATTCGCTGGCGTTTATTCCCATGCTCGGCGTCGGCACGGCCGTCATGACGCTTGTCGGTCGGCGCATCGGCGAGCAACGTCCGGCGCTAGCGGTGCGGACCACGTGGATTGCCTTTGGACTGACCGCCACCTATATGCTGGCGTTTGCCGCCGTTTACGTGTTTCTGCCGAACGCGGTGCTCGCGCTGTATTCGCTCCAAGGCTCGGCGGAAGACTTCGGCCCCATTCGCGAACTCGTGTACATGCTGCTGCGTTTCGTGGCGCTGTACTCGTTTTTCGACGCGATGGCCATCGTGTTCGGATCGGCGGTGCGAGGAGCCGGCGACACGCGCTTTTCGCTCGTCTTTACGGCAATCGCCGGCTGGTCGCTGATGGTTGTCCCGACGGCAATCGCCTTCTGGTTCTACGGGGGCAACCTCACGATTGGTTGGGGGGCTTGCTCGGTGTACGTGACGGTCGTGGGACTTGGTTTCCTGTGGCGATTCCAAGCCGGCAAATGGAAGTCGATGCGCGTCATTGAAGAAACGCCCACTGCCGCCCCGACGTCGATCGGTCAACCGCATTTTGTCCAGCACGCTGCCACTGAGACCGCGGACATGATCGAACCGACGATCGCATCGCGCTGATTGCCTTTGCGGTTGCCATCCGTTTCAGTCGCGGCCACGGCGCGGCGATTGTAATATCATGCCGATGATGCCCAACGCGAATGACACTCTCCGGCAGATGCGAAACGAATGGTCGCTGTCCGATGGCGTGACCTATTTGAACCATGGCTCGTTCGGGCCCTCGCCGAAAGTGGTTCAGCAGGCGCGGAACGACTGGTCGGCGCGGCTGGAATCCGAGCCGATGAATTTTTTCTTCCGCGAGATGGAAGATCATCTCGACGCGGCGGCGGCGGCGGTCGGCAAGTTTGTGGGAGCCGATGCGGACGACCTGGTTTTCGTCGAAAACGCCACGGTGGGCGTCAACATCGTGGCGGCAAATACCCGGCTCCAACCCGGTGACGAGGTGCTGCTGACCGATCAGGAATACGGGTCCGTGCAGCGCATCTGGCGACACGCGTGCCGAGACGCCGGCGCGCAAGTCGTCGTGAAAGAGTTGCCGAGTCCGCATGTGGGCGACGACCAGTTTGTCGCCGACTTGATGGACGCGGTGACGCCGCGGACGCGGCTGATTGTCTGCAGCCACGTGACGTCGGCGACGGCGACGATATTTCCAATCGAAAAAATCTGCCGGACCGCGCGCGAACGGCGCGTGCCGATTTGTGTCGACGGTCCGCACGCGGTGGCCATGGTTCCGCTCGACATTCGGGCGCTGGGTTGCGACTTTTACGCGGCCAGTTGCCACAAATGGCTGAGTGCGCCCTTCGGCAGCGGGTTCTTGTACGTCGCGGGACGCCGCAAACAGGGTCTGCGTCCGGTCATCACAAGCTGGGGGCGCAGCCTCGGCGGCCGGCCTGCGAGTTGGAAAGATGAGTTCACCTGGAGTGGGACACGCGATCCGGCCGCGTTTCTGAGCGTGCCGGCGGCCATCGAGTTTCTTGAGTCGTACGGGCTCGAGCGCTTCCGGCAATCGACGCACGAGTTGGCACGCTATGCGCGGCAAGAGATCACCCGAGTGACCGGCCTGGAAGCACCCGTTCCCGAAAGCAGTGATTGGTATGGTTCGATGATTGCGCTGCCGTTGCCGGCCTTGGACGTCGACCCGCCTGAAGCATGGGTACCCGATCCGTTGCAGCAGGCACTTTGGGATCGCTACGGGATTGAAGTTCCGGTCACGCGTTGGCGTGGGCGTCGATTGCTTCGCGTCTCGTGCCATTTGTACAACTCGCGCGATGACATCGATCGCCTCGCTGATGCGCTCGGCTCGCTGCTGGGCTGAACGTTGTTAAAGTGCAAGGGTGCCATGGCCACGGCTCTGCGTGGCCATGCTTGAACGGGCATGCCCACCCAAAGCTGTGGGCATGGCACCCGGCGTTGACCGCTCTGAAGCGCAATGACCGCTGGCCGCTACTTGGGGGTCGTCGCCTGGTCGGCCTTGGGCTGCAACTTCGTTACGCGCACTTCGACTCGCCCCTCGTTGTCGCGCAGCTTGCTCCAGAAATCGTTGACGCGGAAGTAAAGCGTTCCGGTGGCCGCCGCGGTGAAACGCAGTTGCGCGCCGACAGGCATGACGTCGAGCATGGTTTCGGGACTCATGTCGTTGGGATCGGTTCGAGTGTGGATCGCGGCCAGCAGCATTCCCAGCGGACGCCCCTCGGAGTACAAGAAGCTGATGCCCTGCGGTTCGCTTTCCCACGGCTTTGGCTGCTTTGCCAGCGTGAACCGGCCGGTGGCGACCAACTCGTACTCGGTGCCCGCATCGAGGCGGATCTCGCTCGACTGCCAGCCTCGATCGACGGCTACTGCGAACGTTCTCTGCGGGCGATCGGCGGACAGCGGCGCGCCCGCGCGAAAGTCGATCACCGACCGCTCGATGTCGAATCCCATTTCTAAACTGTGGGCATACAGCGGCCACTCGGTTCGCAGTTGCGGCAAGTCTGGCGCAAAGGCGTCGCGGACCGCCGGCAGAAACCGGTCGCCCGTCATCGACCGGGTGAGCTTGCGAAACCGTTCGCGATAGCGGGGATGCGTGTTGAGGAACTCGCACAGCGCCCACGACCAGGCGTAGGGCGGGGTCGCCAGAAAGTCTTCGGGAAACCAACTATTGATGTCGTCGAGTGAACGAAACCGGCCGGCGGCTATCTCGCGGCGAATCATTTCGATTCGCCCCCAGCCGACAAACTCGTTCGGGTCGGCGGGCATCACGCCGAAATGAATTTTGCCCGACTCGTCGATGCGATGCGTGCCGAACAACTCGGCCATTCCCTCGAGATACCACGTAAGCGCATGCGTATCGGGCATCATCATGGTGACGCAGTGGGTCGCCTCATGCAGCATCAGGTGGCGGCGATAAAACTCGTGCTCCTGGTCGAACATCCAGAACTCCGCGCCGCGATGACGCCCGTGATCGAACTTGGGCATGTCGGTGGGAAGTAATCCAGCCTGCCGGAAGAGTTCCTTGTCGCGCATGATGTAGCCGGTCATCTGGTACTCGGTCCGTTCCCGGTTGGGAGGCAACGGCCCGAAATACTCGGTCAGCGCGTCGTACAGAGCGTCGACATAAGCAGGCAGCGTATTGGCGATCTCCGGCTCGATGTCGGTATAGAGCAACAGCCGCTTCGACTCGTACTTGCGAATGCCAAACCTTTCGAGCCTCGCGGCATCGTGCTTCGGCCGCGTGTCGGACGGACGAAACACGGGTTGCGGCGCGGATTGAGCACTTCGATCCAACGCGTTTGGTGATGGCCCTTGCGTGTTGTCGGCGGGGGCGGAAACGGCGGGACTGAATGGTTTGTCTGGCGGGCGCTCGGAAGAAAGCACTGGCGAGACGCCAGTGCCACCCCGTGTTTGGCGCTCAGTATCAGGGGGCGACGACGCAGCGTCTCTGCCGCATCCCGGAAGGAACGCGAGCAATAAGGCCGCAATCGCAAGTTCCGCGCGACTTGTCACCGGTGCACTCCTATGTTTTGGCGATTCTAGCTTGTGCCGCTCGTGGTTGTAAGACTCGTCTCGAACGGAGACATCGCGGTCCGAAGGCAAGCGTAGTTCCCGGGGAAACCTGACGGTACAATGGGCGGCCGTCGACTGGTGGTTCAGTTCGCTCGACAAAAAACCGCTCAATCTCTCGAATCGGGGTGCCGATGGCCGACTTCTTGTATTCGCTCAACTCCAGCACGATTAAGCCGACGCCGATCTTGGAAAAGATTCGCGTTGCGGGTGAAACCGGTTACGCCGCCATCGAACTTTGGCACGACGACATTGACGCTTATCTTGCCACCGGCGGCACGACGGCCGACATCCGCAAGGCCGTCGAAGACCAGGACCTCACGGTGCCGACGTCGATCTACGTGAAAGGCTGGTTCGAGACGACGGGCGCAGAACATCGCACAGCGATCGACGAGTGCAAGCGCCGCTTCGCGCACGCCGCCGAGGTGGGTGCGACGTACACAATCTCCGGCCCGCCGCTGGGCAAGGCCGATCACGCGCTTGGGGCGAAGAATTACCGCGAGTTGCTGGAGATCGGTTTGTCGATGGGAATCAAGCCGGCGCTCGAGTACCTCGGCTTCGTCGAAGAGTTCAACAACATCGAGGCTGCCGTCGACGTGCTCGAGCGAGCCGATCATCCCGCGGGATCGATCGTGCACGATCCGTTTCACATTTTTCGCGGCGGCGGATCGATCGAGTCGGTTGGCAAGTTGAAGCCGGAGCAGATTGCCATCTTCCATTTCAACGACGCGCCGAGCAAACCGCCGCGCGCGCAGCAGCACGACGGGGACCGCGTGATGCCCGGCGACGGCCATCTCGATCTGAAGCGCATTCTGCAACTTTTGCGGCAAATCGGCTACAACCGCTGGCTGTCGGTGGAACTATTCCGCGAAGATCTCTGGGTGATGAACCCCCGCGACGTGGCTCGCGAGGGGTTGGAAAAAATGCGCGCGGTGGCGGAGGGGTAAATCGGTGATTGGATTGGTCGTGTCAAATGAAAGAACTTCCAAGCGTAATCGCCGGAAAAACTCGTGAGGCTGATCCCGACAAGGCTATAATTCACATAGCGCCGTCCAAATGCCAATACCCAATGCCGATTCCGCGTTTGTCCCGCCGCAGAAGTTACGCGACTATTTGCTCAATTCATCTCATCCGGTCGGCGGTCCGAAAGCACGTTGGTTTTTAGCTCTCGGCTACCATCCGAGCAGGGGCGAGCGACTTGAGGCCGACCTTCTTGAAATTGTTCACAATCGTTCTGACTATGTGGAGGAGCAGACACGATTCGGAATGAAGTACGTTGTGCGGGGTGAGTTGGATTCTCCGAACGGCACACGAGCGGACGTCCAAACGGTGTGGATCGTGGAGACGAATATGACCGCCCCGCGATTGGTTACAGCCTATCCCGACGAGTACATCGAACATGACTGAACACGAGCCTGTGGTTTTGACGCGGTCGTTGCCGGAGTTCGGACTTGAGGCAGGCGATGTCGGCGTGATCGTTCACGTCTACGAGGCGGGCAAGGGATTCGAGGTAGAATTCGTGGCCGGCAGCGGAGCAACTCTTGCGGTGGTGACCCTGGACGCGGACGACGTTCGTTCCGTCGCGACCCGGGAGATTTTGCACGTTCGCGACTTTCCCGGATAACTCGCCGAGCTGGACCACACGATTCGCTGCCTGACGGACACTGGCACTTCAATCTATGCCCGGGCCGCTACGGCAAATCGGCTACGACCGCTGGCTGTCGTTGGAGCTGTTCCGCGAAGACCTTTGGGCTAAAAACCCCTGCGACGTGGCTCGCGAAGGGCTGGAAAAAATGCACGCGATGGCGGAAGGGTGAATGAGGGAAATGCCTCGCTTAGCGTCGCTAATTCTAATATGTGTACCGCTAGGCTTGTCCTGCCTCAGTCCACTTTTTCTGCGGGCGCTGCACATGCATGGCCAACGTCATGCCGAGACGGAGATGTCGATGTTTTTTGCCGCGATCATTGGATGGGTGGTCGCGGTGTTGATTCACATTGCAATCCCGCCGTCCAGGTGACAGGTCACCACGGATCGCTGCAAATGCAAGATGCCATGAAACTTTCCCTCTCCGTCCGCATTGCAGAGGCTGCGTGCAAGACGCGGCTCAATGTGCCTTTCGCCGAGTTGGTGCAGTTGGCGAAGGACGTCGGATACCGTGCCATCTGCATGCGAGCGTCGGCGGGTGGGGTGCAGACGCCGCCGGCGGAATTGGAAGCGATGCGCCGGCAGGTCGAGGACGCGGGGCTTGTCGTCTCGATGGTGACGGCCGACTTCGACGTGCCGCTCAATAACGACAACGGCCCCAATAGTCTGCGCAATATCGGCCCGAGCCTTGATGTCGCCGAGGCGCTTGGCTGCGATTTGATCCGAGTTTGCCTGAAGACGGAAGCCGACGTCGATCATGCCCGCCGTGCAGCGGACCAGGCTGCGTCTCGCAACATCCGCCTGGCCCATCAATGTCACACGACGACGCTCTTCGAACAAGTCGACCGAGCGATCGAAGTGCTGGAATCCATCGGCCGCGAGAATTTCGGCATCATCTACGAGCCGGCCAACCTGATGCTGTGCGGCGAAGATTACGGCGAAGCCACATTGAAGCGGTTTCAGCCCTATCTGATGAACGTCTACGTGCAAAACCATCGCATCGACGAAAATGGCCCCGTGTCCTTGGAGACTTGGTGCCGAGGCGTGCGGCGGTTCCATCATATTCCGATCTGGCAACCCGGCGGCGTCGCATTCGATCGCGTGATCGCCGGCCTGCGGGCGATCGGCTACGACGGTTTTTTTACGATCCACCACGCTCAGAATACTCAGACCCTCAACGATGCTCGCGAGTATGCCGGAGCTTGCAAGAATTGGTTTTCGGAGTTCCGATAAGCTATAATTGAGTGAATTCACCGCCTGCGAGGTTCTTCAATGTCGATCGAAGTCGAAGCAACTTATGAAGATGGCATGCTCAAGCCCGATGAGCCATTGCCCTTGGAGAATCACCAGCGCGTCAGAGTCGTGGTGCAGGAGACGACAAGCGTCGCGCACCGCAGCTACGGCATCATCGGTTGGACCGGAGATCCAGCCACAGTTCGCAAGGCGGCCCTTGAGCCGGAACACGGCGTCATGGAGTCGCCATGACGTTTGCGGACATCGCCAACGGAACAGCGGTTTTCGTGGATGCCAATACGTTCGTCTACGCGTTCGCACCGGATCCCCAGTTCGGTCCTTCCTGCGAGCAATTGCTTGAACGCATCGAGCGACAACACTTGCAGGGGTTCACGTCGTCCCACGTGTTGAGCGACGTGGCTCATCGTTTGATGACTCTGGAAGCCTGCGCTGTTTTTGGCTGGCCATTCACCGGAATCACGGCGAGATTGCAGCGGCACCCTACGGAGGTGCGGCAACTTTCTCGCTTTCGACAGGCGATCACCGCAGTGCTCGCAATGGGAATCGAGGTGCTGCCAGTTTATGATCGGCACGTGATTTCTGCCGCGGCTCTAAGCCAGCAAATGGGCCTGCTCTCAAACGACGCGCTGGTCGTTTCGATCATGCAAGAGCAAACCCTCACACAACTTGCCAGTCACGATGCGGATTTTGACACGGTTGTCGGCATCCAGAGGTTCGGTCCATAATTTCTGCCAAGTCAGGCAATTGAGCCAAGTGCGCAGTATGGATTTCGACATTGCCGCGATGCAGCCCGACGACTATGACGACGTGATCGCGCTGTGGCTGCGAACGGATAGGCTCGGGCTGAGTGATGCCGACTCGCGCGAAAACATCGTCATGTATCTGGCGCGCAATCCCGGGTTGAGCATCGTCGCGCGGCGGAACGAGATGATCGTCGGAACGGTGCTATGCGGACACGATGGCCGGCGCGGCTATTTGCACCATCTCGCGGTGGCCGAGGAACATCGCAATTCGGGGATCGGGTCGGCGCTTGTCGAGCGAAGTCTTCGCGCGCTCGCGACCGTCGGCATTCACAAATGCCATATCTTTGTCGTCGCCGACAATGCCGCCGGCATTGCCTTCTGGAAGCGCGCCGGCTGGGCCGAGCGCGTCGAATTGATGATGCTCTCGGCAATGACCTGAAGCCGTTGCTCGCCGTCGACTTTTGCCGCCAGCGCTAGTGCATCATGCTCAGACGGCTCTGGTAGACGAACCATAGCGGAAAGAACAACAGCAAAAGCCAGCCGATGAACCCCACGAGCCCCGAGGGGGACGACCGCAATACGCCGCGGGCGAAGCCGGTGTTCGCCAGCGTCTCGCGGAACCAGACGATCGTCAGCCCCGGCAGCGAAACCAGCGCCGCCATTAACGCCGAGGTCGCCTTGCTGCCGGGAAAGAGCATGGCAGCGGAAACGTTTGCCGCTACGACAACGAGCGCGACAACCTTGTCTTTGGGGATAGTCATAGTTGCTCCCGGCGTGGCTGCCGGAGAACGTCGAATGCGGTCGCCGACAGTTCTTGCAACCATCAACGCCCGAATGCCGCAGCGGGAGAAATGTTTCGCCCTTGTGCGAACCGCGTCGTGATGATTGCGCTATGCTGTTGGCACTCTAAGGGTCGGCTGCGACAGAATCAAGCCGAGCGCTTGTTCTCGCGCGCGTCGTCTCACAGGCCCTGTGTCGCCGATATACGTTCATCGTTCAACCCAAGCGGCTCTGGTAGACGAACCACAGCGGAAAGAACAGCAGCATACACCAGCCGATAAAGCCGACCAGCCCGACCGGCGACGCATGCGGCACGCCGCGGGCAAAACCGGTGTCCGCCAGTGCTTCGCGAAAGCAGACGACAGTCAGGGCGGGCAGCGAGACCACGGCGGCAATCGCGGCTGCCGCCAACTTATCGCCGGGAAACAACGTCGCCGCACCCACGTTGGCCGCGACAACCGCGGTCGCGAGGATTTTGTCGGGCGAAATAGTCATGCTTTGCTCCGGAATCCGACTCGTAGCGATCGACCCGCGTGAATTCTAGGTCACAAATCGTGGAGAGGCAATTTGTAATTCGGCGAACATGGATTCGCCGGCGGTCGCGACGCGCTGGCCGGGCTCGCTCGGCAGTGTTATCGTACCCCGCATGAAAGCCATCGTACTGACGTTCGATTGCCTTCCGCTTCGCCTGCTGGGCTGTTACGGCAACCAGAATATCGAGACGCCGCATTTCGATCGGTCGGCAGCCAATGCGATCGTTCTCGATGCGCATTTCGGCGAGAACTTCGACGCCTCGGCATCAAGTCACGCCTGGTGGACCGGACGTTATCAATTCCCACGCAGTCCAAAGCAGCAACGCGGCCAGGAGTCGCTGGGCCGAATGCTGTCTGAGGTGGGCGTCGCGTTGCAAATGATTTCCGAGCGATCGGCCACCACACCTGGTGCTGATTTACAGAAGGGGTGGCACACCACCGCGGTTGGCAGTGCCAGTCGCGCAGGAGCCGATCCCACTCAAACGCACTTCGGCCGACTCGTCGACGAAGCCCAAAAGCATTTTGAGGGAATGGCAGCGAACACGGGCGCCTCGCAGCTCTTGTGGTTGCGAGCAACGGGCTTCGATTTGTCGGATACGCAACAAGACTCCGAAACCGCCCTTGCGGCATTCGCGCGCGGCATCACGACGATTGATCGCGAACTTGGCAGATTGCTCGAAATCATGGCGGAATACGTTAATCCCGCAGACCTGCTCTTCATTCTCACGTCGTCACAGGGCGCTGACCTCGGAGAGCGTGCGGGACGGAATTCGCCGTCGATTCAGCTCAGCGAGGGGGTTGTGCATGTGCCGCTGATAGTGCGCCTGCCCAATGGCGAAATGGGAAGCCGGCGCGCTTGTTTGACTCAGTCGGTCGACATTGTGCCCACGCTGCTCGAGTGGTTCGGCGTCGATGCGGCGCGACATGCACTCGAGGGACGCAGCCTGTTGCCCACGGTTTTCGGCACAGCGATCGATGAGCGCGAACATGTCTGCCTCGGGATCGGCGATCGCGAACGCGCGATACGCACGCGAGATTTCTATCTGGTCGAGCACTGCTCGCATCGCGAACCGGGCGACGCCGCCACAGAGAATGACCAACAGGGCAGCGATACGGCCTATCTCTTCAAGAAGCCTGATGATCGATTTGACATTCACAACGTCGCCCAGCAGTTTCCGGGCGTGTGTGAGCAGCTTCGACGCTCGCTCGAGGGATTTGCGGCACAGTTCGGCCCGCCAGCCGCTGGCTGATCTTCCACGGACGGGCCAAACGCAGACTCGGTCACAAACGGGTCAAAGCAGCCTGTCCCGGCAGATTCCTCTTGACAGTCTCGCTGAGGGTTGATCGAGCCTAACTGCCGTGTTTGCCGGAACTTCCGGTGAGGAATTCGCGTCGAAAACGTCATCCCTCCGGGCAATATCCGTTCAGGCGTGCGCCTCCGGCTGGGTTTCTCAATACGTAAGTTATTTAATTGCATATGTTTATGACATAGAACCGCACAAAAGTTCCGCGGGGTGGATGCGTGTTGGACTAATGGCGGAACTCAATCCCGGTGTGCGGAGTTGAGGTGGAACAGTGTTTGCCAATCCGATCGCAACGTCGAACAATTCGTGACAAGTCGACACAACTGCGTCAACTGCACGTAACTCCTGTGAGCATTGAGGTTTTTGTTATCGCCCGATGTTTGCGTGCGAGATAAAATTGTGAGAATCGAAGCCACCGGTCGGCTTCGCCGAAACCGGTGGCATTCCGGTCTGGCGATGCGCAATGCCCGCAGACGGTGCTTGCGTGCCCGCATCCGGCGCAGCGGGCGGTTCCCGCGAACGTTTTTGACTCCTTGAACGATTGGCGATTCTATGGCACCAGCAGAAAGTCGCGAAACAACGCAGCAATCTATCGACCAGCTCAATTCCGCCTATCAGCGGATTCGCGAGCAAATGTCGAAGGTGATCGTCGGTCAAAACCAAGTGATCGACCAGCTTCTCATCGCACTCTTCAGCCGCGGGCACTGCTTGCTCGAAGGGGTGCCCGGCCTGGCGAAGACCCTGATGATCAGCACGCTGTCTCGCTGCTTGTCGATGACGTTTGCGCGAATTCAATTCACTCCCGACCTGATGCCCGCGGACATCACCGGCACCGAGGTGCTGCAGGAGAACCGGGACACCGGTCGGCGCGAGTTTCGCTTCCTGCCGGGCCCGCTGTTCTATAACGTCGTGCTCGCCGACGAAATCAATCGCACGCCGCCGAAAACGCAGGCGGCCCTGCTCGAAGCCATGCAAGAGCGGCAGGTGACGGTGGGCCAGACGCGGCATCCGTTGAGCGATCCGTTTTTCGTGCTGGCGACTCAGAACCCGATCGAGCAGGAGGGGACCTACGCGTTGCCGGAAGCGCAACAAGACCGCTTCATGTTCAAAGTGTACGTCGACTATCCCAGCTTCGCCGACGAGAAACAGATCGCGCGGCAAACCACAATGCTGCAGCACGACGAGATCCAGCCGGTGCTCAACTCGGCGGAAATCATCGAGCTGCAAAAGATTGTGCGCCAGGTGCCGGTGACGGACCACGTCATCGAGTATGCGCTCGCGCTGGTGCGGCAGACGCGCGTGGGGCAACCCGGCTCTCCCGATTTCATCAACGAGTGGCTGAGCTGGGGCGCCGGCCCGCGCGCTGTTCAGTTTCTGCTGCTGGGCGGGAAAGCGCGCGCCTTGTTGAACGGACGCAGCTACGTGTCGACCGAGGACATTCAGACGCTGGCCGCCCCCGTCCTCAGGCACCGGATTGTGCCCAACTTCTCGGCCGAGAGCGAGGGCGTGACCTCGGACCGCGTGGTCGAACGGTTGGTAGCCGAAACCCCCTCGAAAGAAGGCGAGCTGACGAGTGACCCCAGATTACAGAAGATTTTTGCTGCCTGAGGAGGTTTCGCGAATTTCACGGCTCGAAGTTCGCGCGCGACACATCGTCGAGGGCTTCCTTTCCGGATTGCATCGCAGCCCGTACTACGGGCAGTCGGTGGAATTCGTGCAGCACCGCGAATACGTGCAGGGCGACGACCTGCGCCGCATCGACTGGAAGGTCTGGTCGAAAACCGACAAGTACTACATCAAGCAGTTCGAGGAAGACACCAACCTGCGGACCACGCTGGTCGTCGACCTGAGCGAGTCGATGCTGTTCGGGTCCGGGGCGATGACAAAATACGAGTATGGCTGCACGATTGCCGCCGCCCTCTCGTACTTGCTGCTCAAGCAACAAGATGCCGTCGGCCTGGTGGCTTTCGATGCGGATGTGCGGGCGCGCGTGCCGGCGCGCAGCCGCCAGAATCACCTCTACGCGATTCTCGCCGCGCTTGCCGCCGAGCAGCCCGCCGCCAAGACCGACCTGTACGATGTTTTGCGGCTGGTCGCCACCGAACAGTCGCAGCGCGGAATGGTCGTTGTCATCTCCGACTTTTTTGCGGATTTGAACAGCTTGTTTCGCGGGCTGAAGCTGTTGCGGCACCGCGGTCACGATGTGATGCTTTTGCACGTGATGGACGATCAAGAGCTCGATTTCAATTACTCCGGCACAACCAAGTTCGAGGGAATGGAGGCCTCGGGCGAGCTCGTGTGCGATCCGCGCTCGCTGCGAGACGGATACCTGCAGGCCGTCAATTCGTTTTTGGAGGAGTTGAGACGGCACTGCGCCCGCAACATTGTCGACTACCAGACCATCCGCACCAGCGAGTACCTCGACGCGGCGCTCGCTCACTACCTGAACCATCGCATCGGCATGCGACAAACAATACGCAACTAACGTGAAGCCGAAGAACCGCGGAGATAAACCCCGCGGCTCGAGACCCCGGCTTTTTTGAAAAGCCGGGCTTTTCCAACGGACCGTTCATGACCTGGTTTTTGCAAGCCTATCAATCGCTGACGAGCCTGATCGCCGGCCACTTTTTCAACCCGGCCTTCGTGCTGCCGGGGGCCGCGCTCATTGCCTCGCCGATTGTGATTCATCTCATCAACCGGCTGCGCTACCGCCGCGTGCGGTTTGCGGCGATGGAGTTCCTGCTCAAGAGCCAGCGACGCAATCGCCGGCGAGTCATGATGGAGCAGTTGCTGCTGTTGTTGTTGAGAATCCTGATCGTCCTGCTGCTCTTGGCACTGATTGCCCGCCTGATTCTCGATCCGAACCAATTATCGATTTTCCGCGGCGCCGCCAAAGCGCACCATCTCGTGCTGCTCGACGACAGCGGATCGATGCAGAACCGCTGGGGCGAGACGTCCGCCTTCAACGAAGCCATCGCCGTCGTCAAACAATTCGCGGCTGAAGGCTCTCGGCGGCCCGACACGCAGAAGTTCACGCTGCTGCTTCTGTCCGATCCCGATCAGCCGGTCTTCGTCGAGCGCGACGTGAATGAAGAATTCGTCGCCGAGCTGGAAACCAAACTCGAAAACCTGCGGCGGCGATGCACGCACCGCGCCCTCGACCTGATCGCGGGGCTCGAAGCCGCCGAGCGTATCTTTGCCGAGCAGAGAGCCACCATTCGGCACCTGCACGTCATCTCCGACTACCGCAAGATCGATTGGCAAAACCAGGGGGCATTGGGCAGTCTCGTGCGCCGCCTCGACGCCGCCGGCGTCGCCGTCAATTTGGTCAAGACAGTGCCCCATCGCGACGAGAACGTGGCGATTTCCGATCTCTCCGGCGATCTTCAGGTTTCCGCCGCCGGCGTGCCCCTTCGGCTCAAAATCGCGGTGAAGAACTTGGGCGAGCAGGTGGCGCGGGACGTGCGAATCTCGATCGTTCAGGACGGGCAGAAGCTGCCCCTGGCAATCCATTTCGACAAGATTGAAGGCGGGACGGAGGTCACGCGCGAGTTCGACGTGACGTTCGATTCCCCAAAGAAGCACAAGCTCGAGGCGGCACTCGAGGCCGACTCGCTCGAGACCGACAACCGCCGTTTTCTCGCGATCGACATTGCCGAGACGAACCCCGTATTGATCGTCGACGGCGATCCGTCGGGCGACGAAGCGTCCTACATTGCCGACGCCCTCTCGGCGGCGCCCGGCCTCACGGGGATTACGCCCTCGATCGAAACCCCCGACTACCTGCGACGGCACCCACTCGATCGTTTTCAGTGCATCTACATGGTCAACGTGCCCGAGTTGCCGGAGGATTCGATTGAGCTACTGTCGGATTACGTCGAGGCCGGCGGCGGTTTGGCCTGGTTCGCAGGCGATGCCGTCAATACGTCGTTTTACAACGAAAAGCTGTATCGCGAGGGGACGGGGCTGTTTCCCGTGCCACTGTCGGCGGCGAAGCGACAGCTTCCTCCCGCGGATGAGACAACTCCCGGTCCCGACCTGAACTTCGCATCACACCCGATCTTTCGCATCTTCGAAGGCGAAGAGAACTCGTTCGTCAAGATCGTGAAGGTCGGCACGTATCTTCCCGTGATGGAAAATTGGGTTCGCGACGACAACCGTCGGGCCGACCGGGTCGCCACCATTGCCGTCATGCGCAACAAAGATCCGCTCATGTTCGAACATCGATATGGCAAGGGGCGCGTTTTCACGTCGTTGACGTCGGCCGGCCCGATGTGGACGAGTTGGCCGCGCAACCGCAGCTACCCCATCGTGCAGCTCGAACTCCAAAAGTTTCTGGCGCGCAACGACCGCGCGCTCGACCTGCGCGTCGTCGGCGAGCCGATCGATTTGTCGCTCGACCCAACCGTTTACACCGAGGCGGTCGAAATCGCCTCGCCTGAGGAAGCCAACCAAGGTTTGACGCGTCTGAAGGCGGCCCCCGCCCCCGAACGAGCGCCCGAAGGCGAAGCGGCAGGTGCCGACGCGGCCAAGAAGGCGGATAAACGCCCCGGCGGAGCCGAAACGGTCGCACCCTACCGGGCCGTGTTCCGCGAGACAGATCGTCCGGGCGTCTATACGATCAAGCTGCTCGACAAGGATCAGATTACGCACGAGCAGTGGGTGGCGTACAACGTGCCCATCAAAGAGAGCGAGCTGGCCTTGGCGACCACGGCCGAGCTTCGCCGACAAATCGGCGAGGACGTCAACGTGCAGATTCAAGAGCCGGGCGATCCCGCCTGGATTCAGGGCAAGGAGGCAGGTCAGGAAGTGCGAGAACGATTGCTGATTCTTTTGATGCTCATCCTGTTCGCCGAGCAGATGCTGGCGTACCGGCTGAGTTACCATCCCAAAACTGCCGGTGCAGCGGCCAAGACGGCAGGGGCGGCGGCATGAGCCATTTGGTGACTCATCTCGGTTCGATCCTGGCGGCTGCCGAGCCGTCCGAGGCACTCAAGGCGGTCGAGTTCGACCTTCCCGAGTCGACCTTGGGCTGGGCGCTATTGATTGCCGGCCCGGTTTTGCTGGTGGCTTGGTTGATCGTCTTCAACGTCTTCGACACGCGAACGCTTTGGCGGCACTCGCGGGCGTACCTGCTGGCGACCGGCTGGATCAGCCTGCTGCGGTTGTGCGTCGTGGCGGGCATCGTCATCATCGCGATCAATCCGCAAGAGCGAACGCGAACCATGTCCTACCGCCGGTCGCGCGTCGCCTTTCTGGCCGACACTACGTTGTCGATGCGCTACGCGGCCAAGGCCGACGCGAACGCGTCGACCGGCGATGCCGGCGCAGGCGCACAATCCCGGGCCGATGCCGTCATTGCGCTGTTCTCGAAGTCGCCGCTGCTCGAGCGATTGCGCACGCGTCACGACGTGAGCCTCTATTCATTCGATTCGACCATCAGCAGCCAGCCGTTCGCCGTCTTCTATGAGAAGTCGTTGACGACTTCGCCGCAGCCGAATGGCGGCGAATCGGTGCCGTCCGGCGCGCCAACTTCAACCGCCGGCGCCGCCTCAAAGTCACTCGACTGGAACGAAGTGCTGCGTCCGCGCGGGGTCGAAACACGTTTGGGTGAATCGTTGTTGGAGGCGATCCGCGAATTGAACGGGCAGACGCTTTCGGGCATCGTGGTTGTTTCCGACGGCGGTTCGAACTCGGGAATCGAACCCTCGACGGCACACGACGCGGCTAGAAACGCCAAGCCGTCCGTCCGCCTGGTCACGGTCGGCCTGGGCAGCACGGCACAACCGGTCAACTTGCAGATTGCCAGCATTCAGGCGCCGACCGACGCTCACGTCGGCGACGCTTATGATTTTTCGGCCTTCGTGCAGGGGCAGGGGCTCGCCGGGCAAACGGTCGCCGTCGAACTGTTGATGAAACCCGATGGCACGGATGAGCAGCCGGTGGCCGTCGAGTCGAGCGATCAATTCCCCAATCCGCGCGAAGTCACGCTGCGCGAGGACGGGATCCCCGTCGAGGTCAAATTCCAGCGGCATCCGACGGTCGCGGGTACGGTCGAGTACTTCGTCCGCACGAAGTCCAAATCGCAGGTTCGCGAACTGAGTGATGAAGACAACGAGCGGCGAAAGACGATTCGAGTCTCCGATCGCAAAACGCGCGTGCTGGTGCTGGCCGGCGGACCCATGCGCGACTACCACTTCGTGAGAAACATGCTGCACCGGCACAAGGGCATCGAGATGGATATCTGGCTGCAGACCGTGGAACCGGCGACCGCCTCGCGAGTCAGCCAGGAGTCGGACAATCTGTTGCTCGGTTTTCCCAGTTCGGCCGCTGAGCTGTTCGAGTACGACGTCGTCGTTGCCTTCGATCCCGATTGGAGCCGCCTGACTTCGGATCAAGTCACTCACTTAAACGAATGGGTGGGCACGCACGGAGGGGGATTGATCGTCGTCGCCGGCGACGTTTTCACACCCGAGCTGGCCGGCGCCTCCGACGCATTGGATCCGATTCGCGAGCTGTATCCCGTGTTCTTAAGCTCCTATCTGCTCAACTCGCAATACGACGGTTCGACGGGGCAGGCATGGCCCATTAGCTGGACTCCCGAAGGAACCAACGCAGGCTTCCTGCAACTGGAAGACGACGCGGCGAGCGGGAGCGCGGCTTGGGGCCTGTTTCCCGGGGTGTACCGGTGCTATCCCACCGGCGGGGCACGCGCGGGGGCCACCGTGTATGGATGGTTCACCGACCCGCGCACTCAAACCGAGTACGGCCAGCCGGTGCTTTTCGCCGCACAGTATTATGGATCGGGTCGTACGCTTTACGTCGGCAGTCCCGAACTTTGGCGACTGCGCGTGCTCGATGAAAAGTACTACGATCGCTTCTGGACCAAGGCGATTCGAGAAGTGGGGCAGGGGAGGCTGCAGCGCGGCAGCACGCGCGGAATGCTCATGTTGGATCGCAGCCAATACATCCTCGGTCAAACCGTGCGGCTGCGTGCGAGTCTGTTGACTCCGCAGTTGAAGCCTTTCCAAAGCGATTCGGTGCGAGCCGAAGTGTACGAGCCTTCCGGCAAGCCGATCACGCCGCCCAGGGTCTTGCTGCCCGACAAAAACCGTCCAGGCCAGTTCGCGGGCGACTTCCGGGCGAACTTGCCCGGTACGTATCGCGTTGAGGTCAATATTCCCGAGTCGAAAGAGAAGCTGAGCGGAAAGATCGACGTCGTGCTGCCCAACCTCGAATCGGACGATCCGCGGCAAAACGTCAAGCTGCTGACGGATCTGGCGCGCGACACCGGCGGCCGCTATCTGCCGATGGAAGAACTTTCCTCGCTGTTCAACGAGTCGGTCGCGCTGCGGCAATCACGCGATCAGGCGAGTAAGGCCGGCGATACGGCCAAAGCCGGCGAGTTGACGGCTCAGATCGAGGTCGCGAATAAAACCGTCGACGACGAGCTGGCAAAGTTGTTGCCCAATCGCGGCGAGGAGTTTCTCATCGACGAGCGGCTGCGCACGCTTTGGGATCGAACGTGGCTGCTGTACCTGCTGGTCGGATTGTTGTCGGCGGAGTGGCTCACGAGAAAACTTTTGAAATTGGCGTGACAGGAAAAACTGCGAATGGCGACAGCCAGCGTCCCGCTTCAATCTCCCGCGCAACTGCGTCCTGAAATCGACGCGGTGCTCGGGCAGTTGCGCACCCGCATCCGCAGATACGTCCTGCTCGAGGGGACCGCGCTCACTATTGTAGCGCTGGGAGCGCTGTTCTGGCTGAGCCTCGGCGTCGATTGGGCTTGGTTTCAGCTCAGCAAGTTGGAGTTGCCTGTCTGGTTTCGCATTCTGTTCGACATTGCGGCGGCGTGCGTGATTGTCACCGCGTTCCTCACGTGGGTGGCGCTGCGATTGCTGCGCACGTTGCGCACAAAGGCGCTGGCGCTGGTGCTCGAACGCCGATTTCCCGAACTCGACGACCGGCTCATCACCGCGGTCGAAGCGTCCGATTCTTCGCAGATTGCGGCCACGGCCCTGTCGGCGTCGATGCTCGAGCGAACAATCGACGACGCGGCAAGGGCCTCCGAAAGTTTGCGTATCGGCGACGTCTTCGAGAAAAAACCGCTCCGCCGCGCAGTCATCGGCGCGGTGATCGTCGTCATAACGATTGCCACGTTCGGCGTCGCCAATGCCGACGCGATGGAGCGCTGGTGGCGCGCCTTCAACATCATTAACCCGCAAGCCGAGTACTGGAACCGCCAGACCGAATTGCGCGTCCACGTGGTCGTCCAGCCGGGCGAGGTGGTCAAGCACTTTAGAGACGCAGCGGGAAACCCGACCGCAGGGAAGCCGGGCGAATACAAGCATCCCCGCGGCGGCGACTTGATCCTGATCGTCGAAGTCCCGGAGACCAACGCCCAGGGTGAAGCGCCCGTTGTGCCCGACCAGATCGAACTGCAATATCGCTTCGTCGACGGCCGCGGCAACGGCCGCGCATACCTTTCGAAGCTCGGTGACCGGCAATTCAAGCATGCCATCGGCGGACTGCAGGACAGCATGTTGTTCTGGATCACCGGCGGCGACTTCACCAATCGAACGCCATACCGCATTACGGTCGTCGATCCGCCGCGCGTCGATTCGATTGTGTTGGAGAATCTTTATCCCGAGTACACCGGCAAGAATGCGCTCGATGAGAAAGGCGATCCGATCCCGGAGCGGCAGCTCGTGCAGGGAACACAAGTCTCCTTGCCGCGAGAAACCGATCTGTTCATGAACGTATCGGCCAATAAGCCGCTGGTCGGAGTGCGGCTGCAGACATCGGCGTTCGAAGTGCGTCTGACCGCCGACGCCGCGACGCTCACGTTGTTTTCTCCCGAGGGCGAGCCTCAGCGGACGATTGCGCTGGATCAAAGCGTCGCTGCGCAGATGCTCGAGCCCGACGGCAGCCCCGCCTCGGCGTTCCGCCTGCGGTTTTTGTTGGCGGCCAACGCGCGGAATAAGCTGGCCGATTTGGGGGCCGGCGGTAAATCGTTGCCGGCTGATCTTGCGATTCCTTTGCCGCCCGATACGGCCATCCAGATTTACCTGGAAGACGTGGACGATATTTCGGGCGCCGACCCGGCTCGCCTGATCGTCAACGGAGTCGTCGATACGCCGCCCGCCATCGAAACGCGTTTGCGAGGCGTCGGCAGCGTCGTTACGCGCAAGGCGGTCATTCCCGTCGTCGGAAGGATCAGCGACGACTACGGAATCGCCAGTGCACGATTCGAATATCGCCTCGATGACGTCGAAAAATGGGAAGCAGCGAAGTTCCAAGTCGAACCCAAGGACTACGTTCGCGAGTTTACGCTCAAGCGCGAGGAGGGCCAGGAATTCGAGCGCTTCGAGGTCCTCAAGCTGGCTCTCCAGAACGGGCAAAAGTTGACATTGACCGTTTACGCCGAAGACGGCGACAATTTGAACGGCCCGAATACCAGCCGCAGCGACACCTACGCGTTCAAGATCGTCAGCAACGAAGAGCTACTGACGATCCTGTACGGAAAAGAGCTGAATCTTCGCCGCCAGTTTGAGCAGATCATCAAGGAAGTGGAAACGATGCAAAAGGATCTCGTCCTGCATCGTGGCCGGGTGCAGGAAGCGAAGGCCATGCGGGCCGCCGCGCCGCCGGACCAGGAACGGGCAAAGCACGAAGAACAGTTGAAAGAAATCGAGACCGCAATCGTCGTTACCGCGGAGCGCTCGCTGCACCAGGTTCGCAAAAACGCCGCCGAGACCGCGGTGATCGAAGTCTCCTTCGGCGAAATCCTGGAAGAGTTGGTCAATAACGCCGTCCACACGCAGCAGCAGGTCGATCGGATCGAAGGACTGATCGTCAAGCCGCTGCGCAACGTCAACGCGGTCCGCTATCCCAACGTCGACCAGCTTCTGGGCCTCTACAAGCTGGCCAACGAGAAGGGAAACGATCCAACCTCCGCCATCGACCAGAGTGTCGCGGCCAGCGGCGAGATGATCGAGCAGATGAAGAGCATCTTGAACGAGATGCGCGACCTGGTCGAGTTCCACGAAATGGTTAAGGAGCTGGAAACGATCATCCAGGACCACAAAGACGTCACCGACGAAGCCAAGAAGAAGCGCAAAGAGCAATTGCTGAAGACCTTGAAGGGATTGACCGATTGATTGCCGTGGGCCGGCAGCAGGCAGCGTATAATTTCCGTGCGGCTCGCGAGTGAAGTGTTCGAAGGTTCGATTGCACCGCCAGAAGAAAACGTCGTTCCGAGGAGTCGGCAATATGACACTGCAAAGGTTTCTCCAGGCAGCCTCCATCGTTCTGCTGCTCTGCGTGTCATTCGTTTCACTGGCACGGACAGAAGAGCCGAAGCCGGCTGCGGCCCCCCCGGCTGCCGCAGCGGCGCCGAGTGAGCCGTCGCTGGCGATTCGCCAGGATGCCGTCGCGACCCGGTATCGCCAGTTCGAGAAGATGCTGCAGCAGATGGCCGAGTATCTGCGGAAGACTGACCCCGAGCGCGCGAACCTCTTGTATCGCGCCATCAACCAAAGCAGCGAGACCCGCATCGGCCAGCAGTTGGAGGCGATTATCGCGCTGCTGAAGGATGAGAACGCTCAGTTGGGCGACGCCGTCGAGAAGCAGGAAGACGCCGCCGCTTATCTTTTGGCGCTGCTCAAGCTGCTGCAAAGCGAAGACCGCAAGGCGGAGCTCGACAAAGAGCGGGAGCGGATCAACGACCTGCTCAAAGACCTTGGCAAGCTCACTTCCAAAGAAAAGGAGCTGCGCGCGCGGACCGAACGTCACGGCGACCCCGACCGACTGACCGACGATCAGCAGAAAATCGCGAAGCAGGCCAAAGAGCTCGAAAACAAAATCGACCGGCAAGACGCCGAAAGGCAGGGCCAGCCGGGCGAAGGCAAACCCGGCAAGGGCAAGCCGGGCGAAGGCAAGCCCGGTGAAGGCAAGCCGGGGGAGGAAAAGCCTGAGGAAGCTAAACCGGGCGAAGGTAAGCCCGGCGAAGCAAAACCCGGTGAGGAGAAGACCGAAGACGGTAAGCCTGCCGAAGCCAAACCCGGAGAAAGCAAACCAGGAGAGGCGAAGCCGGGTGAAGCCAAACCGGGAGAAAGCAAACCAGGCGAAGGAAAACCGGGAGAAAGCAAGCCGGGTGAAGCGAAGCCGGGTGAAGCGAAGCCGGGAGAAGGCAAACCAGGCGAAGGAAAACCGGGCGAAGGTAAGCCAGGCGAAGGCCAATCCGGAGAAGGTGAATCCGAAGAACAGAAGTCTGCCGATAGCAAACGCCAACGCACACCAGGGCGCGAGGAGATCGAGCAGGCCCGCAAGGAGATGGAGCAGGCCATCGAAAAACTCAAGAGCAAGCAGCACGACCAGGCGTCCGGCCACCAGGATGAGGCCCTGCGCAAACTGATCGAAGCGAAAGAAAAGCTCGAAGAGATCCTGCGACAGCTTCGCGAAGAAGAACGCGAGTTGCTGCTGGCTGCCCTCGAAGCCCGGTTCCAGAAAATGTTGGCGATGCAGGTGCTGGTCAACGCAAGCACGGTCGACCTCGACAAGACGCCCAAGGGCGAGTGGAACACACGGCACTTCGGTCGCTCGACCGAGTTGGCCGGGCAGGAAGACGATATCGGCCTCGAGGCCGACAAGGCGCTCACTCTGCTGAAAGAGGAAGGATCGTCGGTCGCGTTTCCCGAAGCCGTCGTGCAAATTCGCGAGGACATGCGCACCGTCGCCCGGCGGCTGGAGCGCAGCGAAGTCGCCCAGCTCACGCAGGACATCGAAAACGACATCGTCGAATCGCTCAAAGAGATGATCGAAGCGTTGCAGAAGGAAATGGAAAAGCTAAAAGAGAAACAGCAACAAGAAGGAAAGCCACAGCAAGGCGAGCCGCAGGATCCGTCACTGGTCGACGACCTCGCCGAGCTCAAGATGCTGCGTTCGCTGCAATTTCGCATCAATCGGCGGACCCAACGGCTCGGCGGCCTCACGCGAGGCGAGCAGGCGACCGATCCCGACGTGGTGACCCAACTTCAGCAACTTGCGGCGAGGCAGGCGAAGGTTCAGGAAGCGACATACGATCTGGCCACGGGGAAAAATCGCTGATCTCGGCGATCCCCCGCGAGGTAGAATGAAGGAACGAGGAACGATGAAACCGAAATTCGCAAAGACCGCTTTGTGCGGACTATTAGTGATCGCCGCTGCCGGAGTCTCGAAGGCGCGGGACAACGAACTCTACGCGCCGCCGTCGTTCGACGACGTCAAGTCTCGCACGTTCGAGTGGGTTGCGGCTCGAAAGGTCAGCGACCAGGCCGTCATGACCAATATTGCCTCGCTCT
>JBBDVZ010000185.1:0-6776 GCA_040903115.1 Planctomycetaceae bacterium
TATTGTGGCCCGGGCGCGTTCAGGACGTGCCATTCGTTCCTGACACCTTTTCTCCCCCTTTTCTCTCCCTAGATTTACGTCTTCCGGGGCCGAAGGAGGTTCCAGCACTCGTAAAAGAGAAAGAGCAGAGCGGCGGCCAGCAGTGGCAACAGAAAATAGACGACGCGGAACGCGATCAATGCCGCCGCCATCGCTTCTTTATCGTTCGATTCCACGAGCGTGAGCATGATCAACTCCAGCACCCCCACACCTCCCGGAATGTGCGTAATGAGCACTGCGACGACCGTCAAAAGGTAGACCCCCAGGAATTGTGGATAGGTGATGGCGGCCGTGGCTGGAACGAGCGCAAACATCACTCCTGCAGCCACCATCTGGTCCAGCGAGGCAATGAGGATCTGATTCAAAGTCAGCCCCAACGAAGGGAGCGAGAACTGTTGCCCGCGAAAGTTGATCGGTTTCCTGCGGAGCGCGCTCAAAGACACATATGCCGCCGCCACGATCAAGAATAAAAACCCGAGCGGTCGGACGTTGGTGACCGGAAGCTGCAGTTCGGGAGGGATCGGCACCGGATCGAAAATAAACACGATTCCCGCGAGAGACAGTGCTCCCACCCAGAAGGTGATTCCCAGCATCGCCATCAACTTCGTGATCTCGACCGCCGAGAGTCCCCAGGACGCGTACAGGCGGATACGAATGGGAGTACCTCCCAAGAGCGCGCCGAAGTTCAGACTGACTGCCGATCCGATGAAAGAACCCAGCGCGATGCGCTTGAATTCCAGCGGATGTCCGATTGCGCGCATCGCCTGGTACTCATAGCCGATGAGGATCAGGTAATTGAGCGCCATCAACGCCAGGCTGGTCACTACCCGCCGCGCAGGAATGTCGCGGAGGCTCTGCGCGATCTCGTGGAAGTGATAATGCTTCAACTCGCGTCGCAATAGCCACACGGCGACGAGAAAAACGAGAACGGTCAACAGAGGTTGCAGCCAGAAGCGAAGCTTCTTCATGGTGCCGCGTGATCCTCATGTACCGCAATACCGCTGGCGCCGGTCACGTTCAGGCAGTACCGAGCGCATCAACATTAGCGTCTAAACTGGGAAAGGCCAATTGAAAGCTTGCAGAAGAGAGTCACAACTTGCTCCCGGGGAGAAAAAGGGGACTGACCTTCCCCAAGAATGGTGGGTGCGGACGCCGTGCGCCGTGCAATTCCGGGGCAGGCGCTTTACGGTGGCGGGGGCGCGACGCTATGATGGTAGCGGGCAGATTTGCTTTGCCCGCGAGACCGATTGACCCCGCCTGGGCGAACCCTCCGCCATACGCCGCTCACTCCTGCCGCTGCTTGCATGAGAGGTCATTTGATGATGTTTCGGTTTTCCGCGCGACATCGCGATCTGTGGCCGGCGTTTGTCGTTTTGGCGTGCGTGTTTGCGCTCTCAAGTGCGGCACCGTCCGTCGCCGCGGACGCAAAAACCGCCGGCGACAAGCCCGCTTTGTCGGTGAGCTTTTATCGCCAGGTGCGGCCGATTCTTCAGCGCGAGTGCGCCGGCTGCCATCAACCGTCGAAGCAGGGGGGCAAGCTGGTCCTCACATCGTACGAGGGATTGAAAAAAGGGGGAGAAAGCGGCGAGGGGTTCGTTTCCGGTAAGACTGCTGAGAGCACAATCATCACGTTTATCTCCGGCGAGAAACCGGAGATGCCGCGCAACCGCGATCCGCTCCACCCGAAGCAAGTCGAGCTGATCGCCCGCTGGATCACCGAAGGGGCCAAAGACGACACGCCCGCCCGCGTGGAGGAGACGATCAGCCCCGAGAATCCTCCCAAGTATGCCAGCCCGCCGGTGATCACGGCACTGGCCTATTCACCCGACAGCAAGCTGCTGGCCGTTTCCGGCTACCACGAGATTCTCGTGCACAATGCCGAGGGCGGCGGACTGGTGAAACGGCTCGTGGGCCGCGCACAGCGGCTGGAAGCGATTCGCTTTTCTCCCGACGGAACGCTGATCGGGGCGGTCGGCGGCGCGCCGGCGCTGTTCGGCGAAGTGCAGTTGTGGAGCGTGGCCGACAACAAGCTCGTGCAGTCGATCACCATCTCGTACGACACGTTGTTCGGCGCCTCGTTCAGCGATGACGGGTCCAAGTTCGCTTTCGGCAGCGCCGATAACCGCGCGCGGGTCATCAACGTGGCCGACGGGAAAGAGATCATGCGCTTCGACGCCCACTCCGACTGGGTGCTGGGCACGACGTTCTCGCAGAAGTTGGACCATCTGATTACGATCAGCCGCGATATGTCGATGAAGCTGGTCATCGTCGAGAACGCGCAGTTGGTCGACAACATCACCAGCATCACGCCGGGCGCGCTGAAGGGCGGGCTGATGGCCGTGCAAAGGCACCCGACCAAGGAGCAGGTGCTTATCGGTGGCTCCGACGGAGAACCCAAGCTCTATAAAATTTTCCGCACGCGGGTGCGGGTGATCGGCGACGACTTCAACCATATTCGCAGCTACGACAAGTTGCCGGGGCGCATCTTCGATCTCCAGTTCAACGCCGACGGCAGCCGTTTTGTGGTCTGCTCGAGCACCGCGATCGCCGGGGCGGCGCGCATCTACAAAACGGGTGACTACAAAACGGAAGATATCAACAACGCCGGAGGACTCGAGGACACAATCCGCGAAACAGCAGAGCGTTCGAGGGCGGGCGCGCTCGAACACGATCTGCAGCAGATCAACGGGCCGATTTTTGCCGTCGCGTTTCGGCCGGATGGAAAACAGGTGGCCGTGGGCGGGTTTGAGGGCGCCGTCGCTCTCTACGATGCGCAGACCGGGGCGCTCGTGAAGAAGTTCGTGCCGGTGGAAGTCGCGCCGATCGCAACCGCGTCGCGATAAAGCGCACGGGGATCTCAAAGCTCAGAAGAGGGGAAATTCCACAATGAGACGGAAGCTCCTGTCGGGTGGCCTGACAACGCTGACCACGCTCGCGGCGGTATTTGCCTCGTTCCCATGCGATGCCGATGAAATCGCGCGGCCGAAAATCGTCGGGCTGAAGGTCTTTCCCGAATCGCTCGAGTTGGCCAATTCGCGAGACGTTCGTCGCGTGCTGGTGACGGGGATGAGCGAGAACGGCCGGGCTTACGACCTGACGGCCGAATCCAAGCTTCAGCCTTCCGGGCCGGCGGTCGTCGTCGACGGCGAGGGTTACATTGTTCCTCAATCGGCCGGAGCAGCGACCATTGCGATCGCCGCCGCCGGACTCGAGGCCAAGCTGCCCGTCGTTGTGAAGAACGCCGATGCCGTCCCGGTGAGCTTTGTGCGTGACGTCATTCCGGCCATCAGCAAGGTCGGCTGCAACGCGGGCACGTGCCACGGCTCACAGCAGGGGAAAGCAGGCTTCAAGCTCTCGCTGCGAGGCTATGACCCGCTATTCGACTATCGGGCGCTGATCGACGATGAATCGGGCAGGCGGTTCAATCGATCGAACCCGAGCCAAAGCCTGATGCTGCTGAAGCCCACGCAGGGCGTGCCTCATGAGGGAGGCTTTTTGTTCGACGAAGACGCTCGCAATTACAAGCTGTTTCACGAATGGATTTCGCAGGGCTGCAAGTTCGACTCCGTCGGGCGGGTCAACCATGTCGAGGTCTTTCCCGAAAAGCCCGTGCTGCAGAACCCCGGAGATATTCAGCAGACGATCGTGATGGCGCACTTCGCCGACGGCACGTCGCGCGACGTGACCCGCGACGCGGTCTTCGAAACCAGCAACTTCGAAGTCGCCACCGTGGGAAAGACCGGGACGATCGAAGCCGTGCGGCGAGGCGAGTCGGCCGTGCTCGTGCGGTACGAGGGCCAGTACGCCACAGCTCCCATCGTCGTGATTGGCAGCCGCGAAGGATACCAGTGGAACGACAGCCCGGAATACAACTTTGTCGATACTCAGGTCAACAACAAGCTGAAGCAAACGAAAATCCTGCCGTCGGACTTGTGCACCGACGCGGAGTTTTTGCGTCGGATTTCGCTCGACCTGTCGGGAATTCCGCCGACCGCCGAAATCACCCGCGCATTTCTCGACGATCCTCGTGATTCCCGCACCAAGCGCGCCGAGAAGGCCGAGGAGCTGCTGGCGGGTCCGAATTATGTCGATCACTGGACGCTCAAATGGAGCGACCTGCTTTTAAGCAATCGAAAATACATCCAAGAGAAAGGCGTTTGGGCCTTCCGCAACTGGATCCGCAATTCGATTGCCGCCAACAAGCCCTACGACCAATTTGCCTACGAGCTGATGACGGCCAGCGGCAGCACGTTCGAGAACCCGGCCGCCAATTACTATCGCATCTCGCGCGAGCCGAAAGTCGTCATGGAGAACATGACACAGGTGTTTCTCGGCACGCGGTTCCAATGCAACCAGTGTCACGATCACCCGTTCGAGCGCTGGACCCAACAGCAGTACTACGAGTTGGCCTCCTTTTTCTCGGCGGTCGGCCGCAAGGGAGGAACGCGTCCGGACGAGGAGCTCGTTTACAGCCTTTCGGCGCCGCAAGGCGTGACCAATCCTCGTACGGGAGAGACCGTGGCGGCGACTTTCCCGTTCGAACACGCGGGCATGGACAAGTCGTCGACCGACGGGCGGCAGCAACTCGCGCGCTGGTTGACCGCGAAAGAGAACACGTACTTCGCGCGCAGCGTGGTCAACCGCTATTGGAGTTACTTTACCGGGCTGGGGATCATCGACCCTGTCGACGATATCCGCGCGAGCAACCCTGCATCGAATCCCGAGCTGCTCGACGCGTTGACCAAGGACTTTGTTGAGCATGGTTTCGACCTGAAATACCTGGTGCGAACGATTGTTGCGTCGCACACGTACCAGCGGAGTTTCAAGCCCAATGACTGGAACAGCGACGACAAGCGCAACTATTCGCACGCAATTCCTCGCCGCTTGTCGGCCGAGCAACTGTATGACGCGATCATCATCGCGACGGGGGCGCAGCTCGATATTCCCGGCGTTCCGGTCGGCTTCCGTGCCACTCAGCTTCCCGATCCGCAGATCGACGTGAGCTTTCTCGACATGTTCGGTCGGGCGCCCCGGGAGTCGCCATGCGAGTGCGAACGGTCGAAAGAGGTCAGCCTGTCGCAGACCCTCAACCTGATCAACGGCCCCACCGTGGCGAATGCGATCATTCACCCGCAAGGGTTGATCGCCCGTCTGGCCGCGCAGAACGCCGACAGCAAGCAGTACGTCGAGAACGTTTACGTGTCGGTGGTTTGTCGACGTCCAACCGAGCAGGAATTGCAAACGGGCATTGGATACATGGCTCAGACGGCAAGCCCGCGCGAAGGGGCCGAAGACCTGATGTGGGCGCTGATTAACAGCCCCGAGTTCCTGTTCAACAGGTAGGCGGCGGTCGCCGGCCGTCACATGTCGAGCCCGAGCTCCTCGATCTTTCGATAGAGGCTCGAAAGGCCGAGTTTCAGGCGCTTGGCGGCTTCCCGCTTGTCGGGCCATTGCCGCAACACGCGCGTGATGTGCAGCCGCTCGTAATGCCGGATGGCGCTACGCAGATCGTCGGAGTCGGGCAACGGCTGGCCGAGACCGATCAGGTCGGGGGGAAGATCCTTGGGCTCGATGTGCGTGCCGTCGCACATCATGACGGCCCGTTCGATGGCGTTGTCGAGTTGTCGCACGTTCCCGCGCCACTCGGCCGACATCAACAGTCGCACCGTCTCGCTCGTCGCGCCGGTCACCAGCTTGCCCATCGCCTTCGAGTGCCTGGCGACGAAGAACTCGACCAACTCGGGCACGTCATCGAGCCGTTCGCGCAGCGCGGGGATGCGGATCTTCACGCCGTCGAGCCGATAAAACAAGTCCTCCTGAAAATTCCCTTCGGCGACTTCGCGCATCAGGTCCCGCGTGGTCGACGCGATGAGGCGCGCGGCAACGCTTACCGTTTCCGAGGCCCCGGCCGGCATGATCTCCTGGTACTCGATGGCCCGCAGCAGCTTGGCCTGCGTTCCCAGCGGCAGTTGGGCCACTTCGTCGAGAAACACCGTGCCTTCGCCCGCATGTCGAAACAAACCGACCTGGTCGTCGGCGCCCGAGGCGCGGGTACCGGAATGCGAGCCGAAGAGCTGATTCTCCAATAACTGCGCCGGCCGCGTGCCGCAGTTGACGGCGAGAAATTTCTCGTCGCGTTTCGGTCCGGAAGCGTGAATCGCGCGGGCAAACAGCTCCTTGCCCGTCCCGGTCTCTCCGACCAGCAACACGTTGGAATGCGTGACGGCGACCTTGCGGATCGTCTCTTGTAGTTCGGCCAGCGCCTTGCTCGAGCCGATAATCTGCTCGAAATCGTCGCGGCGGGCCAGTTCGCGGCGAAGGAGGATGTTCTCTCGATGCAGCGCACGATGCTCGAACAGCCGCTGCAGCTTATTCTGCAAGTCCTCGAAAATGACGGGCTTCACCAGGTAATCGAAGGCCCCTGCCTTGAAAGCCTCAACGGCGTTTTCGACGGTTGCGTACGCGGTAATGACGAGCAGAAACGTTTCGGGGTTGCGCTGCTGCAGCTTGGATAAGAGGTCGATGCCATCGCCGTCGGGAAGCTGCACGTCGCAAATGGCCACGTCGAAGTCACGTTGCCGCGCCAGCGAGAGCGCTTCGGCGACCGTCGCCGCCTCGGCCACCGCGTATGACTCTCCCTGCAAAAACTCCCGCAGCGTCGTGCGGATGATGTCTTCGTCTTCGATGATGAGAACCGAGTGTCGCGTTTTCACGGTGACTGCATCTTCTCGGCCCCC
>JBBDVZ010000186.1:0-6739 GCA_040903115.1 Planctomycetaceae bacterium
TGTCGCGACATGGAAAAAACGCGCGAGTTCTTCGAATGGGGAATCGGCTGGAAGTTTCTGGGATATCGCCCCGGCGGCGGCGGTCTCGATTTGACCGACGGCGAGGTCAACATCACGCTGATCCAGCAGCCGCCCGGCTGGTCGATGCCGCGGCATCCCGACGGCGAGGAACACCTGCACTTCGGCGTCATTGTCGACGATTTCGAGTCGTGCTGGGAGCGGCTGAGACAATTGGGTGCCGAGTTCGCCACCGACAGCATTAAGTCGGGTGAAGCAGCCGGCGAAGGCGTCCCCGCAATCTCATTCAAGGTGTTCGACCCCGACGGAAACGTCTTCGACGTCACTCGCAACCCCGAAGAATGGCTCGGCGTCAGGATGCCGGCCGGCCTGTGATGCCATTTGCCAGTCGAACACGCCGAAACGCTGCATGCCGATTTGCCCGGCTCCGTTGACGGGCTAGAATTGAATTGCCGGCCTGCATTTTACGCATTTTCACAGGGCTGCGATCCAACCCCCCGGTAGTTCCGCATATGTCGACGGAGAAATTAAGGCGGCGCATTACGTTTGAAGCCGCGCGGCTCATGCATCAGCGGCAGGAGACGGATTTTCAGCGCGCCAAGGTTCGTGCCGCGCGCACGATTTACCGTGGCTGGATCAAGTCGTCCGACCTACCCAGCGATCGCGAGATTCGTCACGAGCTGCTGCGCTTCTCGCGCACGGGCGAGGGCGACCCCACCGCCGAATCGCTGCGCGACATGCCGCTCGACGCCGCCGCCGGCAACGCGGTCGAATTCGATCGCTTCGACGTCTACCGCGCGAACCTGGTGCCGCTGGCGAAAGTCAAGCAGAACGCCGCACGCCACCCCGAGGGAGACGTCCTGTATCACAGCCTGCAGGTGTTTCAACTCGCGCGCGACGCCGTGCCCTACGACGAAGAGTTCTTGCTGGCGGCACTTTTACACGATGTGGGCAAGGGAATCGACGCGCGAGATCACGTGCGCGCGGGACTAGCCGCTCTCGACGGCTTCATCACCGAGCGGACGGCTTGGTTCATCGAGAACCACCTGTCGGCACAAGCGGTTCATCAGGGAACGATTGGCGCCCGGGCGCGACGCCGCCTTCAGCAGACTGACGACTACGATGAGCTGATGTTGCTGGCCGAATGCGACCGCGCGGGGCGGGAGACGGGCGTCCCGGTCCCGGAGCTCGACGAAGCGCTGGAGTTCATCCGCGAGCTGGCGGATACGAACGGGTGAGCAAGCGCATTCCAACGACAGGCACTGTTCCATGCTGTTACCCTCCCCCGGCCCCTCCCTGGAAGGGTGGGGAGTAATGCACATTTGACAGCGTTAAGGCCGGCGGTGTTGAATGTCTGCTGGAATCGCCGTTCGCTGCGCCCGGCGGAAACTCCCCCGGTCCGCGGCCTGTCGCCTTCGAGGAGCACGCTTAATGAACCAACAATCGCCAACGCAGCATCATCGCGATCGCGCGCCGCATTTGCGCGCAATCACCCGTCGCAGATTTCTTGGCGCCGCGGGAGCCGTCGTCGCGACGTCGCTTGTGCCCGTCAAATGGTCGTTGGCCGCACCGGGACAAGCGAGACCGAAAGTCGCCGCGGTCTTCACCGAGTTCACCTACCGGTCGCACGCCCACGTGATTCTGGAAAACTTCCTGGAGAAATATTACTTCAACGGCCAGCTCACCGACCCCGGCGTCGACGTGGTTTCGTTTTACGGCGACCAGGCGCCCGCCGGCGACATGGCGCAGCAGGTCTCGGCCGAGTACCGCATTCCCATCTTTAAGACGATTTCCGAAGCCTTATGTCTGGGCGGCAACCAGCTCGCGGTCGACGGCGTGTTGTCGATCGGCGAGCACGGGAACTATCCGTACAACGAGCTCGAGCAGCACATGTATCCGCGGAAACGCTTTTTCGATGAGATCGTCGCGGTGATGAAGCGCTCGAACCGATTCGTGCCCCTCTTTAGCGATAAGCATCTCTCGTACCGCTGGGACTGGGCCCGCGAGATGTACGACACCACGCGCGAGCTGGGCATTCCGTTTATGGCGGGCAGCTCGGTCCCGTTGGCACAACGGCGGCCGCCGCTCGAATTGCCCGCCGGAGCCGAGATTGAGGAGGCCGTGTCGATACACGGCGGCGGCGTCGAATCGTACGACTTTCACGCCCTCGAGATATTGCAGTCGATGATCGAGGCCCGCAAGGGTGGCGAGACCGGGGTCGCCCAAGTTCAATTTCTCAACACCGAAGCTCTTTGGAACGCTGCGCGCGAAGGCCGCTGGTCGATCGAACTGGCGGAGGCGGCGATGCAAACAGAATTGGGCCGCCCGCCCGGCGACCTGAAAGTGTTTCAAGACGACCCCGCCCAGCCGGCGCCGGCACACGGAGTCTTGGTGAATTACAAAGACGGCACGCGCGGCTTGGCGCTTAAATTGAGTAGCGTCAACCGCTGGTGTTTCGCGTGTCGAACGAAAGGCGATCCCCAGATCCGGGCGACATCATTCAACGTCGGCCCCTGGCGCAACCGCAACCTGTTCAAAGCCCTCTCGCACGCCATCCAGCATCATATCGTCCACCGCAAGGCCCCCTACCCCGTCGAACGAACGTTGCTGGTCACGGGGATCCTCGATGCCTCGATGCATTCGCGCTTCGAAAAAGGCAAGCTCATGCAGACTCCCGAACTGGCGGTCGCCTACAAGCCCGTCGACTATCGCGCGATGCGCGAAATGGGCGCAAGCTGGGAGATCATCACGGAGGATATCCCCGAGCCTCAGGGGATCAATCCCAACGGCGGCAAGTGAAGCGGCGCGGTTGAGAAGGTGCAATCGCGCTCGCGCGCTGACGAGCGTGAGAACGACACACGCCGTACCAACGAAGTCCCGGATCACGATGTCCGCGAGCTTTGAGGCTTCGGACATTCGAGCCTTCTTTCGACATTCGTGCTTCGTGCTTCATGCCGGGGTAACAGACGACTGGCCGCCACGCGCCCGCTGTCCCTTGCGTTCATCGAAAACTTTCGAGACGATGTCCCAACCAGGGCCTTGTCATGAAAGTGTATCGCACACCAACGAATGTCCGAGGAGGGGATAAGGCAACATGGGCGCACAGCGCAAGGCTCTGGATCTCGGGTTGGAGTTTACGAAGCAGCAGCCGGGCTACCTCAATCTCTGCGTCCGCACCGGCAAACTGCTCATCACGTCCGGACACACCAGCAACCTGAAGGGAAAGCTTGGGGCCGGTCTCACGGTCGAAGACGGCTATTCGGCGGCCAAAGACTGCGCGATGAAACTGCTCAATTCGGTCTTCAACGCGCACGGCACGCTCGACGGTCTGAAGGTGATCAAGCTGCTCGGCTGCGTCAACTCGACGCAGGAATTCACCGAGCAGCATCTCGTGATCAACGGCGCTTCCGATTTGCTTCATCAGATTTTCGGCAAGTCGCGCGATGGCTGGCACGCCCGCAGCGCGCTGGGCTTTGCCTCGCTTCCCACCGGTGCCGCGGTCGAAATCGAGGCGATCTTTGAAGTGCCGGGGGGAAAATAACGTCACCCCACATAGCCCCCGGTGAATACACCGGGGGCAAATTTGATGTGATCATGCGAGACGCGTTTCCTGGTTGTTTCGGCTGCGGCTAACGTTTACGCTGAGGTTGGCCAATGTCGGCGACATTGCGCCCTCGGTCGTCCGTGGGAACCAGCCGCCCAACTGTGGCTGCATCCGCCGGGAGCATACCCTCCATTAGAAGGAAGCCTTCATGAAAGTCATCACCCTTGCTGCGCTCGCGTTGATGTTGACTGCTCCGGTCCGTGCCGACCAGAAACTCGATCCGCCGACCGGCGAGGCGATCGTTTCGCCCGATGCCAAGCTCGAGCTGCTGTTCACCCGCATGGCCGCGGTTGCGGGGGGATTGACGGAAGGCCCCGCGGTCGCCCCCGATGGCAGCATCTATTTTTCCGACATCCCCGTCGGCACCGACAAGGGCATGATCATGCGCTTCGACCCGCGCGGCGGGCGCACGACGATTTTCAGCGACGATAGCGGCAAAGCCAACGGGCTGATCTTCGATGCCAAAGGCTATCTCATCGCCTGCGAAGGGTCCGATTCCGGTGGACTCTGCGTCTCGCGCTGGGACGTCAAAACAGGCAAGCGCACGGTGATAGCCGACAAATTCCAGGGCAAAAAATTCAACGCGCCCAACGATGTTTGCCTCGATCGTCAAGGACGCATTTACTTCAGCGATCCGCGCTACCTCGGCGACGAGCCGCGCGAGCTCGAGCACCGCTCCGTCTATCGCATCGATACGGACGGCACGGTTGTCGAGATCACGCATGACGTCGCGAAGCCAAACGGCATCGACCTGAGTCCGGACGGACGCACGCTGTATGTCGCCGACCATGACAACGGCACCGACAAAATCGATCCGACGAAGGCCGCGCCTAAGCTCGGGCGAATGGCCATCGACGCGTTTCCGCTTGGACCTGACGGCCTGGTGAGCGGGCGGAAGCGAACGATCGTCGATTTCGGCGACCAGGCGGGCTGCGACGGCATGACCGTCGACGAAGAGGGACACATTTATCTCACGCAGCGCAGCTTGAAGCGGCCCGGCGTGCTGGTGGTCGATCCCAACGGCACGGAAGTCGCCTTCATTCCCACCGGAGCCAAAAACCAGCCATCGCCCAAGGAAGCCGTCGGCGTTCCCAGCAACGTCGAGTTCGGCGTCGGCGACGAGCTGAACGTACTCTACATCACGGTCGACGTGAGCCTCTACCGCATACCGCTCAAGGTCAACGGCTTCCACGTGCAATTTCAGAAATAACGTCGTCAACATTTAACACTTTACCCCACGTGAATTCACGGGGGGTTAAATGATGGGAACGTCATGCAGCGCCTTTTTTTGATCGCGTTGTTGTTGTCCGCCGGCCGGGTCGCGCAGGCGGCCGATGCGGAACTCGTCGACGCCCGCAAGATTTGGGACAAGGCGCCGCACAATGCGTTTACCGATCTCATTCGCTTCAAAGATCGCTGGTACTGCGTTTTTCGCGAAGGGACAGCGCATGTCTCGCCCGACGGCGCGCTGCGCGTCATCACGTCGGCCGACGGCGACGCGTGGGAATCGGCGGCCCTGATCACATCGCCCGACTCCGATCTCCGTGACGCGAAAATCACGATTACGCCGACGGGCCAGTTGATGCTCTCTGGGGCCGGAGCGCTGCACGATCAATCAACTCATCACCATCAGTCGCTGGTGTGGTTCTCCGACAACGGTCGCGATTGGGGCACGCCGCACAAAATCGGCGATCCCGACTTCTGGTTGTGGCGCACGACGTGGCACAAGGACGTCGCTTACAGCATCGGTTACGGCACGCGCGACACGAATACGTTCGTCCGACTCTATAAAAGCGCCGATGGCAAGAAGTTCGAAACGCTGGTCGAGAATCTCATGGATGAGGGCTATCCCAACGAATCGTCCATGGTGTTTCTCGACAACGACAACTGCTACTGCTTGTTGCGCCGCGATGACCTGCCGGGTTCCGGGCTGCTCGGGACCTCCCAGCCGCCGTACAAAAATTGGGAATGGAGAGACTTACGGGTGCGGATCGGCGGGCCGCACATGATTCGCCTGCCGGACGGCCGGTTCGTCGCTGCCGTGCGACTGTACGACAACAAGGCGCGCACGTCGCTGTGCTGGCTCGATCCGAAGGCGGGTGCGGGCACGCTCAAGGAGTTTTTGCCGCTCCCCTCCGGCGGCGACACCAGCTACGCCGGCCTGGTTTGGCACGACAACTTGCTCTGGGTGAGTTACTATTCGTCGCACGAAGAGAAAACGAGCATCTACCTCGCCCGCGTGAGGATTCACGGAACCGATTCGAAATGACTCGCATGCGTATGCAGGACGGTCCTTCAAAGCCCGCCGGCTGCGCCCGGCGGGAACCCACGGGGCGCGACTCGGCTGACTTCGGCGAGCTCAGTCGAGTCGAGCTCGTCGAAGTCAGCCAGTGGGCTTTGGTGGTAACGGCGCTTTTGGGATTCATCGGTTCTCCCGCCCTCGCACAGCCCCCGCGGCTGACGCCGCAAGATGAAATCAAGCACCTGACCATTGCCGACGGGCTGCAGATTTCGCTGTACGCGTCCGAGCCGCACGTTCGCCAGCCGTTGTCGATCAGTTTCGACGATCGCGGCCGGATGTGGGTGTTGCAGTACATTCAGTACCCGATTCCCGAAGGCCTGAAAGCCGTTCAGGTCGACCAGTACCTGCGGACCAAGTACGACAAGGTTCCCGAACCGCCGCCGCGCGGCCCGCGCGGGCACGACAAAATCAGCATTCTCGAAGACACCGACGGCGACGGCCGAATCGATGCCGCGAAAGACTTCCTCACCGAGCTGAACCTGGCATCGGGGATGGCGCTGGGCCACGGCGGCGTGTTCGTCGTGCAGTCGCCGTATTTGCTGTTTTATGCGGATCGCAACCGTGACGACGTTCCCGACGGAGACCCGGAGGTGCTGCTCTCGGGGTTCGGCATGGAAGATGCGCACGCCTTCGCCAACTCGCTGACGTGGGGCCCCGACGGTTGGCTGTACGGAGCACAAGGAAGTACGGTGACCGCCGATATTCGCGGCATCGGATTTCAACAGGGAGTGTGGCGATACCATCCGCTCACGAAGCAGTTCGAGTTGTTCGGCGAAGGAGGCGGCAACCAGTGGGGCATCGATTTCGATCGCTTT
>JBBDVZ010000187.1:0-6711 GCA_040903115.1 Planctomycetaceae bacterium
ACAACGTCGTCGACGTCACCAACTACGTGCTGATGGAGTGCGCGCAGCCGCTGCACGCCTTCGATTTCGACAAGCTGCACGAACGGCGGATCGTCGTTCGCCGCGCGCGCAAAGGCGAGAAGATTGTCGCCATCGACCAGCGAACGTACGAGCTCAGCCCGGAAACGTGCGTCATCGCCGACGCCGATCGTCCCGTTGCGATTGGCGGCGTGATGGGCGGCCTGGACACCGAAATCGGCAACCGCACGACGAACGTGCTCATCGAAACAGCCGACTTCGCACCGATGTCCATCCGCGCAACGGCTCGCGCTCTCAACCTGCACAGCGATTCGTCGTTCCGGTTCGAGCGAGGTATCGACCGCGCGGGGCTCGATTGGGCCAGCCGCAGGTGCTGCCAACTGATCCTCGATGTCGCGGGCGGCGAGCTGCTCGACGATCGATGCGTGGCGGGAACGCTGACCGCAGCCCCCCCTGCTCCAATTCGGCTGCGCTTTCCGCAGATTGCACGGTTACTCGGCATCGACGTGCCCGAGGCACGAGCCGCCTCGATCCTGCAGGCGCTTGGCTTGCAGCAGCGCGGAGGGCCGAAAAAAGGAACGGCGGAGTTCGTGCCCCCATCGTGGCGGCGCGACTTGATCCGCGAAGTCGACCTCATCGAAGAAGTCGCGAGAATCCACGGCTACCACCACATCCCCGACAACGTCACGGTTCCGCTGGAGCTCAGCCGTCGGACCGAGCGAGACCGCGTAACCGCCAAGGTCCGCGAGCTGCTGACGGCTGCCCGATTTTTCGAAGCGGTCACCATGTCGTTTGTCAGCGACAAAACACGGCGGCACTTCATGCCGCGCGGCGATCGACCACCGTTGTCGGTCGATCATTCGTCGCGCCGGCACGAGAATCTGCTGCGCCAAAGCCTCGTCCCCAGCCTGCTCGAATCACGCCGAGAGAATGAGCGGCACGGGGTCTTTAATGCCGACTTGTTCGAGATTGCCAAGGTTTACCTTGAGGCGGGGCCCGGAAAGCCGGAGCGCGACGTCGAGCCGACCGTGATTGGAATTGTCGGCGGGCGCGACTTTGCGGCCATGAAAGGAATTGTGACAGCGCTGGCCCGCGCGATTGCGGGCAAGTCGGCCGTGACGGTGCGCCCGTCCACGGTCGCTCAGTTCGCCGAGGGGCGCGGAGCCGAGGTTTGGCTCGACGGTCGTTCTTGGGGCTGGCTGGGCGAGCTCGACCGCAACGTTGCCGACGAATTGGATTTGCGCGACGCAGTGGTGGCAGCCGAGTTGGATCTGGCGGTGCTCGAAGACGTTGCTGATCTCACGCCCGTCTATTCGCCGCTGCCGAATTTTCCCGCAGTCGAACGCGACTTGAACTTCCTGCTCGATGAAGCCGTCACGTGGCAGGAGCTGGAAGAGGTCGTGCAAGGCGCGGGGGGCGAACTCTTGGAGGCGATTGCCTTCGGCGGGCAATATCGCGGCAAGCAGATTGACGCCGGCAAAAAGTCGTACGTTGTGACGCTGAGCTTTCGTTCGACCGAGCGAACTCTGACCAGCGACGAGGTGGATTCCGCCCAAAATGCCGTCGTCGAGGCCGGCCGACAAAAGCTTGGCGCAACGTTACGCGCGTGAATCGCGCAAAGCCCACGGGCTGCGCCCCGTGGGAATTCCCGCCGGGCGCGGCCGGCGGGCTTTGAGCGACCAATGTTGCCGACAATCGCCGAACTTGCGTACAATCGAACGCGTCACAGCGGAAGGAACCGTATGATCGCTGCCAAACAGTTACGACCCAAAGAGATCGCGCTGTTGCGCGAGACGCTGAAGCTGAGCGACGCCGAGTTCGCGTCGCGCATCGGTCTGAGCGACCGCCGGGTGGTGAAGTTGCTCGAGACGGGGTCTGAGAAACCCAGCGACACGGTCGCCAAAGCGCTGCTCAAATTGCTGCAACGCAGCGCGGGCCGCTCGGCAAAATTGAAGAAGCTGCTCGCGACCATCAAGAGCCGCACCGCCGACATGTAAGCGAGCGGCCAGCGTCAGCTGGCTGGTGAACTCAGTGTTCAGTTTTCAGTGTTCAGTTTTCAGCCGTCAGGTGATCAGCTCGAAATCCACCGGCTTATGCTTGCCCCTCGCGTTTCGCTTTGCATTCCGGGTTCCGCACTGAACACTGAAAACTGAAAACTGAAAACTCAATCTACCAGCCGGCTTACGCCGGCCGCTCGCCTTGCTTATCATTGATTACCGATGTCCACGACTTTGTCCCAACGCACTGGCGATCGAGCCGTCCTGAAATACGGATCGCTGGAGCTGCCTTCGAGATACCTGCTCTCGCCACTGGCCGGGTTTACCAACCTCCCGTTTCGTCGCGTCGTGCGCGAGTTGGGGGGCGTGGGCCTGGCGACCACCGACCTCGTGAATGCGCGCGGACTGTTGGAAGGCAGTCCCAAGTCGCTGCAGTTGATTGAGACGTGTCCCGAAGACCGGCCCTTCGCCGTGCAGATTTTCGGCGCCGATTCTTCGGCCATGTGCGACGCCGCCCGCTTTTTGGAGGAGCGCGCGGTGGACTCGATCGATATCAACATGGGCTGCCCGGTGCCCCGCATTACCAAGGGGGGCTGCGGCGCCAGCATGATGCGCGCCGCGGACCAGACCATTGCTCTCGTGCGGGGCGTGGTCGAAGCGGTCACGATCCCGGTCACCGTCAAGATGCGACTGGGTTGGGACAGCACGGCCCTCACCGCGCCGCTGTTCGCGCGCGAGTTCGAGCAGGCGGGCGTCGCCGCCGTCGCCATCCACGGCCGCACCCGTGCCCAGGGTTTCAGTGGCAGCGTCGACCTGGAAGGCATTCGCCAGGTCGTCGAAGCCGTCGAGCGAGTTCCCGTGATCGGTAACGGCGACGTGCGGACGGTTGAAGACGCGGCCAGAATGTTCAACGCAACCGGTTGTCACGGCGTCTCGGTCGGACGCGGGGCACTGGCGAACCCGTGGATCTTCCGCCAACTTGTCGAGTGGGAATCGACGGGAGAGTACACTCCTGCCGGAAGTTTCAACGAGCGACTGGAATTGCTCAAGCGGCACTTCGGATATCTAGCGGAGCGGCGTGGAACGGAGTCGGCGGTCGTTGCCTTTCGCAAGACGGGACATTGGTATTTGAAGGCAATGCGCGTGCGCGCAGCACTGCGGAACGAATTCCAACTTGCATCCAACCGCGAGGAATTGCATCAAGTCCTCGAACGGATCGCCATCGACGGCCCCGTGAGCGGCAGCCGAACCGGCGTGCTACCCGAAATGCACGTGCCGGTACCGTCCGGCCCCGTTGAGCGCTGGTAGGCGAGTTGGGTGCCACTGCCGTCCCGGCAGTGCTCTTCTCAAGCGAGAACCGACACTGCCTGTGCATCTGCGTGGAGTGGTCCTTGCTGGATCTCACACGTCCGCTTTGGCGGGCGTGAGATTCCAGTGTGCAAGAATCGCGCGTTCGCGTTTTCGCATCTGCAGGCGTTCCGCATCGTCGACGTCATCGTAACCGGCGAGATGCAGCAAGCCATGAACGATGTAAAGCGTCAGTTCATCCTCGGGCCGCCAGCCGAACTCAACGGCGCGATCGACGGCCATTTCGGCACTGACGACAACCTCGCCTTCGATGTGCTTGCCGGCCCCTCGAAGCGTCGATTGGTCGACATCGTGGTTCCCCGGCGTGACAACACAGTCGAGCGGGAAGGTCAAGACGTCGGTATAGTAATCGTGAGCGAGATGCCGGCGATTGAGTTCACGAATCGTCGGATTGTCGACCACCAGTATTCCGATCGTCGCGGAAGCGACCCGTTCATCGGCCAAAGTCCGCGTGACGACGTCGCGCAAGAACGCGTCGTCCAGTTCCAGGCAGGATTGCGAATTGGTGATTTCGACGCGGTACATTCAAGAAGCAACGGAACGAGGCATTCGGATTTTGAGGCTTCGGATTTCCTTCGTCATTCGTGCTTCGTGCTTAATGCACTTCACGCCGTGCGCTGTTCCGGATATTTCACGCGGCCATGATAGATGGCGGTCACCGATTTGATGACCGACTCTTCAATCTCGTGCAGCTCGCTGAGTGTCAGCGTCGATTCATTGAACTGCCCGTCGAGCAACCGCTTGAGCGTGATCTCGTGCACCAGGGTTTCGATCCGCTTGGGCGTCGGCTCGCTGAGCGTTCGGCTGGCGCTTTCGACGGCGTCGGCAATCATCAGCACGCCGGCTTCGCGGGTTTGCGGCTTGGGGCCGGGGTAGCGGAACAGCGATTCTTCGCAGTCGGTGCGGTGGTCGCGCTGGTTGCCGGCCTGTTTCGTCGCCTCGTGGTAAAAGTATTCGACCAGCGTCGTTCCGTGATGTTGTTCGATGAAATCGATCAGCGGCTGAGGCAGGTTGTGCTGGTTCGCGAGGTCGACGCCGTCTTTCACGTGGCCGATGATGATCAGCGTGCTCATGGCCGGAGCCAGGTGCTCGTGCCGGCTTTGCATCCCCTCGGTCATGTTTTCGGCAAAGTATTGCGGCTTGAGGGTCTTGCCGACGTCGTGATAGTACGCCCCGACGCGCACCAGCAGCCCGTTGGCGCCGATGGCATCGGCGGCGGCCTCGGCGATCGAGGCCACCGAAATCGAGTGGTTGTACGTTCCGGGGGCCCGGGCCACCAGTTCCTGCAGCAGCGGATGCGAGATGTCGCTCATTTCCAACAAGCTGATGTCGGTGACGACGCCGAAAGCCGTTTCGACAAACGGCAAGCTGCCGGCGACCAGGTAACCGGCCACCAGGCACCAGAACGCGACGTATCCGGCCCGCACCAGCGCTTGCGGATCCGTCAACACGTCGGTGAACGACTGGCTTTGCACGACGGAAATTCCCAGCGTGGCGACCAACGCGATCAAAGCCGTCAAAAAGCCCACGTTGATCAGCTTCGAGCGCGACGGGACGCTCGAGAGCGGCATGAGTGCCACCAGCGAGACGCCCGCGAGCATGGCGAAATGACCCAAGTCGCGCGTCGTCGAGAACGAAATCAGCAAGGCCAGCGTCATCGCCGTCAATGCGGCAAGCTTCTGGTTATACGCGACGGCGAAAACCATGGCGGTGACGATCATGGGCACCACCTCGGCGCGGCGTGAATCGAACGCCAAAAAGCGGCCGATGAGCACCGCCGCCAAGACAATGCCGAGAAACAGCGCCAAGCGTCCGGCATTGGCAGCGAGTTTTGGCTCGTTGAGCACGACATAAAAGCCGTTGACGACCGCCAGCAGCAGAATCAGCAAGAACACGGCGATCACGCGCGTGATGCGCTGGTCGGCGCGGACCAGGCTTTCCATCTGGTCGTACTCGGCGCGCAGGACGGCGAGCGATTCCTCATCGATGGCCTGTCCCGCCGGCAGCAAGACGTCGCCCACGTCGTAGCGAATGGTGACGTCGGCGACCTGCTCGACGGCCTCGTTGCGCGCTTTTTGCGAAAGCTCGCTGTTGTATCGCAACGTGACGGGCGCCTGCGACAACAGCCAATTTTCGACCATCTTGCGGATGATCCGCAGCTCCGAGAATTGCTCCCACGATTTGCCGACGAGTCCCGTCTCGCCCAGAAGTTCCGGCAATACCACGTCGGCGCGCGAGACGATTCGCACCGGCCCGCTGGCCGCCTCGGCGACAATACCGATCGGACGGTCGGGCCGGGGCTGAAACTCCGTCAACTCGTTGAGGTCGGCGAGTCCGTTTCGGCGAATCGGCTCGATCAGCAACGAGAACTCGACAATCAAGTCGTCGATTCGATTTCCGGTGGTCCCCTCTTCGCGGGAAATCGCGGCCTTCAAAGTCGCGAAGTAGCGGCCGATGATGTCGGGCTTGTTTTCCGCCGCATCGGTAGCTTCAGCGCCGGTGAGCCCGAACGCGGCCCTTGTTTCCGGACGCAGCATGTCGAGCGTCGCCGCTTGCGCGACGTCGTTCAGCGCGGTGCGGAGCTTGCGGGGGAGCAGCTCGAACGGCGCCGGATCGTTGCGGAAGATTGGCGCCACTCGCGCTTTGGCCTCCGCCTTGGCCCGGTCGGTCTCCGCCCGGTTGACGCGTTCGAAGTCGACGGTGGCAATCAGCCCGTGCTCGACGACGTCGCCCAGGCGATAAGGGAAGCTGGACTTCCAGCCCTCGACGATGGCAACGAGCGAAACGACCGCAGCCAGGCAAATGCCCAGGCGCAACAGCAGCCGGCGGTTGTGCACGACGTCTTCCAGGCGTCCCCACAACGACGTGGCCGGCCGCAACGCGACGGTTCGCGAAGTTCTCCGTTTTTTAGAACCAAATAGTGCCATTGATTCGAACGTCAAAAGGGGCTTTGATCGAGCGGCGCGCCTATTTCCTGCGCGGCTTGCGTGGGGACACTTCGGCGTCGTAAGCGTCCACGATCTCGCGGACCAGCCGGTGACGGACGATGTCCGCTCCGGTCAATTCCACCACCTGGACGCCGTCGATATGGCCGAGCCGCTGCATGGCGTCGATGAGCCCGCTGGGGATGTGAGTCGGCAGGTCGATCTGCGTGGTGTCGCCGGTGACGACGATCCGCGAATCGTTTCCCATGCGGGTGAGGAACATTTTCATCTGCGTGGTGGTCGTGTTCTGGCCTTCGTCGAGAATGACGAACGTTTGATTAAGGGTTCGTCCCCGCATGTAGGCCAGCGGGGCGATCTCGATGGCGTCGTTCTCCATGTATCGT
>JBBDVZ010000188.1:0-6700 GCA_040903115.1 Planctomycetaceae bacterium
TCCGGCCGTTGGCCCAAGCCATCGCGGCGAAGTAGCAGTTCCAAACCCCCCTCCCTTCCAGGGAGGGGGTAGGGGGAGGGTGGAAACGTTCGAACGCTTCACCCCACCTCCGTCCTCGCCATCGTCGACTGATTCTTCTCGACTCGGTTTGGGAGTGCACTTCGATGATCCCCTTGCGAGACAACATCCCGTACCGAACGTTTCCGTTCGTCAACTACTCGGTCATCGCGATTTGCGCGCTCGTCTTCATCGCGCAGTTGATTCAGCCGCCCGGTGCGCCCGACCTGATCGAGCGCTTCGGAATGATCCCCGCGCGGATCACCCACCCGGACGAGCCGCTCGTCATTCGCGATCTCGAAGTGATGCAAACGCCGCGCGGTCCCCAAATGCGCGAGATCATGCGTCCGGCCGCCGATCCCGCCGTGCCGCCGCTTTTAACGATGTTGACGTGCATCTTTCTGCATGGCGGGTGGATGCACTTTCTGGGCAACATGTGGTTCCTGCATATCTTCGGCGACAACGTCGAGGACCGTTTCGGCCATGTGGGGTTCGTGCTGTTCTATTTGGCGTGCGGCGTGGCGGCGAGCCTCGCACACTATTGGGCGGGGCCGAACTCCACGCTTCCCACGATCGGCGCCAGCGGGGCCATCGCGGGGGTCATGGGTGCTTACATGTATCTTTACCCGCACGCACGCGTGTTGACGCTCGTGCCGATCTTTGTGTTCCTGCAAGTGCTGATGCTGCCGGCCCCGCTGTTTTTGGGCGTCTGGTTTTTGCTCCAACTGTTTTCGGGGGCGATGACGCTCGGCGCCGAGCAGGCGGCCGGCGTCGCCTGGTGGGCGCACATTGGAGGCTTTGCAGTGGGCTTTGCGGTGGCATGGCTGCTGGGACAGGCGCACCGACTTAACCCGCCGGTGGCCGAACGTCTGCCCGCCAGCGACCGCTTGAGCGGGTACCGCCTCGAGCGAGGCCCGAGATCGGGGTATTAACGTGACGCGGGGACGCGGAGACGCGGGGACGCGGAGACAAGGCGCAAGCGTGAATCGCCGCGTCCCCCCTTCCCCGCGTCTGCCTCTTTCGCGATTCACGTTCCTGTAATAGTTCGTGGTGAATCCGCAACAGGGCGAGGCAACAGAAGTGACACAGCACTGGGCACAGCGGCAGAGCGAGTCGGCATTGCGGTTCTTTTGGGCCGCCGTCGCCGTGTTCCTCATGGGGGGCACGCTTGCTGCGCTGCTGATCCGCATTGCGCCTCACAAAATGGCCAACGAAAAGGCGACTTTCCCGATCGCCTTTGCGGTGAGCACCGTGCTGCTTGTCGGTGGAAGCATGGCTTTGCAGCGCGCCCTCCACAACATCCGCATGGAGAGACAAGCGCGATTCCGTCAGGCATTGGCCGTCGCCACGCTCGCCGGGATGTTGTTCGTCGGAGTGCAAACCTACGGCCTATGGTGCCTGCGGCAAAGCCCCATTCATCTCGATGCGGCGACCGGACCCGGATCGTTCGCATTTGTCGTCACGATCTTGCACGCCATGCACTTTTGCGTGGCGTTGATGTTTGTCGTGTATGTCACCGTGCGCGCGTTTGCCGGACGGTACGATCACGAGTACTACTGGGGCGTGACCGTGTGCGCCTGGTTCTGGCACATCCTGGGAGCCGTCTGGCTGGTGATTTTGGCGGTATTTGCGATTTCGGTATGAAGTATGGGTAGCAACTTTACAAATCGGCTCAACAATCTGTCCGGTCCGGTCTATGGATTGGTCCTTGGTGTTATGTGGATGACTCCACTGAGCACGGTTCTCCTGATTTTTGCCGCCATCAGCTCGCGCTTTGAATTTCCGTCTTCCCGACCAATCGATCTCGGGCCCGTCTTTCTTTTATTCTTCGGCTTCGGTCTCATCTCGTTGGGAGCTGTCCTCCCCATTCTCGCGGGTTTTATTCACAAGTCTTGGGGTATTGCGAGCGTCACAGCGCTGATCTGGCTTCTTCATTTCGTTGCATGGCCTGTCCTGCTGTCTTTGACTCGCAATTGAGCCGGCCACATTTTCGGGCTTTAGCCCCCGCCACACACCGCTATTGGGCCATCACCAACGGCATGCGTTGCGTGCCGACAGACGACTTTCCATACTGGAACATCACTGGCACGTTCTTGAAGAAACGTGCCGCAATCACCATTGGAACTAATGCGGGAAAACACCCACGTGTCGGTCACGCTCAGTCAATTTGCTCAATCGCTGTCCGTCGAGACTGCTTTCACAGTGCTGGGCGTCGCCAAGGCGCTGAAGGCGGCGGGCAAGGACGTCATTGAGCTCGAAATCGGCGACAGTCCCTTCGACAGCACGCCCGCGGCCAAGGCGAGCGGCGTCGAAGCCATCGAAAGCAACAAATCGCACTACTGTCCCTCGCCCGGCATCCCCGAGTTCCGAGCGGCCGCCGCCGAATTCGTGCGGTCAGAATTCCATGTTCCCGCGGATGCCGAGAACATCGTGGCTGGTCCCGGCGCCAAGGTGTTCGAGCAGTTTTTCTGCGAAGCGTTTTTGAACCCGGGCGACGGCGTGCTCGTCTTCAGCCCGTACTTTCCCACGTACATTCCCAACATCGCCCGCCGCGACGCACGGGCCGTTTTGCGTCCGTTGCGACAGGTGCACGAGTTTCGCCCCGAATTGCGCGAAATCGAGCGGTTTCTGTCGGATGATCCGTCGCCCAAGGCGATTTTTCTCAACTCGCCTCACAACCCGACCGGCGGGGTAACGACCGAAGACGATCTGCGCGACATCGCAGACCTGGTTCGCGGCAAGGACGTCGCGATTTTCAGCGACGAACCCTATTGCCACATGGTTTGGCGGGGAAAGCACCACTCGCTGTTGAGCCAGCCCGGCATGATGGACCAGTGCGTGGCAGCTTACACATTCAGCAAGTCGTACAGCATGAGCGGGTGGAGGCTCGGCTTTGCGGTGGCGTCGCGCGGAACAGCCGATGCGATCGGAAAGATGATCAACACCACGCTGTCGTGCACTCCGCCGCTGGTGCAGTTCGCGGGCGTCGCCGCTCTGAAGAAGGATCACGCGGAGCGCGACCGCACGATGCAGGAGTTTCGCAAAAAAGTCGAACTGTTGGCCAAGGGGCTGAATACGATCGACGGCTTCCGCACGCTTTCGCCCACCGCGACGTTCTACGTCTTTCCCAACGTCGCGCCGGTGTGCAATCGACTGCGGATCACCAGCCACGGAATGGCACTCTACCTGTTGGAGGGGGCCGACGACCGATTGGGAATCGCCTGTCTTGGAGGCGAGTGTTTCGGCGAAGCGGGCCACGGATTTTTGCGCTTCAGTTGTGCCGAGCCCAACGATCGACTACAGCAGGCGCTGGATTTCCTGCCGGTCGCCTTGTCCCGAGTCGACCGCGTGTCGGCCTACCTCGAGACCCACGCGCAACATCGACTGAGCAAGCCGTACCCGGAACCGTAAGAATAGAGAAACCGCCGATGAACGCAGATTAACGCAGATGAAATGAGAGAATTTTCATCTCGTTCCCAAGCTCTGCTTGGGAACGCATTTTCGCGAAGCTCCGCTTCGCGTCACCAGGTCACTCGAAGCAGAGCTTCGAGGCAGTGGGTTCCCAAGCAGAGCTTGGGAACCAGAGATAATCTGCGTTCATCGGCGGTTACCTGCCTTTTGTTGTGCTGTAAAAGTCGAAGACGCCGGCGGGGCGCCCACGCGAATTCCGCCGTCCTGGAATGACGGACGTGATTGCATGGGCGAGCCCGCAACTTCTCGATTGTTCCGTTTCCGCCGTGCTATTTTCGTCATGTTGGCCTGTTACTGGGCCGCATTGTTCATCGGCACCCACGTCCCAGTACCCAATTTTCCCGGTCTGCCGAAGGACTCCGACAAGCTCGTGCATTTTGTGATGTACGCGGGCCTGTCGTATCTGCTGGCCTTATGCTACCTCGCCAGCAGGCCGATGAAGTTGCAGCACTATTTGATGGTCTTCATCATCACGGCCGTCTACGCGGCGGCCGACGAGTTGTTGCAACTGGCCGTCCACCGGCACAGCGATTTATACGACGGCGTAGCCGACGCGCTCGGTAGCCTGGCCGGTCTGGCCGCCTTCACCGTCACGCGCCACATTCTCGAGCGGGGTTCAGATCGCACGGACGCGTGAAGCAAGCCTCGGTAGGGTGGGTGAAACCCACCACAGTCGCGAATCTGCTCTCGAGGTGGCAAACGCTCTCGATTGGTGGGTTATCACCCACCCTACTTGGTATGAAGTACGCCGTCGCGCAAGTACAGCGGTGCCCTGCCCTCATCCAAACTCGCACGGGGTTGGCGTCCGCCAGTGATGACCGGTCGCTGCCAACAGCGCCTCGGAAGCTTTAGGCCCCCAAGTGCCGGCGGCGTAGGGTTCGGGAGAATGGTCGTCGCGTTCCCAGGCTCGGAGAATCGGCGTGAGGAATTGCCAGGCGGCTTCCAACTCGTCGCTGCGGGTGAACAGCGTCGAGTCTCCGCGCAAAACGTCGAGCAGCAGGCGCTCGTAGGCCTCGGGCAGCCCGCGCTCGAACGCCGACTCGTACGCGAAATCCATCGTCACCGGATGAATCTGGTACTGCATCCCCGGCCGTTTGATCGAGAACGAGAGCCCGATGGCTTCGTCGGGCTGAATACGAAACACCAGCGTATTCGGCCGGGCCCCCACCAGGTCGCAAATGTCGCCTTCGCACTCCACGGTCGTAAACAAGTGCAGCGGCGGCAGCTTGAACTGGATGGCGATCTCGGTGACGCGCTCCGGCAGCCGCTTGCCGGTCCTGAGAAAAAAGGGCACGCCCGCCCAGCGCCAATTGTCGATGCCGACCTTGAGTGCCGCGTACGTCTCGGTTTTCGAATGAGGGTCGACGCGCTCTTCCTCACGATACCCGCGAACCTTTTCGCCGTCGATCGCGCCGGGGCCGTACCGGCCGGCGACGGCCCATCGCGAAACGTCGCCCGCCTCGCCGGGCGCTAGCGCTTGAAGCACCTTGAGCTTCTCATCGTGAATACTGCGTTCGGCAAACAGCGCCGGCGGCTCCATGGCCGTCAGGCACAACAACTGCAGCACGTGGTTCTGGATGACGTCTCGCAACGCCCCCGCGCTATCGTAGTAAGCGCCGCGGCCCCGCTCGATTCCCTGCGATTCGGCCACCGTGATCTGCACGTGGTCGACATGGTTGCGATTCAAAAGCGGCTCGAAAATCGAGTTGCCGAAACGGAACAGCAGGATGTTCTGAACCGTCTCTTTGCCGAGGTAATGATCGATGCGGAAGATCTGTTCCTCGGTGAGGTACTGCGCGAGTTGTCGGGTCAATTCGCGCGCCGATGCCAGGTCTCTCCCGAACGGCTTCTCGAAGACCACCCGGAGCTTGATTTTGTCGTCGGGCGCGGGAACCAACCCCGCTCGCGCCAGGGCGGCAACCGACGGGAGAAACAACTCCGGGGCCGTCGCCAGGTAAAACATCCGCTGGTCCATGCCGCCGGCGGCACGTTCGATTTCCTCGATACCGGGCCGCAGCGCCATGAAGTCGTCGGGGCGTTCCAAATCGGCTTGCCGGTAGTACAACCGTCGGGCGAAGGCCCGCCATTTCTCCGGCGTGACCGGACCCGTGCGCGCGTGGCGGCTCACCGCTTCGAACATCTCGTTTCGAAACGATTCGTCGCTCTTCTCCCGCCGCGCAATGCCGATGATCGGCGCCCGATCCGTGAGATATCCTTCACCCCACAGCAGGTAAAGCGCGGACAGCAGCTTGCGCGCCGTCAAATCGCCCGAGGCCCCCAGGATGGCAATGGTCGCCTCTTGCGGCGAGGGCGATTCCACGGGAACGGCGCGGCTGACCTGTTTGACGCTAAACTTGTTCGACTCGGTCATTGATCACATGCAGTATGGCTGTTGGGCCTGGAGTGGCCGTTTGAAAACTCCCCTCCCTTCCAGGGAGGGGTTGGGGGAGGGTCAAGAAGCTCGAACTTTTCACCCGACTCCCGGCCTCAGGTAAAGGCGTATTTGATTGTCCTGGCTTGGCCAATTGGCCTCACGATAATGCAACCGACATTGTAACCCGGTCTCGAAGCGCATGCACTGGGCTGTACCGAAGCAGTTCAGATGCAGACAAACGCGTTTCGAACTATCATTTCGAGCCGCGGGGTTCATCCCCGCGGTCTTCGGCCGCGCGGAACCCGGTCGCTATTTCCGGATCTCGAACTCCGCACTCCGCACTCCGCATCACCGAGGCTGTGACGGGGGATGGCGGCGAGCGTGATGTGCGCCGCCGAAGACCGGTGGGATAAACCCACCGGCTCGATGAACACTATTTCCGGATCTGTGTGGCCGGCGGAGCGTTTGGGGTACCGGAAGCGCTCGAAAAGCCGATTTTGCGGCCTTCGATCATCACCGGAATTTTCAGCGTGCCATATTCCTTGTCGTCGGTGCGGACGGTTAGAAATTCGTGGATTCGCTGTTGCGGAACATTTGCAGGCACGGTGACCAAAATCGTTGCCGTATGGACTCCGCCCTCGTTCTTCACTTCAGTTAACTTGGCCGACACCATTTGTGACGATGACTCGACGCCTAAGACGTTCAGCGGCGTAGCGCGGTTATCGACGACGGCCACCTGTTGGGTGCTCTCCTGGCCATCGAGCTGATAGAACAGCAATGCCCTCGGGTGGACGGCGA
>JBBDVZ010000189.1:0-6642 GCA_040903115.1 Planctomycetaceae bacterium
GAAACGGTTGTCTACAAAACAACTTAGATCAAGTCAAGCACGAGATACAGTCGAAATAACAAATACATTCCGACGGCGTGATGGCGTCGGGTGCCATCCGCCGCGGCGGACGGCTCTGCGTGGCCATGTCCTCAATCACATGCCCACCCAAAGCGGTGGGCATGGCACCCACCAATTTACGGTTGATACACCAATCGTCCGCCATCGGAATAAGCTGGGAAAGATAGGAAGACTCTGTCGGGCGGAATGAGAATGTGACCGGCCGGGCCGTGGGTTTTCCCGCACTGCCACAAACCGCAGAGTCGATTTTATAGGATGAGTCTGCGCAGTCGGTCCGTCGCGGCCGACAGCGTTGCTCTACTGGCTGAAGCCGGGCTTGGCCCTTCGAACCCCCTGGGCGTTGGAACACGCGTTGAGAATGCGGAAACATCCCCTGCGCCAAATAATGCGTCGCCCGCGGCTCTGGGCGGCTATCGCCATGGCCGGTGCGGCTGTGGCGCTGTCGGCTGTCCTGCTGCCTGTGGAAACGTATGCCGGAAAGTTCGGCAATCCTTTTCGGCGATCGACGCAAGTCGAGCAGCTTGCTGAGGAAATCGACACGCTCGAACGGCACATCGACGAATTCGGCTCGGTTGTCGCCAAGCAGCCCGATGTCTGGGGCGAGTCGAGGCTTACCAAGCATCGCCGCGAGGTTGAGGAGCAGCTCGCGAAAAAGCTGTGCGATTTCTCGGTGACACTCAACGCAGCCATTTCGCGCAGCGATCAGGCCTTTCTCGCCAGCGCGACAAGCCTGTCGGCAGCGGTCAGCGGAAGTACCGCCGTCGCGACGCAGCCGCAGGCGACCGAATCGTCAACGGTCACGCGCATCGAGCCCCCGGCAGTCGGCGCTCCGGCCGGACAAGTGAGCGGGCTAGACGTCATCACCCGCAACGGACCGCAGCCCGCGGGTCATCTTGGATTTGGCGAGAAGGGAGTCGCGCTCGAGCCCACGGTGATGCTCGACCAGATGAAACGCTATCTCGACCATCTCAACGAAATCCGCCGCGTCAACGAAGGCGACGACAATGCCGACTCGCCCGGCTATTCGCTCAACCTGGTGCGCATTCCCGTCTCGATATTTCCCGGCGAAAAGACCCGAGCGGGTTACGGCGCCGAGATCACGATGACAATCACGCCGGAGTTCGGCGAAAGCTTTCTGCGCGACACGTATCGCGACCTGGTCATCAACGACGTTGTCGATCAGCTTGCCACGCCGCTGTTCATCGCGCTCAACGACGCCGACACCGTTGGCGTGCTGACGAACCTCTGGCAAGACGCATCCCGCGAGATTTTGCGAAAGCGGCGGCAAGCGATCGTCGACACCGGCTCCGACGATTGCATCGAAATCCGCGTCGGCGAAGAAATTGCCGCCGTCGTGAAAAACCTTTCCGAAGAAGATCGGCGAAAAATCGACAGCCTGTTTCGGATCACCCGCGGCGGGACATCGGGCCGCCGCGCGAAGCTCGCCGTCGCGCCGACGTTCGTCGAAGATGTTTTCGAGCGACAGCTCGCGGTGCTCACGCAGGTCGCCCTCGACGCCCAGAAGCAGGTCCAGCCGATCGACGGCAACCAGTATGCGTTTGCCGACGTGCAACGGTTTCTGATGGCCGAGCTGCAAGCGGCGTACGATTTTCTCAACACGCCCGCCACCGTCGAAGCGGCAAAAGTAGCGCCGGAGTATGGTCCCGACTTGTGGGGCCACTGCCACGGGCTGGCCACTCTGGTGCGGCAGAAGCGCAAGTTCATCGAAGACGATGAGCAGTTTCGGTTTCTGCGCGATCAAGAGCCGGAAGCCATGTCGCAAGACCATCTCGACAAGGCCCGGCGAAGGTTCTTCTGCGCCGTCGAGCAGTTCTATCCGCGCGCCACGAACACGACGACCGCGGCACTCTCGTGGGCGATTGTCGTCGAATCGGCCCTCTTGAACCTCGAGCTCAACGACGACATCCGCCGCGTGCAGTGCCAATCGGAATGCATTATTCCTGATGCGCCGGGTGACGTGCAGCACGTGTTCTATTGCCCCGTGCATACCGACGAGGCGAGGCTGGCCTTCGAGCAATACGTACGCTGCCGCTGGCCGATGCATGTTTTCGCCGTCGATCCGGTCACGCAGGACCAGAACGTCGCTGACTCGTTCAGCCGCCGTCGCGAAATGCAGCTTGCGTTGTCGCTGGCCCTGGCGAGCGGAAAAATCAACGCGAACCACTTTTCACGGTTCGCGCGGCGCATCGAGCTCGACATGGAGACGATCGCGCTCAACCGCACGGCTGTCGGGTTTTCGCATGGCTCCGACACATTCGGTTGGCGTTTCTATCCGCGCGTGCAAAGCCCGGACATCCCCAGCCATGCCAAGGTCGTGATGCGAGACCTGTTCATCGGCGGGCCGAGTCGCGACACCGATATGAAACAATGGCGGATCGAGCCGGGAATGCGCGAGTGCGTGGCGATTGTGATCATGCCGTCGTTTCTCAGCGACGCCCGCATCGACGTCCGCGGCAACTGGTTCTCGCTGAAGAACCCCAAGAAGCGACAGCTCGATACGAGCGACGCCGTCGAGCTCAGCGAATCGATTCAATCGATGCATATGCTGCTATCGGCCTGCGTTGAGGACGCGCATCGCTACCGCGACGGCGAAGTCGGACGGCTCGAGCAGGCCGTCCATCAACTCGATGCCCGCCTGCCTCTGCAGACAGCCCACCTGCAAATTCCCTACGAAAACACGCTGGGCGGCTTCGAGCTGTTCGACCGCGGCGTGACACACCTCGGGCCGGAACTGCTCGGCTACTTCGGATCGCCCGGCATTCGCGTGGGCGTCGACGGCTGCCAAACCACCGTTTTCCTGGTCGGCGACAACTTCAGCGTTCACGACACGCAAGTGATCGCCGGCAACAAGGACGTGACGAAGTGCGCCCAGCTACTGAGCCGCCAGGTGATGAAAGTCAGCATACCGCCGGACGTGCACACAATCGCCAACGACACATGCCACACCGGCGGCGTCGACGTCCGCGTCGCGACTCCGTACGGAGTCAGCGGCCACCTGTGCATCCCGGTGATGCATTGAATGCGGAACGCGGAGCGCGGAACGCGAAACGCGGAGTGCGGAGTGCGTGTGGCGAGCGGCCGGCGTTAACCGGCTGGTCGAACCGCGTGAGCACTGTCGAAACCGCAGTTTCGCTGACACGACGGGCCAATTCAAATCCCCCTCCCTTCCAGGGAGGGGTTAGGGGAGGGTGGAACCGTTCGAGCATCTAACCCCGTTCGAATCGTCTCGGCAGTAGCGGAGCGGGCGGATTCAAATCCCCCTCCCTTCCAGGGAGGGTTAGGGGAGGGTGGAACCGTTCGAGCATCTGACGCGTTCGAAACGTCTCGTCTCAAGCGAATCGGTTTTCGGACGCCCTCCAGAGCGTGGCAGCGGAGAGGGGGGGATTCGAACCCCCGATCGGGTTGCCCCGATGCCGGTTTTCAAGACCGGTGCATTCGGCCACTCTGCCACCTCTCCGAAGTGAAAACGCTTGAAAATAAAGGGGTTTTTGAATGTGATGTTTCGAGCGGATGCGCTCGGACAAGTCCGGTTAAACTTTCGGCACGCGGTTCGGGACATGATGGGACTTCTTAAAGGGAAGAGCAAGGGTAAACTTACCCGAGAGAGTCAAGGAGACTGGCCGCCTTCCAATCGGGTTCGAGCTGCTCGCCAGCATTTAGAAGCTTCCCTGAGCCGAGCGTTTAGTCTACCCCACCCGATTGGGCCGAATCTTCAAATAACTCAAGAAAGTGCGCGTGTTTTCCTCCGGCCGAACGTCCTGATTGATGAGGGACGAACGAAGTCCGAGGAACACGGCTTGGAATCGGACCGCGCACTTCTCGCCCGCATCCGCACCGGTGATCGCCAGGCACTGGCGATCCTGTACGAGCGGTACGCGCACTTCGTGTGGCGGTACGTCTCAAATCGGCTGCGTGGAGACGAGCACACCAGCCGTGACGTGATGAGCGAAACGTTTCTGGCGGCCATTCGCGGTTTGAGGGTTGCAGACGGCGAGATTGAATCGGTCTCTGGCTGGCTGGCGACCATCGCACGGCACAAGCTGGCCGATCATCATCGCCAAAAGACGCCGGAGCAGCTGGGTCACACCGACGGTTTGCCTGCACGCGTCGATGAATCGGAAGCTTCCAACAATGCCGGCGCCCGGCACGATGAAATCGATGAAATTCTTTCACGCCTCCCGGACGACGAACGTGTCGTCCTGGAGTGGAAATACCTCGAAGACTTGTCGGTACGCGAAATCGCCGGCCGGCTGGGAAGAACGGAGAGGGCAGTCGAAGGGCTGCTGTTTCGGGCGAGGCACGCCTTTCGCCGCTTCTACTCGGTGAAGACGGCCGATCCCTGAACCGCCTTTGGAGAACCGAACATGACCGGCCCATCCAGCCCTGGCGAACACAATGAACCGGATGAAGTCGCCGATCTGCTCAAACGCTGCCTGGGCCGCGTAGCTCTCGATGCAGCGTATTCGCGTTCGCTCTTGGCCCGCTTGGAGCGAGAATTGCCGGCGCCGAGGACGGTTTGGGCTTCCATCCGATCTGACCAGTCACGACGCACGAGAAAGTTGGTCGTGTCGGTTGGGGCTGCGGCAGTCCTTCTCGCGTCGATGTTACTGTTTCATTTTCAGGTTGGCGGACAAAAAATGAATGAAGCCGATCGCCCGCAGCAGGAGTTTCCGCAGGTTGTGTCGAAGGCTTCCCGCCCGGACGTCATAGCCGCCGCGCCTCGATCGGAACCGCCACCGAGAGTGGGTGTGCTGCCGCAAGGGTTCCCGCCAATCGCCGCAGCGGTGACGGAAAGGTTTGGCTTTCCATCCACGGCATTCACGGTTGGACAGAGCACGTTGATCGTGCGCGGCCGGGTCAAGTCGTTCAATGGGGCTTTGGTCACCTACGTTGTCGATCACACGGTTTACGGCGACTACGAGCACGACGAAGTCATCCTGGATCTGACGAGCATCATCGACATGCATCGGGACATGGCAAGGGAAAAGCTCGCAACGAGTAAGGGCAAGCAACTCTCGGAACAGGACGTGCTTGATGAGGCATATAGGGATAGCGGCATTGAGGTCGGCAAAAAGGTGATTCTTTACCTGAGCGAGTTTGGAAAGACTGCGGATGGCAGGCCGAAGTTTCTCCGCGTTGGCACCGTGTACGATGTCCCGCCCGATCATCCGCTCGACGAAGTCGAGAGCGCCATTCTCAAAGTGCTGCGCGACGGCTCGTTTGCCGAGCCGGATGCATCCTCCGGCTCTTTCCTGCGCAGCCAGCTCAAAAGGGCGCCTCTGGTTGTCATCGCGATATTGCAGAGCGTCGATGATCGTTCGTCAACCTGGAAGGTTGAACGCATCCTGAGGGGCAAAAACGAGCAACTGGCCGTCGTTGTCGACCACGACCTGTTTCGCCGGAGGGCACTCGCCATCGCCGCGTCAGAGCTCCGGGCCGAGAAGAAATCGAAGCCCGATCCCAAGCTGCGCGACGAGCGTGCCGCTTCCGTCATGCGGCAGCTCATCCGAAGCGAGTTGAGCCTGCCGAAACGGGCGATTCTGTTCATCGAGCCGCTCAAAGGGAAACCGGACGGGATCGATGGCCGAGTTGTGTATCGGCTGTATGACGACGAGGCGCGCAAAGAGCATTTCCAGTCAGTGCTCACAGCCATTCAGGATCCTAACAGCGTGCCGGAACGCTATTGATTTCTGTGCGGCACCCCGTAATGTGTCGTTTCCCAGTGGCGGCGCTTGTAGCCGACGTTCGTTACTGCCGTCCCCGTCTCGTCATCTCAAAACGTATCTTCAAATTGTGGAAACGACTTGCGGAAGCCCCCGGGTGGTAGCGCGCCACCCCTGCATCCTCTCGACAAAACGGCAGGTGATGTGAAGCTCCGGCGTCTTAGTTGAAATACGGCGAAGAGTGAATCTCCCCCCCTCGCCGGCTCTCCCCCTCGTCGCCCATCGCGGTTACGCATCAGGTTCGATAGCGGATGCGACGCCTAACGATGCGGCGCGTGTACGTCCGACTCCGGCTCTTCGGCGACGCGGCAGCAGTCGCCCAGCAAGCCCGAAAGCTGGATGGACCCGCAGAGCAACATGATACAGAACAACATCGTCACGTAGGCCGTCTTGCCGACGTAGTTGCTCACGCTGAGCCCGAGGAATGAGTGGGTGCCAGCTTCAGGCGGGCTGACGGTTCCCCATACCAGCACCGCCAGCAGCCCGATGAGGACCAAACCAACCCATCCGCCCGACCGCCACCGCAATATCTGCCATAGCCTCACCCAGTCGACGGCGAACAGCCAAAACACAACCCACGCCACAAGGGGCAAATAGGGCAATGCGAGCCCGGCAACGATCGTCAGCAGGTCCCACAAAACGGCAATCAGTTGCCCCAGCGTCCGCAGCAGTGCTTCCATAACGAGACTCTCTTATCTCCGGCGGCATCAACGTTCGACTTCCGGCATTGTGTATCACAAACCCGGCGCCGATGCCAGCATTGGGAAGCCCGCGCGCCGCTTGGAGTGCGTGCAATGATTGTGGGCACTGGGGTGTCTGGGGTCGAGCCGCCAGGCTC
>JBBDVZ010000190.1:0-6640 GCA_040903115.1 Planctomycetaceae bacterium
CGCGCGGGCGCGAACGTGTCACCATGCGAGACCGATACGGCCGATGGCCTGGAAAAGGCCACGTCGGGAGTCGAGCTGATCATTGCCGCCGGCGCGCCGGGCGTGCAGTTTTTTTCGGCCGAACAATGGAAGGCTTTCGGCTCGCTGAAGGTGGCCATCGACGTCAATGCGGTCCCGCCGACGGGACTGGGCGGCGTCGAAATCACCGACAAATCCGTCGACCGCGACGGCGTCGTGTGTTACGGAGCGATCGGCGTGGGTGGCCTGAAAATGAAAATCCACAAAGCCGCCGTCGCGAGACTTTTCCAAACAAACAACCTGGTGCTCGATACCGAGGCGATCTATCGCATCGGTGCAGAGGAGTTGGCAAAGTGAAAGTTGCAGACCCGCTCTCTGTGCCGGCCCACAACTCCCGTGTTCCCAGGCTGCTCGAACCAAATTTCGTTGTCGTACCCCGATTGACTCATATAGCTTATAGGCTATAATAGCCCATGTGGCGCGTCGCGACTACGACAGTGTTTGATGCGTGGTTCGCCGAGCTTGACGTCGACGCCCAAGTCGAGATCATCGCTAAAGTTCAACTTCTTAAGCTATTGGGCCCCAAGCTTGGACGGCCGCACGCGGATACGCTGAATGGTTCGAAGCACGCCAACATGAAGGAATTGCGGGCCGAGACCTCCAACAAGGTCGTCAGGGTCGCGTTCGCGTTTGATCCCACTCGATCCGGAATTCTGCTGGTGGCCGGCGATAAGTCAGGCGTCGGTCAAAATCGCTTCTACAAGCGCCTGATCGCAAAGGCCGACGCACTTTTTGACGCTCATCTAATACGGGTCAATGAGGCACGCAAGAAAAAGGGCAAGTGAATGGCCAAATCATTCGATCAGTTGGTCAAACGTACCACGACCAAGAAAACTCGCGAGCGGGCGGCGGATCGAGCGCGGCAACTGATCGGCGAAATGCTGCTCAGTGAGGTTCGAAAATCGACCGGCAAGAGCCAGCAGCAGGTCGCAGAAGCGCTTGGCATCAAACAACCGAGCTTGTCGAAGCTCGAAAAACAGTCCGATATGCAAATCTCCACGCTGAAAAGGATCATCGAAACCCTCGGCGGCGAATTGGAGATTCTGGCAAGATTTCAGATGGGAACTGTGAAGATTGATCAATTCGATCCGGCGACTCGACCACCTCGGCGCCGACGGCGGAAGGCGCTGCCTTCGGCATGACGTCAGGAATGTCTGCGAAAGTCGTCGCGGAGAGAAAGCGCCTTCGGAGAATCCGCCTCGGAAAGGACCCATTTTACGGCGACGGATGCGTCCAGGACGTACTTCATGGGTTCCGGGCGTCACGAATGAGTTCTACCGCCAGGTCGGTTGTGCCCACACGCTCCCGCAGGGCTTCGCGCATCTGGTCCATCCGCTCGCATGCCCGTCGCATCGCGTCGGGGTCGCGTTCGCCCCGGACAAGGCGATCGACGGCCTCTTGAAGCTCTTTCATCGCTTCCGAAGTGCTGATCGTTTCGGTGCTCATGATGCTATTATTCGAAATCCTGGGTATCGATGCAACACGTTGTTTCCGTGAATCGAATTCGAAATAGTCCGTTTCGCATGATTCCCGTGCTCCACCGGTGAATTGGGCCGCCGCAATTTGACTCGCCTGGCGCAATGTAGGGCGCTCTGGCGTCGGCTCCGATCGCTTGATAACGTGATAAAAGTGCCTTCCAGCGCGCCGCCGCCAGAGGCCGACAGGGTTGAAACGACGGAGCCGATTGCGTGCCGTTTGACGATGCTCAGATCATGCAGCGGGTTCAGCGCGGGCAGTTCGAGCTGTTCGACCAACTGGTTGCGCGTTATCGCGGGCCGCTCGTGCGCGTCGCCCAAAGCAAGCTGGGCGATGCGGGCTGGGCCGAAGACGTCGTGCAGGAGACGTTTCTGGCCGTCTTCGCGGCGCGCGACACGTTCAACCCGGCCTTCTCATTTCGCACGTGGTTGTGGACGATCTTACTGAATCTCTGCCGCCGCCAGCTCAAACGCAATAGCAATCGCCGGAATGAGCTGCCCCATTCTTTGCTGGACAATTCCGGCGAATTTGTTTCACAGCTCTTGAACCACGAAACCGGCCTGTCGCGGGCGCTGCTTGCCGAGCGGCGCGAGGCGCTGCTGGCACGGCTGGGCGAGCTTCCCGATGCCGAGGCGGACGCGTTGCGGCTGCGGTTTTTCGGCGGCCTCAAGTTCGATGAGATCGCCGAAACGATGGGCTCGAGCGTCAGCGGTGCCAAGCGGAGAGTGAAAAACGGTTTGCTGAAGTTGGCTGCTTCTCTTCGAGACGAAGAGGGAGACGAACGATGAATTGCGACGAAGCCTTTAATGCCCTGACCGATGCGACCACCGACCATGGCGACGAATTAGAGCGGCACTTGCGAATGTGCCCGCGCTGCCGCCAGATGCGCGAGGTGCTCTCACCGGCACTGTCGTTGTTTCTTCCGACCGACTCGCGCGACGATGCCGACTGCTTCGAGCACGAGCCTTGCGACGCAGCCAACGCCGTCCGCAAACAGTTTTTGTCGGTCGAGGCGGTCCAGATCGCCAAAGAGGCGGCACTGGCGCTTTCGTCCCGCGTTCACAGTTCGCCCGAGCGGCGCCGGCGGACGGTGAAATGGGCCGCCGTCCAGGCCACGGTGGCAGCAGTCGCGGTCATGGTGTCTTTTGCAGTCTTCTCGATGCCGACCGGCCACGAGCCGGCAAGCACGAGGCAAGCGGCGGCGATTCCCGGCGCGCCGAGCGGGTACTGTGCTTGGAAAGAGCGATCGCGGACAGATCATTCAAAGCAAGATGCCCAGATGATTGTCGCGTCCTGCATGACTTGTCATCCCAACGGCGGCCCAGTCAGGTAGCCACGCCACGACTGAAAATCCGATCGGTCTGGCCCGGCTCGACCTCCCGGCCGACCGCTTTCGCGCAGTCGTCCCATTCTTCGCATCTCTCGCGGGTTCGGACGAATCTCGTCTTGCCCGCCACGGGTGATTCCGTTATTCCTACGCGGCCCCAAAAGTAGGCCGAATGCGAGACATCGGCTCGGCCTTCGTGCCATCGCTTCTCGATTGTCATTTCTCGAAATTCCACGGTTTTTCCCCTGCGGAAAGCGACCCCATGACGGGCGTGTCCGGTGACACCCGCGGCCCGATTTGCCTGGGCCGGCAAGTCTTTGCGCCTCGGCGCGCCATCGTGCTGGTGATCGCGATGTCGATCGGGGTCGCCGTTGCGCCCCGGACAGCAATGCCTCAGGATGAACCGGAGCATTCCCGCTCGCGGCCTGATGTCGGCACCGGCCAAGACAGCCGGCGCCGCGTACAAGTGCCGGAGGCTGCGGACGCAGACCACGGCGATCCGCTGCTTGACGAGCAGCCACTGCACCGGCGCAACCTTCCCAACTCCGATGAAATCCTCGTCGACGTGCGGGTCGAAGGCAACACGACCATCAAGACTCCGGCGATCACCAAGCACATCAAGTCGCGCCGCGGACGGCCTTTCGACGACCAACAGGTCCGGGCCGACATCAAAAGCCTGTACGGCACCGGCTGGTTCGCCGCGGTCGAAAGGGACGTGCGACCCACCGAGAACGGGATGGTGCTCGTTTTCGAGGTCATCGAGAAGCCGATCGTGCAAAAGGTCGAGTACGTCGGCAACAAAAAAGTCGATGGAATGTGGTCATGGATGAAACCCGGCATCAAAACCAAGCATCTCGAAGCCCGCACGGGTATCAAGCGCGACAGCCCATTCGACGTCAGCAAGAACCGCGAAGCGGCACGCAAGCTCGAAGATTTTTACCACGAAAAGGGTTATGCATTCGCGACGGTCGAGCTGGAAAAAGGCGGCTCGATGAGCGATCGCGAGGTGATTTTCAAGATCAACGAAGGCCCCAAGGTCCGCGTGACGAACGTGAAGTTCGACGGCAACGACTCGTACAGCGACCCGATCCTGAAAACGAAAATTCACACCAAGACAGCCATCCTGTGGTATTTCGGCGGCAAGTACGATCCGACGTCGCGTGAAGAAGACATGGCGGCCATCCGCGAGTATTACCACAACTTGGGGCATTTCGACGTCAAGGTCGTCGATCGCGTCGGGTTCTCGAAAGATCGCTCGCGCGTTTACATCGATTACGACATCGAAGAGGGTAAGCGGTACAAAGTCGGCAAGATCGAGTTGGCCGGAAACCAGGTCTTTACCGAACCGGAATTGACGAAGGACCTCAAGCTCACCTCGGGCGATTACTTCAACGCGCGCTATCTGAACAAGGACCTCGACAAGATCAACGAGAAGTACTACGAGCAGGGCCGCCTGTTCGCCCGGGTCGAAGCCGTCCCGCGGTTTTACGAAGAAGAGGGCGTGGCCGACCTCGTCTACAAAATCAACGAAGACAAGCCGTATCGAATCCGCCTCGTCAACGTCCACATTCTCGGCGATTATCCACACACCAAGCGCTCCGTCGTCCTGAACGAGATACGCTTTCACCCCGGCGACCTGGCCAACAAGAAAATGATCAAGCTCAGCGAAACGCGGCTGGCCGGATGCGGATACTTCATGCGCGACCCGGTCCATGCGCCTCGCATCGAAATCGAGCGGGTCATTCCGGCGATGGCCGAAGAGGAAACCAACGCGTTTCGCGGGCAAAGCGAGGGCGTCGGCTACGGATTGTCGGACCTGTGGAAAGAACGACTCGACAATCCGGACGCCGACGACGAAGCGTCCTACGATTCGTCCGAACAATCGGCGTCGGCCGATGCGGCGACTGGACATAATCAGTTTGCGGCAGCCGACGGGCAGCCGGTGCCCCGCGACGTGCGGGCCGCGCGCGCTTTTGCGAACTACACGTCGGGCGCGAACGTAAACGACGAACGCCCGCGTCTCACCGAGCTGCGTTCGATGCAGCCCAATCGCGACGATAGCGTCGTTTTGCCGTTCGTCTCGACCGGCGAAATGATTCCCGAGGCCTTTTACGTCAAATCGCGGCACAGTTACGTCAATAGTGCCGAAACCATCATTCGCGCCCAAAGCTACGACAACGGCATGGAAACGCCCGGAAGCCCGCTGTATGGCGGTAGCCCGCAGGGAAATCCGTACGGCGGACCCAATGCCAACCGGTTCGGCGGCACCGGCGACGCGGACGTCAACGTCTACGTAAACGAGGAACGCACGGGCCGGCTGATGTTCGGCGTCGGCGTCAACAGCGACGCGGGCGTCGTCGGATCGATCATCCTCAGCGAGAGCAACTTCGACATCATGCGGCCGCCGACCAGCATCGACGACATTCTCAACGGCACGGCCTGGCGGGGCGGCGGACAGAAGTTCCGCCTCGAAGCCGTGCCCGGCACCGTCGTCAGCCGCTACATGGCGAGCTGGACCGACCCGTTCTTCATGAATACCGACTACAGCCTGGGCTTGAGCGGGTTCTTCTATCAACGGTTCTTCGAAGACTGGGACGAACAGCGAGCCGGCGGGCGCATTCAAGTCGGACGGCAGCTCACGCCCGAATGGTCGATCGCCGGTGCGCTGCGGCTCGAGGAAGTCGTGATCAGCGACCCCGACCTCCCGACGCCGCCGGAGTTGGCCGAGGTCGTGGGCAGCAACTTTCTCTCGACGGGGCGGGTCTCCATCGCCCACGACACGCGCGATTCGGCGTTTCTGCCGGGCGCGGGCCACCTCATTGATTTGGGTTACGAGCAGGCTTTCGGCCAGTTTACCTATCCACGGGCCGAGCTCGAGGCGAGGCAATACTTCACCGCCTACAGCCGTCCCGACGGCGACGGCCGACACATTGTTTCGCTGGGGGGCAACCTGGGTTGGACGGGCGAGGACACGCCGATCTTCGAAAACTTCTTCGCGGGCGGGTTTCAGTCGTTTCGCGGGTTTCGCTTTCGCGGCGTCGGCCCGCAGGTTCAGGGCGTCCGCGTGGGCGGCCAGTGGCTGGCCCTGGGCAGCGTCGAGTACATGTTTCCGATGCTCGCCAACGAGATCGTCCACGGCGTCGTGTTCTCCGACTTTGGCACCGTGGAGGACGAAGTCGCCTTCGACGACTTCCGCGCGACGGCCGGCCTGGGCCTGCGTGTGACGATCCCCGCGATGGGACCGGTGCCATTGGCGTTCGACTTCGCCTTCCCGATCGTAAAAGCCGACGGCGACGACACGCAGGTCTTCAGCTTCTACGTCGGCATCGTCCGCTAGCGAGCCTGCATGGCTTTCAGCGAGCGGCAAAACTCCTTCCGAGCCGACGGTGCGCTCTCCTCATGAACGAATCAAATCAGGAAAGAGAATGCATCCACAGATTTCGCAGATTCCGCCGATTATTTTTTAATAAGGAAGCCAGGAACCCAGGAATGCAGGAGAAAAGCATTTCAAGAGTCTCCTGCCTTCCTGAATTCCTTAGCGATTGTTCTTGACTTCTGATTCGTGTCGATTCGCGCAATTCGTGGGCATTTTATCCCAGGCTGTACGCATTAAAATGACCTGTGTTTCGGCCATTCCTGGCACTCTTGCATGGAACGCCGCTGCCAAGAAAGACCATTTTGCCAAGTTGGACTCGCGTAATGGACGAAAACCGCTGTATTTTCAATGATCTACGTCACAGTTTTGATGCGTACCGCCTG
>JBBDVZ010000191.1:0-6640 GCA_040903115.1 Planctomycetaceae bacterium
CGCGAGTTGAGCGCCCGGACTGACGCATTGCGACCCGATCGTGAAATTCGCAAGCACGCTCTCACGGCGCACAGCCTTGTGGATGAACGCGACTGGGTGCTCGCCGGTTGCCAACAAATCGCGTCGCTGGACTCGGAATCGCAAGTGCAACGCGCGACGCTCGACCGCAACCTGGCTGAGTTGGGTCCGGGGTGGTCACCCGAGCGTGTGCATGCGGTCGACCCGTCGCCCGCCGCCACTCATCGCATGCTCAACGTCGCCCGCACGTATCAATCGGCATTGCGGCGGCGGGCGATTCTCGTTCGCCGCCACAACGCGCTGGCGAAGATCTCGAAACGGCGTATTGCCGAATTGAACGAGCAGATGAAGTCGCTCGGCGACGTCTCGCTCGACCAGGAGTTGGAGACGACCCGATCGCGTCTCGGCGAACTCCAGCGACTCGGGCACCTCGATCTTCGCGAGGTCCAGCTCGAGCTGCAGCTCTCGGGCCTGCGGCAACAGGTCGCAAGGCTCGAAGGTCGCGAAGCGCTACCGAAGTGGGTGCTTGTCATGCTGCTGCTGCTGTTCATCGCGGGAGCGACGATTTCCGCCGTCGGGTTTTACACCGGCGTGACCATGAACGGCGTGGCCGGCGCGTGTTTGTTTCTGGTCGGGCTGACCGGTCTCGGCGTCGGGTACGGGCTGAAAAAGCACGCGGAAACCAACGCCCTCGACGACGTCGCGCAACTGCGCAGCGACGTGCGGGCCATGGAAGAACAATTGCGCGAGACTCGCGACGCCATCAGCAAGGTTTCTGGACTCACGGAGCCGAAATCGGAGGGAACCGAAACCGCACCGGACGCGGGCGGGCGTCAGGCGCAGCTCATTGCCGCCGCAGCCCGCCGGCTCGCGGAATTGGAGCAGCTCGCGATTACTAATACGATGATCCAGACGCGGCGGCGCCGGTTGAGCGAGCTGCGACTGCGGATTCGAGAGGCTCAACGGGGCCTCGGCGACGCGCGGCAACAATGGTGCCAGATCGTTGTCGGCATCGGCCTGCCGGAGACCGTCAAGATCGACGAGGCTTTCGAGACGTGGCAACGTGTGGTTGAAGCCAGAGAGGCCCACCGCTGCTGGGAGATGGCTCAGGCGGAGATCGATCGGCAGAACGCGTCGCTCGACAACGTTCGCTGTCGCATCGAGGAGCTCGCGCGATGCATCCCCGCATGGCAGCTTGACGCCGAGCATCCGCCCGCCGCGCTCGACCGCATTGCCGCTGGATTGCAGGAACTCGAAGCGCAGCGACAACAGCGGCTCGAGCTGCTGCGCGAGCTTCGTGCGTGCCGGCGCGAGGCGGCAGGCCTGCGGAAGAAGCTCAACCATTTGCGACATAAACGATCGGCGCTGCTCGTGAAAGGCGGAGCCGTCAATCGGAACGAGTTCGTCGAGCGAGCGCAAGCCGCCGACCGTCGCCGCGAATTCGAAGAGTGCCTCGCCTTGGCGAACGCCGAACTGGAGGCGGCCGCGGCCACCGAGCCCGATCTGGCCATCGTCGAAGAAGACCTGGTCAGCTTCAACGCCGAGGAAAACAGCGAGCACATCCAAGTGCTCAAGCTCGAACAGGAAGACCTGCAAGCCGACTTGCAAAGGGCGTTCGAACAACTTGGCAGCGTGAAGCAATCGATTGCCGAACTCGAAGACGACCGCAAGTCGACGCGAATGCGTTACGAACGGGCGCAAGTGCGGCACGATTTGAAGGCGGCGGCGCAGCGCTGGCTGGCAGTCAACCTGGCGAGCCGCGCCTTAGACCGGATGCGCAGCCGGTTCGAGCGCACCTGCCAGCCGCCGACATTGTCGGCCGCGTGCGAGTTCCTCAAGCAGCTTACGGGGGGCAAGTACTCGACCATCTGGACGCCGCTCGGCAAACGGAACTTGTGCGTCGACGACGACCGCGGCAACACGTTCCGCGTCGAGCAATTGAGCAACGGCACGCGCGAGCAGCTCTTTCTGACAATCCGCCTGGCGATGGTCTGCGAGTTCGCACGCGAAGGGATCGAGCTGCCGTTGGTGCTCGACGATATTCTCGTCAACTTCGACCAATCGCGCACCGAAGCCGCCGTCGACGCGCTGTTACATTTCCGCGAAGGCGGCCAGCAGATCCTGCTGTTCACGTGCCATTTGCATTTGGCACACCTCTTCCAAAGCCGCGGCATCGAACCGATTTGGCTGCCGGCGCACAACGCCGTGCTGGAAGAGCGCTTGGCGGGATAGTAGTTGTAGGGTGGGTGAAACCCACCAAGCGAACGGCGCTCGGCAATGATGGTGGGTTTCACCCACCCTACTCGCTCGACGATATTCTCGTCAACTTCGACCAATCGCGCACCGAAGCCGCCGTCGACGCGCTGTTACATTTCCGCGAAGGCGGCCAGCAGATCCTGCTGTTCACGTGCCATTTGCATTTGGCACACCTCTTCCAAAGCCGCGGCATCGAACCGATTTGGCTGCCGGCGCACAACGCCGTGCTGGAAGAGCGCTTGGCGGGATAGTAGTTGTAGGGTGGGTGAAACCCACCAAGCGAACGGCGCTCGGCAATGATGGTGGGTTTCACCCACCCTACTCGCGAGCCGGTCAACGCTCCGGGGTCGATTCGTGCGAGAGCACCTTCTCGAAGATCAACAGGTTTTGTCCGCGGTCGGCGTCCCAGCGGAGTCCGACCACGTCGTATTCCTGGCTGATGGCCAGATGCAGCATCGGCCGGTGCTGGTTATGGCACTCGAAGCGGATGACCGCATACTCGTGCGCTTCGGTCCAGGCGTGCACCGCGTCCATCAATTGCGACGCGATGCCCTGCCGCCGAAACTCGGGCACGACGCCGTACAGCCACGAGAAGAAGACCGACGGCTTGAGCTCGAAGCCCACGAAGAACCCGACGGGGAGATCGTCGAGGCGGGCGATCAGAATCAAAATGTTGTATCGGCCCCGGAATCGCCGTTTGAAAAACTCGGCATCGCGCCCCGGGCGGTAAATTTGGTTGTACATCTGGGTGATAAGGGGCACGTCGTTCGGACCAACGACGTCAATTTTCGCAGTGGCCATAACCGAAACGATCCCTGAAAAAAAGAGGAATACGATGACGAGGACTCCGTCCCGTGTCGCTTGATTGTCGTTGCCAACCAAAAAGAACGCAAGAGGAACGCGGACGCGTGATTCCGGCAGAAAAGCAAACCACCGATGGCACAGATGGACACGGACAATTTGCAAAGAAAAACAGAAAAGAAATGCGATCCACAGATTTCGCAGATTGCACAGATTTTTTTATGAGGAGACCAGGAAGCCAGGAGTCCTTTCATTTCTGCATTTTCCTGGGTTCATGGTCTCCTCATAAAATCCTTTTCAAAATCACATTTGCGCGAACGCACAAAAGTGCTTCCAACCCTTCGTATTGAAATCTGCGTACATCTGCGAAATCTGTGGATCGTTTTCTTTCCTTGCGTACGTTGTCGGCGTCTCTGCGGTTGATTTCAGTTATCACCGGCGGACGGCCTGCTACATGAGCTGCCGGCGCAGCATGTCGAGGGCGGCTTTCACGGCGCGGCTCTTGGCGATGGCCGGGTCGCCGACCAGCATGTGCTTGCGGACCTTCAGCAGGTCGGCGCCTGCCAGGGCGATAAATGCAAACGGCGCTTCCCCAGCGGGGGCTTCGGCTTCGAAACGCGGACATTCGGTCACGGAGAGCGCGAAATCGCTGCCGAATCGTTCGCGGCAACCGAGCGCCATCGCGCCGGCGACTTCCTCGCTGTTGGCGCCAACGCGTGAGATGAGGTTGCGATCGACGCCAAGCAGGTCGATCTTCGAGGCATCGGAGGGAACGATCAGGCCGCCGGAAAAGCAGCTCTCGAAACCCGGCACCTCGGTCAACCAATGTGCCATCAATCCGCCGGTGCCCGCCTCGGCCGTCGAGAGCGTCGCATGCCGCTCGCCAAGTCGCGAAACGACGACGTGCTGCAGCTCCTGGTCCTCTTCGCCGAAGACGTACTTGCCCATCCGCTCGCGAATCAGGGCCCGAGTGGCTTCGATTTTCGCAGCACACGCTTCGGCCGTTTCGCCGGCGGCGACAATCCGCAGCGTAATGGTGGCTTCGTGGACGGTGATGCCGACCTCGGGATCGCGGCCGCGCGCGGTCAGCTCGCCGAGCATCTCCTCGGCCGCCGATTCGCCGAGGCCGAAACAGTGAATGCGCGCATAGCGAATGACGCGATTGCCGCCCGGCAGCCTGGACAGCACTTCCTTGAGGAACATGCGCTTCATTTCGCTGGGGACACCCGGCATCGCGGCGACGAGACAGGGTCGCGCATGTCCCGCGCGGGGAATTTCGGCCCAAATGCCCGGCGCCGTGCCTCGCGGGTTCGTGATCGGTTCGCTGCCTTGCGGAAACTTCGCCTGTACGACGTTGCGTTCCGGCATGTTGATGTTTCGTCGAGCGAAGAGCGACTTGATGAACTCGAGCGACGGCTCGTGCAGCATCAACTCGACGCGCATCACATCGGCCAGCGAATATCGCGTCAGATCGTCGAGCGTCGGACCCAGGCCGCCGGTGATGAGCACGACGTCGCAACGGTCGACGGCGCATCGCAGCACCGCGTTCATCGCCTCGCGGTCGTCGGCCACCGTGGTTTGATAATCCACCGTGATTCCGACCGCAGCCAATTCAAGGCTGAGCCATTGGCTGTTGGTATCGAGCTTCGCGCCGGTGGTCAACTCGCTGCCGACGGCAATGATTTCTGCATTCATTGGCTCACACCAAACGAACAACGAAGCCACATCAAACTCAGAAAATCCGAAGCACGAATGACGAAGGAAGCACGAAGCTCGAAGCACTAATGAAGAACCATTTCACGCCGTTTCCTTTAGTGCTTCGTGCTTAGGATTTCTTTCGTCATTCGTGCTTCGTGCTTTCCTCAAGCATGCTGCGTTTCGCTCGCGCTCGTTGAAACAACTTGGGGGAGAGTGAGCACTGCGCGGTACAGGTCGGCCGTTTGTCGGACCATCTTTTCGATGCCGAACTCCTCGCGGACGAACGCCCGGCCCGCCTCGCCGATCGCGCGCGCTCGCACCGGATCGTTGAGCAGCTCGAGGATCCGCTCGGCCAGCCTTTTGCTGTCCGACGGCGGGACAACCAGCCCCGTTTCGTTGTCGCGAACGGCGCTATAGACCCCGCCGACGCCCGTCGCGATCACGGGTCGGCCCATCGCCATCGCGTCGAGCATGATGGTTCCCAATCCTTGCCGCAACGAAGGGAGACAATAAATGTCCATCGCGCCCAGCGAGGTGGAATAATCGAGCAGGTTGGGAACGAACGTCACTTGCCCGCCGATCTCGAGATCGCGGGCCAAGCGCCTGAGATTGGGTTCTTCCGGCCCCGCTCCGGAGACCAGAAATTGTACGTTGGCATTGGCAGCGAGCACCCGCTGGGCAGCCCCGAGAAAGAACGGTATGCCTTTGACGGCTTCGAGCGGCCCGGCCGTGCCAACCACCGGCACGTGCCCGGGGTCGAGAACGGGCAGCACCTTTGCGCCGTCCCCCGATTCGACGCCCGTGTGAATGACCGTCACCGCGCTTTCCTGAAACCCCGTCCGCTCGATCAATTCCGACTTGACCGACCCGCTGACGGCAATGATCCGTTTGCGCTCCCCAACGTCGAACCGCAGCCGCTCGCCGCGCGCAAGGTAATCGTGAACCGTCAGAATGAGGGGCACATGCAGCTCGTCGGCGAGCTTTGTGCCGATGGCAAGCGCGTCGCGCGACTGCACGTGGATCAGGTCGGGCGGATGTTCGAGAAGCTGTCGACCCAGCGACCGCAGCACAACCCTTCCCAAGAGCGGCGTCTCGAGGTAGCGATACTCCTCGATCCCGAGCTTGCTGCGCTTCTCCGCGGGGGCCAGCGACGCATCGGGACAAATGACGCGGACTTCAAACCCCTCGTCACCCAGGTTCTCGGCCAATCGCAACGTGTACGCCGAAGTTCCGCGCACCTTGAACCGGCCGGCCACAAGCAGCACTCTGGGCAGAGGTTCATCCATTGTGGGTTAGCGGTTTGAGAGCGCCGGGTTATTTCTTTCGCAGGCTGACCGGGCGGCGCAGCACCTCGTTGACGAGAATGGCCCTCCGCATTCCTCCGGGTTCCCGCAGCAATTTGACGACGTCGCCGGCGCTCACCGGCTGGGCGGGTCGAGCCTGTTCGGGTGTGTAATGTGCGCTCTGCTGCTTGTCGCCGAATGACCCCAGGTTCCGCTCGACGCGCTTCTCGACGTCGTGGGTGATGTGTTGTTGCACCTCCTGCTCGATCCGGTCCGGCGCCATGTACTGTTGCAGGTGCGATTGCAGATTCGTGCCGAGGCTGCTGTTCGGATCGATCGCATGTCGTTCGGCCATTTCCGCTCCGGGCCGACGTCGCTGCAATGGCGGGGGCGGGGGCGCCGCGACGGGCGCGGGCTGTTTGACGGACGGGGGCCGATTGGCAGAACGTGGCTTCGGAGCGGTCGCAAGCGGTTGCCCCGCCGGCTTCGGACGCGGCAACGGCTTTTTGACGATGCGACGTTGGCGAATCTCGTCTTCGGTCACAATTTCGATGGCGACCGGCTCTTCCTTGGGCTTGCGGCCG
>JBBDVZ010000192.1:0-6638 GCA_040903115.1 Planctomycetaceae bacterium
ATGTGGCGATCAACCTGCTGCTGGATCTGGAAAAAGAGGTGAACGCGTACGCCTCTTCGAACGGGCTGTCATTGCTGCCCCACGTGCGACCCACGCAATTGGCCGGCATCGAAATCAACCCGTACGCGCAGCAGTTGGCCCAAGTGGTGATCTGGATCGGCTACCTGCAATGGATGCACCACAACGGTTACGCCCCGCCGCGCAACCCGGTGCTGGAGCCGATCGAGAGCATCCATCTCATGGATGCAATTATGGACCTGTCGGTTCCGGAGCACCCGCTGGAACCACAATGGCCTTCCGCAGAGTTCATCGTTGGAAATCCGCCGTTTCTTGGAAGTAAACTCCACAGAGGTAATCTCGGCGAGGAGTACATGGATTTCGTTCAACGTCTTTGGGACGGCCGCGTTCTCGCGGAAAGTGACCTTTGTTGTTATTGGTTCGAAAAGGCAAGAAAGCAAATCGAACAGAAGAACTGCCGGCGGGCGGGATTGCTGGCAACTCAAGGGATTCGCGGCGGATCGAATCGGGAAACGCTTAAGAGAATAAAGAACACTGGAGACATATTCTTTGCGGAAAGCGATCGCGATTGGATCCTCGACGGCGCCAATGTGCATGTAAGTATGGTTGGCTTTGATAACGGATCAGAGCGACAACGCACCTTGGACCGGCAAGCCGTATCCGAGATCCACAGCAATCTGTCCGCAACGTCAGACATAACTCAAGCGCGAGAACTCCTCGAAAACAAGGACTTATTCCTGCGTCCGCCCGAAAAAGGGGCAAAATTTGACGTAACGGACGCCGAGACGCAACCTTGGCTTTGCGCGCCAAATCCGAATGGACGTCCGAATTCAGACGTATTGCGACCGTGGACTAACGCTGAATTGCTAGTGAGCAGGCGCGATGCCATGTGGATTGTCGACTTCAACACTCAAGCAACCGAGGCTGAAGCGGCGCAATTCGAATCGCCGTTTGAGTACATCCGCCTCAAGGTCAAAGACTTCCGATCAAACAATCGTGACGAACGCATGCGACGGCTGTGGTGGCAATACAGACGTCCCGGAGTTCGTGTTCGAGATGCACAGCAGGATCTCAGCCGAATCTTGTGTACTCCGATGGTCTCAAAGTATCGGCTTTTTACTTGGTTGCCGCCTATCATCCAACCCGACAAGACAATTTATTGCTTTGCATTCGAAAACGATTACTTTTTCGGCGTGCTCCATTCGCGACTACATGAGGTTTGGGCACGCGCCCAAGGAACTCAGGTCCGTGAGCGCGAAAGCGGGTTTCGTTACACGCCCACGACTTGCTTCGAGACCTTTCCGTTTCCCAAGCCGACGAAACAACACGAAGAGGCGATTGCCGCGGCGGCCAAGGAACTCGACAGGCTGCGCAACAACTGGCTCAATCCGCCCGAATGGACACGCGAGGAGATTCTCGAATTCCCCGGCTCAGTTGACGGCCCGTGGAAAAGGTACGTTGTGGCTGACGATGGGGCGACCGGGAGGGGGTCAGTCCCCGTTTCTCCAAAGCCAGAAACGGGGACAGACCCCGGCGGCATCGGCACGGTGCGCTATCCGCGCACGGTTCCCAAGGACGAAGAATGCGCGAAGGCGCTCAAAAAACGCACACTGACGAGCCTCTACAATGAACGTCCGACGTGGCTCGACCTGGCACACAAAAACCTCGACGAAGCCGTCTTCGCCGCCTACGGCTGGGATGCCGCGATGAGTGACGAGGAGGTTCTTGCGGCGCTGTTGAAGTTGAACCTCGAGCGGGCGAGGTGAGACGCGCGGACGCGTTTGATGTCTCGACCCCCCCACCCTGGCCCTCCCCCGCGAGGGGGGAGGGGAACTTGCTCGCGTCGGACGTTGTCTGCCCCTCTGCGTCCCTCGCCGCGTCGCCGTGTCTCCGCGTCTGGTGTGCCATGCCCATCGCTTTGGTTGGGCATGCCGATCCCCCGAATAAACGTCCAAGCATGCCCACGCAAAGCCGTGGGCATGGCACCCACCTACCAGACATTTCAGCCTGGATGGAGTACTACCGAAAACACTTCTCGCCCCAATTCGTCGCATTGTCAACTCACAATGCCGACAAAGACCCGAGAACTTGCGCGCTTCTCCTGGCACTCGTTCCAAAAAAATCTGATTGACACACCGGGGCGAGTTTTGGCAAAGTGCTCCGTTCACACTCACCCTCAGGCGAAACGAACTCCGCCGTTCGAAGTGAATGGGCGGTTTGACGGCAGTGCCGCCTCATCGCCCCCCAATTTGCGAGCCGCCGTTCATGAATACGATCTTTCGCCTCAAGCCCGGAAACAGCGGACTTTCCGACGACGAAATTCTGGAGGACATGCGCCGTGTCGCAAAAGTGGTCGGTTCGCAGCGAATCACGCTGTACGATTACCGCAAATACGGCTGCGTTACCGACGCAACGCTGCGGAAGCGATTCGGCACGTGGACCACGGCCATTGGGCGCGCGGGGCTGAATTCAACGCGTAACTACCGCATCCCTAACGACGATTTGTTTCAGAACCTGGCAGACGTCTGGCTCAAGTTAGGTGAGCAACCCATCTATGACGACATGAACCGAAGTCCTTCACGATACTGTGCGTCCACATATGCCAACCGTTTTGGATCCTTCCGCAAGGCACTGGATGCATTCGTCGTTTGGGCCAATGCAAAATCCCCGCCGCCAGCCGTTGCGGCAACCCAGCCGATCGCAGCGCGGCACACTCGGAGAGAGCCGACCTGGCGCCAGAGGGCGCTCGTACTAATGCGCGACGGGAACACCTGCCGGATGTGCGGAGCCAGACCCGAGCACGGGGCGCGGTTGCACGTCGATCACGTCGTGCCATGGTCGAAAGGGGGCGAGACGGTGCTCGACAACCTGCAGGTCCTCTGCGCACAATGCAACATCGGAAAGCACGACGTCGATCCGTCGGGATGATTGGAGCTGTCAGCAATCAGCTTTCAGCTTTCAGCTTTCAGCTTTCAGCTTTTTTTCCTTCTGGCTGATAGCTGACCGCTGACGGCTGATAGCTTTTCACAACGCGGCGGCGGCTTCGCGGAGTTGTCTGGCCTGGGCGGCGGACGTATCGATGCTGAGATCGATTTTCACCGTCCAGCGGCCGTCGTGGGGAGCGACGAACTCCCAGCGGGGCATGACCATGCAACTCTGATGCACCAGCTCGAACCCGCCCTCCGATTGGCTGACGGTCTGAATCGGAAAGGCCCAAAAGTCAGCCGCACGGCTGACGTCGAGCGCCGCATCGAGTCCCAGCCATTCGTCGATCAGGCCGATTCGGTCCGACTTCTCGATGGATTGCACGGTTTCGAGCTGGCCGCGTTGAACGCCGCGTGAGTCGTAGTAGTACCGATCGCTGGCGCCGGCGGCCATTGCGGCGAAGTTGAACTCGACGCCAAAATGCACCGGCACGCCGGGTGGGAGCTGCTCGAGCTCGTACACAATTTCCAGCCGGCCGCCCGACGAGACGTCGAGCGCAATCGTTTTTGTCAGATGGACGCGATGCGGGCCGAACTGGCCTTGGCGAGTCAGTCTGGCTTCGACGCGTCCGCTCGAACGCCGCAGCCGCGTCTCATAAACACCCGTCAGAAAGTCGCCCGTCTCTCCACCGCCATGCTGAAACTGGTCGAGAGCCAGTTGCGGTTCGAGAAAATGATCGACGAGGCTCTTGCGGGGCCAGTTGTCGTAGATGAGCTTCTTGTCGAGATCGGGTTGCTTGAACGAAACCTGATCGTGGATGCTGGCCACGCCGGCGCCGTTTCCGGAGTGCTGTCGCGACGCCGCCTCGCGAACCGTTTCGTGATACGGCTCGGGCCGGCGATTGAGCGTCGCGAGCAGATTTACCTTTGTCCCCCGCACATCCAACTCATACAGGTGGCCGCCGCGGCTGGGAGCGACATAGGCGATTAAGCGATCGCCTGCGATTCGCAGCTCTTGCCGCGCGTCGAGATTAAAGTCATCGACGTCGACGGCGACCCAGCGGCCGGACTTGCCGGCGGCGGTGTCGAGCAGGTTATCGGCGGCAATGAGGTGCTGGTAAATGGCATTTCGCAAGTGGGGCAGGTAAAGGCCGCCGAACGCCCCATGCCAATAGGGGCAGTTGCATTGGCCGCGATACAGTTCCCGGCGTGCCGAGTTGATCAGGTCGCGGTGCTCGTGGGCGCACGGCGTTTGCGACATCTCGTTGAGCCGGTTGCTGACCTGCATCATCCGCGCATACATCTCGTTGGCCTCGGGATACTTAACGCGAAAGTTGCGCCAGAAGCCGCCGCGGATGAACGGTTTGAGCTCCGCGAATTGTGCGTCGGAGTTGGCGCCGTGCATGATGCGGTGGTAGACAAGTTGGCGTTCGGGCGGCAACGCCCACTCGGTCATCTCGCGATAGCTGGAGTCGGGAAGGTAGCACGTGCCTAACGGCGGAACGTAGTCGACCGCTTCACCGAAGCTGGTGACCTTCAGCCAATCGCGGTTTGCTTGCAAGGCATCGAAAAAGCGGCGCAGCCAACCGTTTTCATAAACGTGCTTCTTGGTGCCCGGCCAGGACCCGAATTTTTCGCCGTCATCGCCAAACGCCACGATTGCGTTAGGATGTCTCTCGCCGATCTCCCGCAGGTAGTCGATGCTCACCTGCGGTTCTTGGAAGGGAATGGTGTAGCGCAGCCGCTCGCTGCCCGGAAAGATCTTGATCAGCCGCCCTTCGTCTTCGGTCAGGTAATAGCCGTACATCTGATCGTCGCGAAGTCCGGCGTTTTTGAAGTGGAAATCGTCGACGATGGTGAACTCGATGCCGGCCTCGGCAATGTCGCTGGCGAACGATTGTTCCCACACGCGCTCGGGAACCCACATGCCGCGCACCTTGGCGCCGAACAAGCGTTCGAGATGCCGCGAGTAGGCTGTGATCTGCCCGATTCGGTCGCGCGACGGAATCGACGCGAGGATGGGCTCGTAATAAGGACCGCCCAGGATTTCGACTTGCCCGGCTTCGACGAGGCGGCGAATCCGCTCGACGTATTCCGGATGCGCGTCCAGCAACCATTCCAGCAGGCTGCCCGAGAGATGCAGCGAAACAGGCAGGCTGGGGTATTCCTGCAGGAGGTCGAGGAACGGAGCGTAACTGTTGACGTACGCCTCCTCGAAGACGCCGTCAAAGTTTCCGATCGGTTGATGATCGTGAATCGCCAGGACAAGCCGAACGCGGCAGGTCATGGAAAGAATCCTTTCTTTCCTTCACGGTGGCTGGTGGCCGACAAGCCCAACTCAACTCGCATTTGCCCCTCAAAAACTTCGGCGTTCGACCCGCATCGGCGCGTCTCAGCGGGCTCACAACTCCCCTCCCTTCCAGGGAGGGGTTGGGGGAGGGTGGAAACTCTTGAAACCTTCACCCCGCTCCCGACCGCTCCCCTCGAGGGGAGAAGGGTTTCGAAAAAGTATGCTAACACAACAATAGTAATAAGCGATACCGAACCGACTCGGGAGGCACCGAGTTCCGCGCATCGGGAAAGTCAGGACGTCCGCGCCGGCGTCCAAGTGGGTGAACTGATATCGATTTCGACCTCACGAAGAAAGCCTGCCGCCTCTTCGGGAAGCACTGGGTTGATGTAAAACCCGCTGCCCCACTCGAATCCGGCAACGCGGGTAAGCCGGGGAAAGATTTCCACGTGCCAGTGATAATGCGCCAATTCGCCCGAATCGAACGGAGCCGTGTGGAACACGTAATTATACGGAGGGTCGTCAAGAGCGGCTTCCAACTTACACAGCGTGGTCTTCAGCACCATCCCCAGCTCGTCGATCCCCTGCCGCGGGATGTTCTCGTACTGGCTGGAGTGATGCCGAGGCAAAACCCAGGTTTCGAACGGAAAGCGGCTGGCAAACGGGCAAAAAACGACGAAGTTGGGGGTATCGAGCACGAGACGCGAGCTGGTCGCCAACTCCTGCTGAATCATATCGCAGTAAATGCACCGGCCCCGATAGTTGTAAAACTCCAGCGAGCCCGTCATTTCTTCCCAGACGGAGATCGGCACCACCGACGTGACGATGAGCTGTGAATGGCTGTGCTCGAGCGACGCGCCGGCCAATACTCCCTTGTTCTTGAATATCAGGCCGTGGACCAGCCTCGGGTCGCGTTTGAGGTCGACCAGCCGATCGCGATACATCCAGAGGACTTCACGAATCGTGTCGACCGGCAGGCGCGACATGTTGTGCTCGTGGTGCGGACACTCGATGATCACCTCGTGCGCACCGATTCCGTTCATCAGGTCGTAGATGCCGTCGCCGCGCTTTTGCAGGTCGCCCTCGATTTGCAGCGCGGGAAATTTATTGGGGACGACGCGCGTCCGCCAGCCGCGACGATTCGCCTCCGTTCCCGGTTGGCGATAGGCGAAAATTTCCGGCGGGGTGGCGTCCTCGTTCCCCTCGCAAAATGGGCAAAACCGCGGACTCCCCCCCGGCGACTCGGCTCGAAAATCTTGCGGCCGCTTCGCGCGGTCGGGAGCGATAATCACCCAGCGGCTGACAACGGGATCTTTGCGGAGTTCCGGCATTTAATGAGTTCTAATAGGACTGGGGCCAGAAGCCCGGCTTTTCCGAAAAAGCCGGGCTTCTTGGATGTTTGTTTT